>NZ_FMUY01000001.1:0-375144 GCF_900101325.1 Pseudobutyrivibrio sp. AR14
GCTGCCGAGGTATCTGAGCCGACATTGAATAAAAGCACAAGTATAATGGAATTATTAGAAGATAATTCTGAAGAGTTAAATCATTTGGTGAATAAACACAGAACACATTCTGGGTGTATTTTGCCGGAGTCGTTAGATAAACTGAAGCAGTCGTTGATAAATGCTGATCAAGCGTCAGCAGATGCATTGCATTATATGCAGTAGGGAGTTGTAGTGTGGGAAGAAAAAGTGATTTAAGAGCAGAAATAGGTAGATTAAGAGGACGAATCAGCGAGTATCAGAGGAATATTTCTGATTTGTTATCTAGGAGTGAACGTATAAGGAGTAAGTATAACGAAATAGATTTCACTAATAGAAGAGAAAGTGTTCATGATTCAGCGGGTTCTGGTGCATGGACAGGACAACTTAATGATGAAATGCAACAGAGGCAGGCGGTAATGGTTCAAAGCACATCAGGTAGATTGAATGAAGTGGTTAGCCTGCAGCAGGATATACAAAATGCTGTTAACAAGTTGAGGCATATGATAGATGAGTGCAACGCACAGATTTCAAACCTAGAAGCGATTATAGCTAGCTTGGATTAATATAGATTTTGAGGGAGGATAGATATATTAAGTGATAATATATTCTAAATATGAACAACAATTGACATGAAACCCCGTGCAAAGTATACTTTTACTTGCATTTTTTAGTGTTAAAAGGGGTCAATTTAGTGAAAAAATATGAACAAAAGGCAGCTCCAATATGCGAGGCATTGGAGCGTTTTAAAAGAAGAAGGGTGGTCCCATTTGATGTACCTGGTCACAAGCGTGGCCGTGGCAACCCGGAGCTCGTAGAATTACTTGGCAAACAGTGTGTTGGCCTGGATGTTAATTCTATGAAACCTCTGGACAATTTGGGACACCCTATTTCTGTTATTAAGGAGGCTGAGGAGCTTACAGCAGATGCTTTTGGAGCGGCTAATGCTTTTCTTATGGTAAATGGAACCACAAGCTCAGTTCAGACAATGATTCTTTCTGTATGTAAGGCTGGGGACAAGATTCTCATTCCAAGAAATGTGCACAAGAGTGTAATCAATGCCTTGGTGCTTTGTGGTGCGGTTCCAGTATATGTTGAGGTAAAAGTTAATCCAGAGATAGGTATTGCTCTAGGAGTTGAGGTGGATGAGGTCAGACGCGTGATGGATGCCAATCCTGATGCCAAGGCTATATTCATTAACAATCCTACATATTATGGAATCTGTTCTAACCTTACAGAGATTGTAAAGCTTGCACATGAGCGAGGCATGAAGGTGCTTGTAGATGAGGCTCATGGAACACATCTTTATTTTAGTGACAAGCTTCCAATTTCTGGTATGGCGGCAGGGGCTGATATGGCGGCAGTTTCCATGCACAAGTCCGGAGGTTCTTTGACACAGAGTTCCATTTTACTTTGCGGGCCAGACATGGATGCAGAATATGTTCGTCAAATTATTAATTTAACTCAGACCACTAGTGCATCTTATTTGCTTTTATCAAGCCTTGATTTGTCTAGAAGAAATCTTGCTCTTAGAGGTCAGGAGTCTTTTGAGAGAGTTGCTCATATGGCAGAGTACGCCAGAAATGAGATAAATGAAATCGGGGGCTTCTATGCATATGGTAAGGAGTTGATTGACGGAGATAGCGTTTACGATTTTGATGTAACAAAACTTTCAATATACACTCAGGGAATTGGTCTTACCGGTATTGAGGTTTACGATTTACTTAGAGATGAATATGACATTCAAATAGAGTTTGGCGACATTGGAAATATCCTAGCTTACATTTCAATAGGAGATAGAATTCAGGATATTGAGCGACTTGTAGGAGCGCTTGAGGATATAAAGCGTCTCTATGAGAAGGATTCTAGCAATTTATATTGCGGAGAATTTATTCAACCGGAGAACGTGATGACTCCTCAGCAGGCATTTTACGCAGATAAAGTACAGCTCCCTCTTGAGCAGACTGACGGAAAAATCTGCGCAGAGCTTGTTATGTGTTATCCACCAGGAATACCTATTCTTACTCCTGGAGAGAGAATCACTACGGAAATTATTGATTATATTGAATTTGCAAAGGAAAAGGGATGTAGCTTACAGGGCACAAAGGACCCTACAGTTGAGCTCATAAGTGTGATTAGATGATGGATTTTTGGTTTTCACAATTAGAGACTGAGGATGTTAAAACTAGCATTCGTGTCAACAAGCAGCTCTATAGTGCACAAAGCGAATATCAGCGTATAGATGTCTTTGAAACCAAGGAGCTTGGAAAGATGATTGTTCTAGATGGTGAAATCATTTTTTCAGATGCAGATGAGTTTATCTATAACGAGATGATTGTTCATGTGCCTATGGCTGTTCATCCAAATGTAAAGAATGTGCTTATCATCGGTGGAGGCGATGGTGGAGTGGCTAGAGTTCTCACAGAGTATCCAGAGATTGAGCACATCGATGTGGTAGAGCAGGATGAGATGTTCCTTGAGATAAGTAAGCAGTTTTTCCCTGAGACAGCTAAGGGCTTTGACGATGAGAGGGTAACTGTTTCTCATATGGATGGTCTGAGGTTTCTTCGTCGATGCACTGACAAATATGACTTGATTATAAATGATACAACTGACCCGTTTGGTTACGCAGAAGGTCTTTTTACAAGAGAATTTTACGGTAGCTGTTACAGAGCCCTAAAGGAGGATGGCATCATGGTTTATCAGCATGGTAGTCCATTCTACGACGAGGATGAGGAAGCTTTTAGAGCCATGCATCGCAAGGCTTATAAGAGTTTTCCAATTAACAGAGTATATCAGGCCCATATTCCAACTTGTCCATCAGGATATTGGATGTTTGGATTTGCCTCTAAGAAATATCATCCACTTAAGGATTTAAATGCTAAGAGGTGGAAGGCCAGAGATATAAAGACATGGTATTACACAACCAATCTCCATAAGGGAGCTTTTATGCTGCCTAAGTATGTGGAGGATTTACTTGTTGAAGAAGAAAAAGCAGCAAAGAAAGAAGTTTAAATAGGAGAGTATAAAATGGCAAGATTATTAATTATTGGATGTGGTGGCGTAGCACAGGTTGCAATTTCAAAGTGCTGCCAGAATAGCGACGTTTTCGAAGAAATCATGATCGCAAGCAGAACGGTCTCTAAGTGTGAGGCAATGAAAGAAAAGCTTCAGGGCACAACAAAGACTGTTATTAAGACAGCTCAGATTGATGCAGATGATGTTGATGCTCTTACAAAGCTTATTAAGGATTATGCTCCTGATGCTGTGCTTAATGTGGCACTTCCTTATCAGGATCTTACAATCATGGATGCATGCCTTGCAGCCGGAGTTGATTATATCGATACTGCAAACTATGAGCCAGAGGATACTGACGACCCTCAGTGGAGAGCAATCTATGAGAAGAGATGCAAGGATTTAGGATTTTCAGCATATTTTGATTACAGCTGGCAGTGGGCTTATGAGGATAAATTTAAAAATGCAGGACTTACTGCGCTTTTAGGAACAGGCTTTGATCCTGGTGTTACATCAGTATTTGCAGCCTATGCTAAGAAGCATTATTTTGATGAGATTCATACAATAGACATTCTGGATTGCAATGGTGGAGACCACGGTTATCCATTTGCAACAAACTTTAACCCAGAGATTAATCTTCGTGAGGTTTCAGCACCTGGTTCATATATGGAAAATGGTAAGTGGGTTGAGATCCCAGCCATGAGCATTAAGAGAGAATACGATTTTGAGGGAGTGGGCAAGAAGGATATGTATCTTCTTCATCATGAGGAAATTGAGGCCCTCGGCCGCAATATGCCAGAGGTTAAGAGAATTCGTTTCTTTATGACCTTTGGTCAGAGCTACCTTACTCATATGAATTGTCTTGAGAATGTTGGTATGCTTTCTACAACTCCAATCAATTTCAATGGGCAGGAAATTGTTCCAATTCAGTTTTTAAAGGCACTTCTTCCAGATCCAGCATCACTTGGTCCTAGAACTGTTGGTAAGACAAATATTGGTTGTATCTTTACAGGTATCAAGGATGGTAAGGAGCGCTCTATTTACATTTATAATGTATGCGATCATCAGGAGTGCTACAAGGAGGTTGGCTCACAGGCAATTTCCTATACAACAGGTGTTCCAGCTATGATTGGTGCAATGATGGTTGTTACAGGACAGTGGAAGAATCCAGGTGTATTTACAACTGATGAGTTCGATCCAGATCCATACATGGAGGCACTTAATAAGTGGGGCTTGCCATGGCAGGTTGTAGAGAATCCAGTGCTTGTTGATTAATTATTTGACTGAGGTAGAGATGTTTATTTCAAAAGTTGAGACTCCATCTTATGTTATAGATGGGGGGAAATTAATTGAAAATCTAAGGGTTTTAGAGCGAGTTCAGACTGAGGCTGGATGCAAGATTTTGCTTGCACAAAAGGCGTTTTCCAATTTTGCTGTATACCCATTGATTGGAAAATTTCTTGCTGGCACTACTGCCAGCGGAATTTACGAAGCCCGCCTTGGCAAGGAGGAGATGGGCAAGGAAAATCATGTTTTTGCTCCTGCTTACAAGGAAGCGGATATGGCAGAGCTTGTTCAGATTTGTGACCATATAATCTTTAATTCTTCGGCTCAGCTTATGAAATATAAAAATCTGTGCCTGGACAATGGGGTGGAGATAGGACTTCGTGTTAATCCTGAGATGTCTACCCAGAAGGACCATGCTATCTATGACCCATGTGCCAAGGGTTCGAGACTTGGTGTTACTGCAGTTAAGCTGAAGGAGGCACTTGAGGCTGATTCTACTGTTTTAGATGGGGTTACAGGACTTCATTTTCACACACTTTGCGAGCAGAATTCCGACGACTTAGAGACCACACTTTCTGCCTTTGAAGAAAAGTTTGGAGATTATCTACCACAGATGAAATGGCTTAATATGGGAGGCGGTCATCATATAAGTAGAGCTGACTATGATGTTGACAAACTTATTTCTCTGATTAAGCATGTTAAGACCACTTATGACCTGCAGGTGTATTTGGAGCCTGGTGAGGCAATTGCTCTTGATGCAGGATATTTTGTGACTGAGGTTTTAGATATCGTAGATAATGATATTAAGACATTGATTTTGGACGGTTCGGCAGCTTGTCATATGCCTGATGTTTTAGAGATGCCATATCGTCCACCACTTATGGATTCAGGTCAGTGGGGGGAGAAGCCTTTTGAATATAGGCTTAGTTCCTATACTTGTCTGGCTGGAGATATTATAGGAGATTATTCTTTTGACCATGAGATTAAAGTAGGAGATAGACTTGTGTTTGAAGATATGGCTATCTATTCAATGGTTAAGAATAATACATTTAATGGAATTCCATTGCCTAGCATTTACCTGCTGAAGGCAGATGGCAGTCTAGAATTAATAAAGAAGTTTGGATACGAGGATTTTAAAAATCGATTATCGTAAATACGAATCATGAAATTAAAGACGACACCTAGAAATGATAAATTTCATATGCCGGCAGAGTATGATTCTCACAGAGGCTGCGTGATGATTTGGCCAGTACGACCTGGCTCTTGGCCTTATGAGGGCAGGGCAGCTAAAAAGGTTTTTACTGAGGTAGCTACGGCTATATCCGAAAGTGAAAAACTATGGATGCTTGCTGATGAGGAGCATATTCATCAGGTGGAGGAGGCGTTTTCAGGAAATGATAATGTAATACCTCTTTTGATTCAAACAGATGATGCTTGGGCCAGAGACGTGGGACCAACCTGCGTTGTAGATGGTAATTGTGTCAGAGGGATTGACTGGCAGTTCAATGCCTGGGGCGGTGAGTACGATGGACTATACGCCCACTGGCAGAGGGATGACGAGGCAGCTGGCGCTATATGTCAGGCCCTTGAAATGGATATCTATGATGCTCATCCTTTTGTATTAGAAGGCGGTAGTATCCATTCAGATGGTGAGGGCACTATACTTGTTACAGAAGCTTGCTTACTTAGTAAGGGGCGCAATCCTAAGATGAGCAAGGATGAAATCACCGACAAATTATGCGAATACCTAGGAGCTACAAAAGTCATCTGGCTTCCTAGTGGAATATATAATGATGAGACCAATGAGCATGTGGATAATGTATGTGCTTTTACAGGACCAGCAGAGGTGGTGCTAGCCTGGACTGATGACAGGTCAGACCCACAGTATGACATGAGTAAGGCTTGTCTTGATGTTTTGGAGAATGAGGTGGATGCTAAGGGCAGACATTTTACCGTTCACAAGCTTCCTATTCCAAAGCAGCCAGTTTGTATTACTGAAGAAGAGCTTAAGGGTTACGAATTTGAAGATGGTGAAGATGTTAGAGAGGTAGGAGAGCGACTCGCTGCATCCTATGTGAATTTTTACATTTCAAATGGCGGTGTGATAGTGCCTCAGTTTTCAGATGAGAATGACAAGGTGGCAGTAGATATTTTAGGTAAGCTTTTTCCAACCAGGAGGGTTTATCCTATTTATGCAAGAGATATAATTGTTGGCGGTGGCAATATTCACTGCATAACACAGCAGATACCAGAATGTAACTGTTAATCGTAGATTTGGAGTTAATTATGAGAAAAATTACTGTAGCAGCTATTCAGATGAGCTGCACCAAAATCGTAAAAGAGAATATCGAAAAGGCGGATGCCATGGTAAGAAAGGCAGCCAGTGAGGGGGCTCAGATTATTCTTCTCCCAGAGCTTTTCGAGCGACAGTATTTCTGCCAAGAGCGCCAGTATGAGTATTATGATTTTGCAAAATCAGTGGAAGAAAATGATGCTGTAAAACATTTTCAGGCTGTGGCAAAGGAATTGTCAGTAGTTATTCCTGTTAGCTTCTACGAAAAAGATGGAAATGTACTCTATAATAGTGTGGCTATCATAGACGCTGATGGTGCAGTTCTTGGAGTATACAGAAAGACCCATATTCCTGATGACCATTTCTATCAGGAGAAATTCTATTTCACACCTGGCAATACTGGTTTTAAGGTATGGGATACTAGGTATGGCAAAATCGGTGTGGGCATTTGCTGGGATCAGTGGTTTCCTGAGACAGCTCGCTGTATGGCTCTTCAGGGAGCAGAGCTTCTATTTTACCCAACTGCAATCGGAAGCGAGCCTATTATCGAGTGCGACAGCATGCCTCATTGGAGAAGATGCATGCAGGGACATGCTGGAAGCAATCTGATGCCTGTTATTGCAGCCAACCGCATCGGCCTTGAGGAGGTTACTCCTTCCAAGGAAAATGGAGGCCAGTCCTCTAGCCTTAATTTTTACGGCAGTTCATTCATGACAGATGAAACAGGAGATATTGTTGCCGATGCATCCCGCGACAAGGAAGAAATACTCCTTCACACCTACGATTTAGACGAAATCGCAGTTAATCGAATGAGCTGGGGCATCTTTAGAGACCGCAGACCAGAGTGCTACGGCAAGATAACTAAATAGATAAATCCTATTGACCATGTAGGTAATTATAATTATAGTAAAAACAAACTTTATCTGATGATGGAGTTTGTTTTTATGTATAGAGGAAAATGTTATGTTTGTAGTTTCGTTGAATCATAAGAAGGCTATGGCTGAGTTTAGGGAGAAGCTTTCTTTTGATGATGAAAAGAGAATATTACTATTAGAGAGATTAAAGGAAATAGGCTTCGAGCAGATTGTATATCTAAATACTTGCAACAGATGTGAGATATATGGTGTTGGTAAGGCATCGAAGGTTATATCTGTTTGGGCTGATATGGCTGGGGTGGATATAGATGAGCTTAAGGAACAGCTTTTATTCTTTGATGGAAATGGAGCGGTTTCTCATCTATTTCATGTTACAGCTGGTTTTGATTCCATGGTTCTTGGAGAGGATGAGATACTAGGTCAGATTAAAACTGCCTATTCTTTTTCTAAGGATAACGGATATACGAATTATGAATTAAATACTATCTTCCAGGCGGCCATTAGTTGCGCCAAGAAAATAAAGACAAGGACAAAGCTTTCTAAGACCTCAGTGTCCATAGCATCTCTTGCGGCCACTAAAATTCATAACTATAAGCGTGGCAAGAAAAAGGTCATGATAATGGGAGCTACTGGGGATACAGGCAACAAGGTGCTTTTGAATTTGTTGTCCTACGGTGATTGCGAGATATATGCTACAAAGCATATTCATCACATCAGCAATCCTAATGCCAAGTCCATTCCTTATTCAGAAAGATATGATTATGTTAAGGATATGGATGTGATTGTATCAGCTACTAGAGGTCCTCACTATACCATCACCTATGGAGCTCTAAAGAAACTTGGGTTAGGTGAAAAAAAGATACTTTTTGTAGACTTAGCAGTTCCAAGAGATATAGATGAGGATGTTGTAAATATTAAAGGGAGTCAGCTGATTTCAATTGATGATTTTACAGCTATAGCAAAAGAAAATAATAAACTTAAATCAAAGGAAAAAGAAAGCGGAGAAGCAATCATAGAAGATGAGATGGATTCTTTACTAAAAGATTTAACATTTCATAATAACAGAGAGGCTTTTGAAGCAATGAAGAAATCGCGAAAGGAAGACTTTGAACACTTTGTTTACAAGTATAGAGATGTTGCTTCTTCTGATGAATTTGAGAGCTTTATAAATGTTTTAAATAAGATGCAGGAAGTGGAAAATGAGACGATTTAGAAGACTAAGACAGACAAAAGAGATGAGAAGCTTCGTTAGGGAGCACGAAGTAAGTGTTAAGGATTTGATTTATCCTATGTTTGTGGCAGAGGGGGATGGAATAAAAAATGAGGTTCCATCTATGCCAGGTATATATCAGTATTCTCTAGATAGGATTGATGAGGAACTGGATAGAGTTACTGCTGCCAAAATCCCTGCTGTTTTACTTTTTGGAATTCCAAAGCACAAGGATGAAAAAGGAACAGGAGCTTACGATGACAATGGCATCACACAAAGATGCATAAGACACATAAAAGAAAAATATCCTACTTTAATCGTAATTGCGGATGTTTGTCTCTGTGAATATACTTCTCATGGTCACTGCGGACTAGTATGTGAGGGGCATATATTAAATGACGAGACCTTGCCACTTCTTGCAAAGATGGCAGTTTCAATGGCTAAGGCTGGAGCTGATATTGTGGCTCCTTCTGATATGATGGATGGCAGAGTTGCCGCTATTAGAGCTGCTCTTGATGAGGCTTCATTTATCAATACACCAATCCTTAGCTACAGTGCTAAATTTGCTTCAGGTTACTATGGACCATTTAGAGATGCAGCTGGTTCTGCTCCTCATTTTGGAGACAGAAAGTCATACCAGATGGATCCGGCAAATGGTCGTGAGGCTATGCGCGAGATAGAGGATGATTTGGAAGAGGGAGCAGATATGATTATCGTAAAGCCTGCTCTTGCATATCTTGATATTATGAAAGAGGCAAGAGAGTGTTTTGATGTTCCTTTTATCACTTACAATGTAAGTGGCGAGTACTCAATGGTTAAGGCAGCTGCTGCCAATGGCTGGATTGATGAAAAGAGAATTGTCCTTGAGAATATGATAGCAATGAAGAGAGCTGGTGCTGATAGGATTATCACATATCATGCTCTTGATGTAGCTAAGTTTTTGGAAGAAGAGGATGCTTAAGATGGGTAACAAATCTGAGACTTTATTTGATGATGCAAAAACTGTGATACCAGGAGGTGTTAATTCTCCTGTCAGAGCATTTAGGGCTGTTGATAGAAATCCCCTATTTATAAATCATGCAAAGGGCAGCCATATCTTTGATGAAGATGGCGGTGAATATATAGACTATGTATGTTCCTGGGGTCCTATGATACTAGGACATGCCTATCAGCCAGTGATTGATGCGGTAAAGGCAGCTTGTGAGAATGGTCTTTCTTACGGAGCTCCTACAGAAAAGGAGACAGTTCTTGCGAAGCTTATCCTTGAGGCAGTGCCATTTATGGACAAGGTTAGACTTGTTAATTCTGGTACAGAGGCTGTTATGAGTGCTATAAGAGTGGCTCGAGGCTACACCAAAAGAGATAAGATAATCAAATTTAGAGGTAATTACCATGGCCACAGTGATGGTCTTCTTGTTACCGCAGGTTCTGGATTATTGACCGAATCCAATCCAGATTCGGCAGGTGTTCCAAAGGGATATACAGCCACCACACTTCTTGCTGATTATAACGACAGGGCTTCGGTAGAGGCGTTGTTTGAGGCTAATAAGGGACAGATAGCTGCTGTTATAGTGGAGCCTGTCAGTGCTAATATGGGTGTTGTCCCACCTAAGGAGGGATTTCTTGAGTTCCTTCGCCAGATTACAAAAGACAATGGCAGCTTACTTATATTCGATGAGGTAATTACAGGATTTAGACTGGCATACGGTGGTGCCAGTGAGTACTATGGAATACAGCCAGATATGATTACTTTTGGCAAGATTGTAGGCGGCGGAATGCCACTTGCAGCCTATGTTTCCACATCAGAGATTATGGATGTGGTGGCACCTGTCGGCAGTGTTTACCAGGCAGGAACTCTTTCAGGTAATCCAATAGCAGTTACTGCTGGAATAGAGCAACTTAAGGCACTTAAAAATGATAAGGATATATATATTCGTATAGACGAATTTGCTTCTAAGCTAGAAGCCACCTACAAGGAACTGGGGGTAACAGTCAATAGAGTAGGGTCTTTGCTTTCTCCTTTTTTCACTGATGGAGGTGTGGCTTCTTACAGCGATGTGCTTAAATGTGATACGAAAAAGTTTGCTGCATACTTTAGGAAAATGCTTGAAAATGGCGTTTATGTAGCACCTAGTCAATTTGAAGCCATGTTTGTATCAGATGCCCATTCTCAGGACGATTTAGACAAAACCATAAAAGCAATTAAAAATAGTATTTAAAGCATTAGTGCTAGTTATAGAATTCACCTATAACTAGCACTAATTTTTTCCTTGAACGTAGGGGATTGTGCAGCAATATTAGTTCTGTTAATATACCTACTAACCTATTAGGTATGTATGTTTTATATTTAACGGAGGTAATGGAAATGAAGAAAGTAATTACACTAGGGTTAGTCTTAACACTTGCGGCATCGGTGGTTACTGGTTGTGGTAAAACATCTTCTGCAAAGGAAAATGAGGGAAGTTCTTCAAATGGAGTTATTGAATTAACAAATGTTTCCTACGATCCAACAAGAGAGCTTTATGCATCATACAATGAGTTATTTGCAAAGCACTATGAAGAAGAGTTTGGACAGAAAGTTGAAATCACACAGTCACACGGTGGTTCAGGTAAGCAGGCACTTGAGGTAGCAAATGGACTTGAGGCAGATGTTGTTACACTTGCACTTGAGGGAGATGTTCAGGTAGTAGCTGATGCAGGACTTATTGATGATGGATTCACATCTGAGTTCGATGTAGATAGCTCACCTTACACATCAACAATCGTATTCTTAGTTCGTTCTGGAAATCCAAAGGAGATTTATGACTGGGATGACTTGATTAGAAGTGATGTAGGAGTTATTACTCCAAATCCAAAGACATCAGGTGGTGCTATGTGGAACTATCTTGCAGCTTGGTATTATTTTGAGCAGCAGGGTCAGAGCGAAGAGGAAATCCTTGATTCTATCAAGCAACTTTATGCCAATGTAGTAGTACTCGATTCTGGAGCAAGAGGTGCAACAACATCATTTGTTGAGAACAAACAGGGTGATGTACTTATTGCATGGGAGAATGAGGCATTCCTTTCACTTCAGGAGTATCCAGGAGAGTATGAAATCGTAGTTCCTTCAGTATCTATTCTTTGCCAGCCAACTGTTGCAGTAGTTGATGAAGTTGCTAAGAAGCACGGAACAACAGATGTGGCTACAGAGTACTTAAGCTACTTGTACTCAGATGAGGCTCAGGAGATTGAGGCACAGAATTACTACAGACCTAGCACAAAATCAATCTATGACAAGTATGTATCATCTGATTCATCAAATACTATTACAGAGGTTCCTGCTGATGGTAAGTGGATTAATGACAACATTTCACTTACAGATATCAACCACTTTGGTGGTTGGGCTAAGGCTAGAGCAGATCACTTCGCTGACGGAGCTAACTTCGACAGCATTTATGAACAGTAAACAGTAAAACATTTTGGAATGGGAAATCCCCATTCCAAAATTTTGTAGAGAGGACTAGAAGAATGAAAAAGAGAAAAAGTGTAATACCGGGTTTTGGAATTTCATTAGGAATAACGTTAACAATACTTAGCATTGTAGTGTTGATTCCACTTTGTTCACTTGTAGTCTTTTCTGCAAAGTTGAGCTTTTCGGAATTCGTATATACGGTAACAAGACCCAGGGTGCTATCTGGATATTTTGTCAGCATTTCCACTGCTTTTATAGCATCGTTAATAAATGTTGTAATGGGACTTATATTGGCATTTGTTTTAGTGAGATATGACTTCAAGGGCAAGAGATTTATTGATGGAATAATTGAACTTCCATTTGCTTTGCCAACAGCGGTAGCAGGTATTTCTCTGACACACCTTACAACCACTAATGGCTGGGTGGGAAGTATATTTTACAAGCTATTTGGAGTAAAGATTGCCTACACAAGAATAGGTATTACAATAGCCCTTATTTTTATAGGAATACCATTTGTAGTGCGAAGCGTGCAGCCGGTATTAGAAAAAATAGACATTCAATATGAGGAGGCAGCATTTATTCTTGGTGCCAATTCTAGGACTACATTTTTCAAGGTTATTTTCCCTGAAATACTACCAGCAATTATTTCAGGATTTACACTTGCATTTGCGAGAAGTATTGGGGAGTACGGAAGTGTTGTATTTATAGCAGGAAATACTCCTTATGAAACCGAGATAGCACCACTTCTCATTATGTCAGAGCTACAGGAATATGATTATTCAGCAGCTACATCAATAGCTCTTGTAATGCTTGCTATAGCGGTGGTTATTCTATTGATAAATGCCATAGTCCAAAGCATTGTTTCAAGAAGAGTTAATGGACTTGCATAGGAGGTGAAGAAATGGAGCTTAGAAAAGAAAACAAAGCACTAAAAACAATTTTAATCATTATAAGCTTTCTGTTTTTAGGTATATTTTTGATTTTGCCTCTAATCTATATTTTGGTAACAGCATTTAGATATGGAATCTCTGAATATATAAATGCGGTTACTGATGAATATGCAATTAAGGCCGCATTACTTACTTTGGAGGCTACACTTTTTGCTGTTGTAATCAATACACTTTTTGGTATTGCTGCGGCATGGCTTATAACAAAATATGCATTTAAAGGAAAGAAGCTTTTATCCACATTTATTGATTTGCCTGTAACCGTATCTCCGATTATAGCAGGTCTTATATACGTTCTTACATTTGGAAGACAGAGTTTCTTATATCCGATTTTAGATTCCTATGGAATACAGATTATATTTGCAGTTCCTGGTATTGTCCTTGCAACAATATTTGTTACTTTCCCATTTATTTCTCGCGAGTTGATTCCGGTTCTAACAGCCCAGGGAAGTGATGAGGAGGAGGCAGCTGCATTAATGGGAGCAGGTACTTTTCATATTTTCAAGAAAGTAACATTTCCTCATATTAAGTGGGCTTTACTATATGGCGTGGTTCTTTGTACGGCAAGAGCCATGGGAGAGTTTGGCGCAGTATCTGTTCTCTCAGGACACTTGAGAGGCAAGACCAACACACTTCCACTGTACATTGAGCTTTTGTATCAGGGATATGATTTCACAGGAGCTTTTGCAGCTTCTTCAATTTTAGTTGTACTGGCAATCGTTGTATTGATACTTCGTCTTGTAATTGAAAAGAAAGGCAAGAAGGAGTTGGATTTAAATAAGTAAAGGGTGGATAAATTATGGCATACGTAGAGCTTCATGATATAAATAAGCATTTTAAAAAATTTCATGCTTCAAAGGATATTAATATTTCTATCGAAAAGGGCAAGCTTGTAGCATTGCTTGGTCCATCAGGAAGTGGCAAGACAACAATCCTTAGAATGATTGCTGGTCTTGAGAATCCTGATTCAGGAGAAATAGTCATCGATGGGAAAGTTGTAAATGACGTTCCAGGAAGTGAGAGAGGAATTGGCTTTGTATTTCAGAGCTACGCACTTTTTAGATACATGACTGTATATGACAATATCGCATTTGGTCTTAGGGTTAAAAAGACTCCAGAAAATGAGATAAAAGAGCGAGTAACAGAATTGCTAGAATTAATCGGTTGTTCTGGACTTGAAAAAAGATTTCCAAGTCAGCTTTCTGGTGGTCAGAGACAGAGAGTGGCATTTGCTAGAGCTCTTGCTCCAAATCCTCAGATATTGCTTTTGGATGAGCCTTTTGCAGCAATCGATGCAAAGGTACGTCTGGAGCTTCGTTCATGGCTTAGACAGATGATTACAAAGCTTAACATTACAAGTATTTTTGTAACTCATGATCAGGATGAAGCCATAGAAGTAGCTGATGAAATCATAGTTACAAATCAGGGTAGAGTGGAGCAGACTGGCACACCTCAGGAGCTTTATAAGAATCCAGCTACACCATTTGTAGCTCAGTTCATTGGACAGTCAACTGAGGTTCAAAACTTCGATGAATTCAAGTGCTTTGAAAAGGAAGATGAGAGTCAGACATCTTTTATCAGACCAGAATTTGTAAGTATTTTCAAAAAAGGCGAAAGTCTTCAGTTTGAAAAATCTGCAGAGGAAGCAATTGTCGAAGACATTATATTCAGAGGAAGCAATCTGGAGGTAAAAACAAGAATTCACGGCAATCTCATTTCTGCTGTTAGAAGCATTAATGATCCTGCTGTGGAAATTGGAGAGGAAGTTTTTGTATTCATATACAGATTGTATGTAGTTACAAATGACGAAGTATCTCTTTTAATTAACAGTTCAATTGCAGAGGAAGCAATTGTTATTTAATAGGAGTTTTAATGGGCAAAAATATTACAGTAGAAGAATTAAATACTGATGTACTTATAATCGGCGGAGGTACTGCAGGATGCTATGGCGCCTATATTCTAGGTCAGAATGGCAAATATAAGGTACTTATTGCTGAAAAGGCGAATATCAAGCGCAGTGGTTGCCTTGCTGCAGGTGTAAATGCAATTAATGCATACATTACTAAGGGGCGAGTGCCACAGGATTATGTGGACTACTGCAAGAATGATGCAAAGGGAATAGTCAGAGAAGATTTGCTTTTATCTATTTCAGAAGGACTTAATGAGGCCACCAAAACCCTTGAGGATAACGGACTTGTAATTCTCAAGGATGAGAATGGTGATTATGTTACCAGAGGAAATAGAAATATAAAAATAAACGGAGAAAACATTAAGCCTATACTTGCTAAGATGGCAAAGGATTCAAAAAATGTCAGCATAATTAATCATATCAATATCACTGATTTGCTGGTAAAGGAAAATAGAGTTCTTGGTGCTGTTGGATTTGATGTAAATGATGAGAAGGCCTATGTGATTAAGGCTAAGGCAGTTTTGATGGCAACAGGTGGCGCCGCTGGTTTATACAGAACAAATAATCCTGGCTTTTCTAGACATAAGATGTGGTACCCACCATTTAACACTGGGGCAGGATACGCCATGGGCATTAATGCAGGCGCAGAAATGACCACCCTTGAGATGCGCTTTATTGCCCTTAGATGCAAGGATACTATAGCACCAACTGGCACAATCGCTCAGGGTGTTAGAGCAAAGCAGATGAATGGTGTAGGTCAGATATATGAGACTAAATACGGTGTGGCTACATGTGAGAGAGTTTATGGCACCACTGTGGAAAATATGGAAGGCCGTGGACCTTGCTATTTAAAAACTGATGAGATTTCAAATGAACAACAGGAGGATTTATACAAGGCATACCTGAATATGGCTCCTTCTCAGACCCTTAAATGGATAGAAGGTGGTCAGGGTCCTGCTGAGCAAAATGTAGAAATAGAAGGCACTGAGCCATACATTGTAGGCGGTCATACAGCAAGCGGCTACTGGATTGACGATGACAGAGCCACAACAGTTAAGGGGCTTTATGCAGCTGGTGATGTGGCAGGTGGCGCTCCTCAAAAGTATGTTACAGGAGCACTTGTAGAAGGAAAGATAGCAGCTGAGGGCATTCTTAAATTGTTAGATGATGACAATGGTGCAGATTTTGAGACCTCATATGAAGCAATCATTAACAACTACAATAAACATCTTAATAATTCAGATTCTGATATCTCAATCGAGCAGGTTGAGGAAGCTATGCAAAAGATAATGGATGAATATGCAGGAGGTATATCAAAGCATTATCAGTTCAATGACACAGGTCTTGTCATAGCAAGAAAGCTTATCCTAGGTCTCTTTGAAGTATTTGAAAAGCTTAGAGCAAATGATTCCGATGAGCTACTTCAGATATACGAATTAAGGGACAGGCTGATTGTATGCTTATCTTTGATTGAGCATTTGCATGCCAGAAAAGAGACAAGATGGCATAGCTTTGCAGAAAATATGACTCATGAAAATGAAGACGATAACTACAGGCTATATATTAATTCGATTAAAGAAGCTGACGGAATTAAAATCATAAAACGACCTCTTGTGGTAGATGAATACAAGCCACTTAAGTTTACCTTTAATGAGGATAACAGTATTAACTATGCAGGAGGTGTGGTTCTTTGAGTATCAAAATAAATCAGGATAAATGTATTGGCTGTAGGAAATGTATAGAGGCATGTCCTGGAAATCTAATAAAGCTAGATAATAAAAAAGCTTTTATAAAAAGGGAGAGAGACTGCTGGGGTTGCACATCATGTCTTAAGGAATGCAAGGCACAGGCTATTGAGTTTTTCCTTGGTGCAGATGTGGGTGGACGTGGTACAATTCTTACCTTCAAGGAAGAGGGGCCAATAAAGCATTGGATTTTTTCTTCAGGGGAAAAAGAAATAAGGACAATAGACATCAATTCCCTTGAATCAAATAAGTATTAAAGAGAGGATTAACATGAGCAATTTGACACATTTAGACAAACTAGAAGCAGAAGCAATTTATATCATAAGGGAAGTTGCGGCTGAATGTGAAAAGCCAGTTATGCTTTACTCAATTGGCAAAGACAGTTCGGTTATGCTTCATTTGGCTCTTAAGGCATTCTATCCTGAAAAGCCACCATTTCCATTTTTGCATGTAAACACAACATGGAAATTTAGAGAAATGATTGAGTTCAGAGACCATGTAGCAGAAAAATATGGTCTTAATATGCTTGAATACATTAACGAAGAAGGTGTAAAGGCTGGTATTAATCCTTTCGACCATGGTAGCGCATATACGGATATTATGAAGACTCAAGCTCTTAAACAGGCTCTTGATAAATACGGATTTACTGCAGCTTTCGGCGGTGGACGTCGAGACGAGGAGAAATCCAGAGCCAAGGAGAGAATCTTCTCATTTAGAAATACTGAGCATGCTTGGGATCCCAAAAATCAGCGTCCAGAAATGTGGAAGCTCTACAACACAAAGCTATTTAAGGGCGAAGAGGTAAGAGTTTTCCCACTTTCAAACTGGACTGAGAAAGATATTTGGCAGTATATCAAAAGAGAAAATATAGAGATTCCTTCCCTTTATTTTGCAAAGGAACGCCCTGTTATTTACAGGGATGGCAACATCATCATGGTAGATGATGACAGATTGAAGGATAGACTTTTACCAGGTGAGGAAATTGTAAATAAAAAGGTGAGATTTAGAACACTTGGATGTTATCCCCTTACTGGTGGCGTTGAATCTGATGCAGACACACTTGATGAGATTATCGATGAGACATTAAGTGCCATCTCAAGTGAGCGTACTACCCGTGTAATTGACAACGAGGCAGCAGGCTCAATGGAAAGAAGAAAAAGGGAGGGCTATTTCTAAATGCAATTACTTAAATTTATTACTTGCGGTAGTGTTGATGATGGAAAATCAACACTTATCGGTCATATTTTATATGATTCTAAGCTTTTATATGCGGATCAGGAGAAGGCCCTTGAACTTGATTCAAAAGTAGGAAGCCGCGAAGGTAAAATTGACTATTCACTTTTGCTTGATGGTCTTATGGCAGAGCGTGAGCAGGGCATCACAATTGACGTGGCATATAGATATTTTACAACTGATAAGCGAAGCTTTATTGTTGCTGATACACCAGGCCATGAAGAGTACACAAGAAACATGGCGGTAGGAGCATCATTTGCAGACCTTGCAATTATTCTTATTGATGCAAAGCAGGGAGTGCTTGTGCAGACAAAACGCCATGCCAGAATCTGTTCACTAATGGGTATCAAGCACTTCGTATTTGCGGTAAATAAAATGGATTTGGTTAGATACAGCAAGGAGCGATTTGATGAGATTACAGATCAGATTAATGAGCTTGTAGATGAGCTGAGCCTTCCTAATGTTGTGGTAATCCCTGTTTCTGCTACAGAGGGTGACAATGTGACAGAGGCTTCAAACAATATTCCTTGGTATGAGGGTCCTGTACTTTTAGACTATCTTGAGACAGTTCCTATCGATGAAGAAAAAGAAGAAGGTTTTTACCTACCTGTACAGAGAGTGTGCCGTCCAAATCATACATTTAGAGGATTTCAGGGACAGATTGAAGCTGGCAGTGTAAATGTGGGAGATGAAATCACTGTTTTACCTAGCAACGAAAAGGCCAATGTAAAAAGTATTCATCTTTTAAATAAGACAGTAGATGAGGCAGCTATAGGTCAGCCTGTTACCATCCAGCTTGATAGAGAGGTTGATGTATCAAGAGGCTGTGTCCTTACAAAGGATACATCCCTTCAGGTTGCCACATCATTTGAAGTAACACTTCTATGGATGGATGATGAGAGGCTGGAGCTTGGCAAGAACTTCTTTGTAAAGCTTGGCACAAAGCTTATTCCAGGTGTAGTGACAAGCATTAGATATGCTATAGATGTAAATACTGGTGAAAAGAGAGAGGTCAATTCTTTAAATAAAAACGAGATTGCCGTATGTGAGCTGAAGCTAGCGGACAGTATTGTAATTGATGTATTTAAAAAGCATAGGACTCTAGGTGAGCTTATCCTCATTGATAGAGTTTCTAATATGACATCTGCCTGTGGTGTGGTTACACAGCTATATAAGTCAGATAATGCCAATACAGTTACAGAAATCGACAGAGAGACTAGAAGTCAGTGGAAGGGCCAGAGAGCTATCACTGTGGAAATTCCTCTTTCTGAAGATGGATTTGATTTAGAGTTTGTCAAAAAGGTTGAAAGAGAATTATCTAATCAGGGACGCCATACATATTTGTACGCGCCAGATAGTTCTCATGGGGTTAAGGGTGTAATCAGACATCTTAATGATGCAGGAATTTTAGTTCTTTTTGCAGCTAACAGCAGTATAGATACATCTGTATTTGATACCACAAGAGGCTATTATTCAAACTGGTTTGATAAGAATATGACAGTTGAAGAGGTGGCTTCATTTATCTACAGAGCATCTTCAATCCACGGAGATACGGCAATTTTAGGAGATTATATCTAGAAAATGGCCAGTTATAAATTTAGTTTATAGCTGGCTATCATTTATTGTAGGAGCTACATTTATTGACCGGGCAACTATGTTTTGATAATATCCTACTAACCCAATAGGTAAATAGTTCAAAGGAAAAGAGGTGACATGGGTGGGATTCAACACAGATCTTTTACATGCAGGAAAAATCAAAGACTCCAAAGGTGCAACATTGCCACCTATATATCAAAGCAGTGCTTTTGAACAAGAAACCTCTGAGGACTTGGCAGGTATTTTTGGCGGAAGAAAGATGGGGTTTTGTTATACACGAGTTGCGAACCCAACGGTTTCAGCTTTTGAAGAGCGAATCAATAAATTAGAAGGTGGTCTTGCATCTGTGGCTTGCGCCAGCGGAATGGCTGCCATATCAATGGCTCTTTTAAATATTTTGCAGGCTGGAGATGAGATTATCTCAAGTGCCAGTTTGTACGGTGGTTCCATTGATTTGTTTAGAGATATAGAGGCCTTTGGAATAAAGACAATATATGTAAAAAACAATGATTGGGATGAGATTGAAAACGCATTTACGGATAAAACCAAGGTGGTATTTGCAGAGACCATCGGGAATCCCTGTTTGGACGTAACTGATATTGATAAGCTGGCAGAGATTGCCCATAGCCATGGTGTTCCGTTAGTTCTTGATAACACAACAGCAACACCTTATTTGGTAAAAGCAATAGAGCATGGAGCAGACATTGTAGTCAATTCTTCTTCTAAATATATAAATGGCAGCAGTAATTCAATAAGCGGCATTCTAACAGATAGTGGCAATTTCAAGTGGACCAAGGACAGATATCCAGTGCTGGGAGAGTATCTTAAGTTTGGAAAGTTTGCCTTTGTAAGTAAGCTTAGAAATGGTTTGTACAGAAATGTAGGTGTTTGTTTATCACCTCTTAATGCATATCTTAATATTATAGGCCTTGAGACGCTGGGACTTCGAATGGATAGACAATCTGATAATGCATATCAATTGGCTAAATGGTTTGAAGAGAACTATAAGGATATTAAAGTCAATTATCCTGGACTTGAATCAAGTGATTGGCATGATGTAGCAAAAAGGGTTTTGAAAAATGGATACGGTGGAATACTTACCATTCGCGTTGGTTCAAAGGAACGAGCATTTGAAATAATGAATAAGCTTCAAATACCATATATTCTTTCGAATATTGGAGATACAAAGACTCTGGTGGTACATCCATCATCAACCATTTCTCTTCATAGCACTGAAAAAGAGCTTGAAGATTCCGGAGTATATGATGACTTGATACGTATTTCCGTAGGTATTGAGGATATAGAAGATTTGATTGCTGATTTCAAGCAGGCAATAAATTAATTTTTTATTCAGCTGGTTTAACCAGCAATGTAAAGGAGTATAAGATGGCAGAAAAAATTGATTACAAGGCTCTTAAAGCTGGCGGATTTATGAGTCAGGTACAGAAAGGCTATGGTTCACTTAGACTTGCTGTAGTAGGTGGCAATCTTGATGCAAATCAGATTAAGGTTGTGGCTGAGGTTGCAGAGAAATATGGACATGGATATATCCATATGACATCTCGTCAAGGTATTGAGATTCCATTTATACATGTCAATGACTTGGAGCAAGTAAAAAAGGAGCTTGAAGAAGGCGGTGTTTACACTGGTGTCTGCGGTCCTAGAGTTAGAACAATTACAGCCTGTCAGGGCTCAGAAATATGTCCTTCAGGATGTATAGATACATATACTTTGGCAAAGGAATTAAATGACAGATATTTTGGTAGACAGCTTCCACACAAGTTTAAGTTTGGCGTTACAGGTTGTCAGAACAACTGTCTTAAGGCAGAAGAAAATGATGTGGGAATCAAAGGTGGCATGACAGTTGAATACAAGGAAGATGCATGTATTTCATGTGGTGTATGCGTAAAGGCCTGTCGAGAAAATGCTCTTAAGATGGAAGATGGAAAAGTTATTATCGACAATGCGAAGTGCAACAACTGTGCTAGATGCGTAAAGAGCTGTCCTACAGATGCTTGGGAAGGCACACCGGGATATATCGTATCCTTTGGTGGAACCTTTGGAAATAAGATTTATAAGGCTGAGGAGTATCTTCCAATCCTTCGTGATAAGGAGACTCTTTTCAGAGTTACTGATGCAGCTATTGATTACTTTGAAGAAAATGCTAATCCAAGCGAGCGCTTTAGAGCAACACTTACACGTCTTGGTGTAGATGACCTACTTAAGAGACTTGAAAAGGCATATCAAGGATAAATAAAAATTTAGATGAGCTGATAGGTAACAAGCTCTTAGCTCTCCCAAGGGAAGCTTTTTATGCTGAGTCTGGGAGAGTTTAAGGCTTGTAACCGTAATCAGCTAGAGGAGGATTAATATGGCAGAGATTTTAGAGTTTGATGAGAGTATTGATATTACTGATAAGGTTTGCCCTTTGACCTTTGTTACTGCAAAGGTGGCAATCGAGGAGCTTGATGACGGACAGGTTCTTGCTATTCGCCTAAATGATGGTGAGCCAGTGCAGAATGTTCCTCGTTCATTCAAAGAGGATGGTCATCAGGTGCTTAAGTTAGATGACAATGGAGATGGAACATACACATTGTATGTAAGAAAAGTGGAGGAGTAATATGGCCGCTAGAATTTATGCAGATGATTTCAAGTCAAAAGTTTTGGATAGCGAAATCCCAGTATTGGTAGATTTCTATTCTGATTCTTGTGTAGCTTGCAAAAAGCTTGCGCCAGTGTTGTGTGAGCTTGAAGAAGATTATGAAGGCAAGCTAAACATTTATAAAGTAAATACTAACTATGAGGGTGATCTGGCCAAAGAGTTTAACATACTTTCAAATCCTACACTTGTGCTATTCAAGGGTGGTAAGGATATTGATAAGCAAATTGGCGCCAAGGATTACGATGATTTATCCGATTGGATTGATTCAAATATTTAACAGGGAGGATTAGAAAATGACAATCACAGTTGCAGGAGAAAAGAAAGAATACAAAGATGGCTTAACACTTCCAGAGCTTATTGAACTTGAAAATGTTGAGACACCACAGTATGTAACAGTTTCTATCAACGACGAATTCATTGAGACAGAGAACAAAGATAAAACTGTTCTTAAGGAAGGCGACTCAGTAGAATTCCTTTATTTCATGGGAGGCGGACAGTAATGGCAATGACAGATCAGCAGATAGAACGCTACAGCCGCCACATTATTCTTAAGGAAGTTGGAGCAAAGGGCCAGAAGAAGCTTTTAAATGCTAAGGTTCTTATTATTGGAGCCGGCGGACTTGGAGCTCCAGCAGCTATGTATTTAGCTGCGGCAGGTGTAGGTACAATAGGTATCGTTGATGCTGATGAGGTTGATTTATCAAATCTTCAGCGTCAGATTATTCATAGCACAGCTGATATTGGAAAACCAAAGGTAAAATCAGCAAAGGAAACTATGAATGCAATGAATCCAGATGTGGAAGTTAAGACTTATCACATGTTTGTAGATTCAACAAATATTAGAGAGTTAATTCGTGAATACGATTTTGTAATTGATGGAACTGATAATTTCCCAGCAAAGTTTTTGATTAATGATGCTTGTGTAATGGAGAAGAAGCCATTTTCACATGCTGGTATTATCAGATTCAAGGGTCAGCTCATGACATACGTGCCAGGAGAGGGACCATGCTACAGATGTGTATTTAAGAACCCACCACCAAAGGATGCAGTGCCAACATGTAAGCAGGCAGGTGTAATCGGTGCCATGGGTGGTGTTATCGGTTCACTTCAGGCAATGGAGGCAGTTAAATATATTGTAGGAGTTGGAAAGCTTCTCACAGGTCATCTTCTTACTTATGATGCTGTAAATCAGGAGTTTAGAAAGGTTAAGCTTCCTTCTGACACAAGCAAATGTCCAGTGTGCGGTAGCCATCCTACAATTACAGAACTTATCGATTATGAGCAGGAGGTTTGCGAGGAGACAGCAGGCCGCTTTGAGACAAAGGAAAATCAATAATGAGAATAATAAGATTAGATTATCGTATATACGATGATATAGTTAAATACGCTAGGGAGCATCTTCCTGAAGAGGCATGTGGACTCATTGCAGGAGAGGAAGAAGAGGATGGAACTAGACTTATAAAAAAGGTATATTTTCTTGAAAACATTGACCACGCTCAGGACCATTTTACTCTAGATCCCAAGGACCAGATGCAGGCCATCAAGGACATGCGAGCAAATGGCCTTAAGCCTCTTGGAAATTGGCATTCTCATCCAGAATCTCCATCAAGGCCATCAGAGGAGGATATCAGACTTTCCTTTGATTCCAAGGCGAGCTATATGATTTTATCTCTTATGGCAGAAAATCCAGTTCTTAATAGTTACCATGTGGAAAATGGCATCTATGAAAAGGAAGATTTAAGAATTATTTCTCAAGATTATTTTTATTAAAGAGTAAAAAGCCTTTTAATTTTTTGATAAAAGTTAAAAGGCTTTTATAATACTTTTGGATATGATAATTTTAAGAGAGAAAATTCTTAAAAAGGATATTTTGCTATGAAAATAAAAGTAGGAACTCGAGGTTCAAAGCTTGCACTGGCTCAGACCAATTATGTAATTGATAGATTAAGGCAGGCTTTTCCTGAAAATGAATATGAGGTAGTTATCATTAAAACTACTGGTGATATAGATCAAGTTAGACCGCTAGATCAAATTGGCTCTAAGGGGCTTTTTGTTGATGAGATAGAAAGAGCACTCCTTGCTGATGAGATACAGCTTGCGGTTCATTCTATGAAAGACATGCCATCAGAACAGCCTAAGGGGCTTATTTTTGCTAAGGCATGGCTGAGAGAAGACCCAAGAGATGTTTTGATATTGAAAAATGGTAATAAATTATCTGACTTGCCAGAAGGAGCCAATGTAGCCACAGGAAGCAAGAGACGAAGCTTTCAGCTTCTTGCACTTCGTCCTGACCTTCACATTTTCCCAATAAGAGGCAACATCGATACTAGAATAAAAAAGCTTCATGAAGGACTAGCAGATGGGACAGAGTTGGACGGAATAGTTCTTGCTGCTGCAGGCCTTAAGAGGCTTCACATTGAAAATGACAATTATTATTTCTTTGATATAGATGAGATGATTCCATCCCCAGCTCAGGGTACTTTGGCTCTTGAGCTTAATGAGTCAAATACCAAGCTGCTTGAGATGGTCAACTCTCTTTCAAGTGAAGAGTCAGACAGCATAGCATATTTAGAGCGAGGTTTTTTACAAAAGATAGATGGTGATTGTCATTTGCCTATAGGAGCTTTTGCTTCAAAGACAGATACAGGCTATAACCTAAAGGCACTGTTTGGTGATGAAAATGGAACTAAGCTTGCAAAGGTTTCTGTAGATGGAACCGAGGCGGATGATAGCTTGATTGAATTGGCTATTAAAGAAATAAGAAAGCAACTGGAGAATTAATAGATGAATGAATTAGGTAAGGTGGTACTTGTTGGTGCCGGTCCAGGTGAAAAAGGGCTTCTTACATTAAAGGGATATGAATATCTAAAGCAGGCAGATTGCATTGTATACGATAGGCTTTTAAATAGTGATTTTCTTGAGCTTGTACCCCTGGATTGTGAAAAGATTTATGTGGGAAAGGCCAACCACTGTCATACAGTTCCACAGGATGAGATAAATCAGTTGCTTTACGACAATGCTAAAAAGCATAAGCTTGTTGTTAGATTGAAGGGTGGAGATCCTTATGTTTTTGGTCGTGGAGGAGAAGAGGCTCTTTTTCTTCAGGTTAGAAATGTAGAAGTAGAGGTGGTTCCAGGTATTAGTTCATCTATAGCGGCTCTTTCAAGTGCTGGTATTCCAATTACTCACAGAGGGCTTTCTAAGGGATTTCAGGTTATTACTGCACACAGTAAAAAGGACAGGATATCTGATATAGATTATAGCCAGCTACTTGATGAGGACATCACATACGTATTTCTCATGGGACTTGCTCATGTAGGAGATATTGCAAGAGGTCTAATAGCAGCTGGAAGAGCAGAGGATACTCCTGCAGCTGTAATTTCAAGTGGCACCACAAATCATCAAAAGAAGGTTGTTGGAATTCTTTCTACAATTGAAAATCAGGTCAAGGAGGCTGGCCTTTTATCTCCTGCGATTATAGTTGTTGGAAAAGTGGTTACACTTTCTAATGACCTTAGTTTTTTTGAGAAGAGACCTTTATTTGGTAAAAAGTTTTTCCTTCCAGTTATCGATAGATTTGAATACAGTATTCTAGGTGGAAGACAGCAGAGTCGACCTAATGAACTTAAGGAGAGGCTGATTTCATATGGAGCAGATGTGATCACTGCAAAGGCAGGAGCGATTGAGCCAATCAAATGTGATTTGAGTTTTATTTCAGATGCGAAGCTTGGGGACTATGTGGTGTTTACCACTCCAAATGGAGTGAAGTCATTTTTCTGGAATTGGTATGAGAATGTAGGTCTTGATGTTAGGTCTTTGGCCGGCTATAGATTTGCATGTATTGGAAAGAAGACCGCCAACACTCTTATGGAATTTGGTATAAAAGCTGACGTGATTTCTGAGGTTCAAAATGGTAAGGATTTAGCATTAAAGCTAAATCAGGTAATGGAGCCAGGTGCTAGCATTTATTGGCTCTGTCAAAATAACACATCTGAGGATTTTGAAAATACAGTTTCAAAGGAGCATGTGATAACTAAAATTGTCTGCTATGAGAATGTAGAGGTTGAGTGCGATAGGGATGAAAACTATCTATCTGAAATCCAAAATTGTGATGCCTCAATATTCACAAGCGGAAGTAATGTAAGATTTGCTGTAAAAAATTTTGGAAATTTTCTTCCGAAGGATGTTATTTCAATAGGACCAGCATGTTCTAGAACAATAAGAGAGCTAGGATTTGAGGTGGCTGCAGAGGCTGATATTTCTTCTTATGAAGGAATAGTTGAATGTATATTTAATTCGTATATGTGTTAGCTATAAATTTAGTTGATAACGTGCTATCATTAAATGTGGGAACTAGGTTTATTGACCTAGTTCTTTTGTTTTGCTAAAATCCTATCAACCTAGTAGGTGAGAGGAAGATTAATAACGTAAATACGGAGGATAAGAAATATGAAAAAATACTTACTATTAACATTGCTAGTTTTATCAACATTTTTACTTGTTGGCTGTGGCAAGGCCAAAGCCAGTGAATCAAAAGAGACTGTGAAGATTGCTTATCTTCCAATTACTCATTCACTTGCTGCTCTTGAGGAAGCTAAGGAACTTGAAGCTAGCACAGATGGAAACATTCAGGTAGAGCTTGTTAAATATGGTTCTTGGCCAGAGCTTTTAGATGCCCTTAATTCAGGTCAGGTAGACGGTGCATCAGTACTTATCGAGCTTGCTATGAAATCAAAGTCAGAGGGCGTTGGAATTAAGGCAGTTGCACTTGGACATAAGGATGGCAATGTAATTGTTGTTTCGAATGATGTAAAAGATGGTGCTGATTTAAAGGGACGCACAATTGCAATCCCTCACAGACAGTCATCACACAATATTTTGGTTAATCTAGCCTTAGAGGAAAATGGCTTAACCATAGATGATATCAATGTAGTGGAGCTCGCTCCTACAGAGATGCCTTCAGCACTTGCTGCAGGAACAATTGATGGATATTGCGTTGCAGAACCATTTGGCGCTATGGGCGTATCAATTGGAGCTGGCAAGGTTTTATATGAATCAAATGAACTTTGGGAAGATAGTGCATGCTGCGCACTTGTCCTCACTGACAAGTTTATAGATGAGAGACCAGAAGCAGCCAAGGAATACGTAGAGCAGTACAAGGCAGCTGGAAATGCTCTCACTGAGGAAGAGGCCAAGGCAGTTGCAAAAGAGTATTTAAATCAGAAGGATGATGTTCTTGATATTTCACTTCAGTGGATTTCTTATGATGACCTTGAGATAACAGAGGAAGTATATGATTCACTTGTTGAAAAGGTTAAGAAATATGGATTGAGCGATAATCCACCAGCTTACGAAGATTTTGTATTAAGTGATTTCTAGAAGATTCAAAGGTAAGGGAGAATAAAAATGAAAAAGATTCTTTCAGTTAGATATGTAATAGTATCCATTCTAATATTAATAGGAATTTGGCAGGTATTGTTTTTAGTTAGTGATTACAGTGATGCCTTGTTTCCATCACCATTTATGGCATTTTCGGCCTTAATAGAGATGATTACATCAGGTCAGCTTTTTGAATCAATACTTACAAGTATGGGAAGATTCATAATTGGTTATGGATTGTCTGTAATTATTGCTGTAGTTCTTGGGCTTATTCTTGGAAGTCTTCCAAAGGTTTTCAATTATGTTAATCCAACACTTCAGTTGCTTAGACCTATTTCTCCAACAGCATGGATGCCATTTGTAGTTCTGCTGTTTGGTATTGGCGATTTGCCAGCTATAGTGATTATTTTTATTGCAGCATTTTTCCCAGTATTACTTTCTACTGTATCAGCTGTAATGAAGATAGATGATATCTATTTTAGAGTATCTGAGAATTTTGGAATAAAGCAGCCAAAACTTATGTGGAAGGTTATTCTTCCTGCTGCATTTCCGCAGATTGCAAATTCAATTCATCTAGCCCTAGGAAGTGCATGGATTTTTCTTGTAGCTGGTGAGATGGTAGGAGCCCAGTCGGGACTTGGATATCAGATTATCGATGCGAGAAATAATGTTAGGGCAGATATTTTGCTTGCAACAATTCTAGTTATTGGACTGATTGGATTATTATTAGACTTTTTGATTGGACTTTTGGAAAAGAGAATTCTTAGAGCGTGGGGAGGTGAAAACTAATGTCATATATTCATATTGAAAATGCAGGTAAGACATTTACGGAAAATGGACAGGAGTTTACAGCTCTTTCAGGTGTAAATCTTGATATTGAAAAGGGCGAGTTCATTTGCCTTTTAGGACCTTCTGGATGTGGTAAAAGTACACTTTTAAATGCCATTGCAGGATTTGATCTTGCTAATCAAGGTAAGGTACAGATTGATGGTGTGGATGTCACATCGCCTAGCCCAAAGAACGTCACAATTTTCCAAAACTATGGCCTATTGCCATGGAGAACAGTTATTAAAAATATAGAACTTGGACTTGAGTCAAAGGGAATTGATAAGAAAACAAGAAGAGAGATAGCTCTTAAATATTTAAAGCTTGTAAAGCTTGAGGATTTTGCAAATAGTTTTCCGAGACAGTTGTCAGGTGGAATGAAGCAGCGTGTTGCCATTGCAAGAGCCCTTGCGGTTGAGCCAGATATCATTTTCATGGATGAGCCTTTTGGAGCGTTGGATGCAATCACTCGAATGAAGCTTCAGGATGATATTTTGGATATATGCAAAAGCGAAAAGAAGACAATTATTTTTGTTACCCATGATATTGAAGAGGCAGTATATCTTGCTGATAGAGTTGTAGTTATGACACCTAATCCTGGCAAAGTAAAGGGTGTTTTGACTGTGCCACTTCATCATTTCAGAGATAGAACAAGTGGAGATTTTCTTCTTGTTAGAGATAAGATTTTTGATTTACTTAACATGAAGATGGAAGACAATATTGAATACACAATCTAATAGTTTTTAGTTTAGTAAAGGGAGATAGAAAAATGAGCGAAACAAATTCAAAAGAACACTGTCACAATCATTCACATGAACACGACCATTCACATGAACATAATCATTCTCATAAGCATGGGGTGGACCATATCCATTCTCACAGAAATTTAATTGGTTTTGATGCGCACGGTATTCCAACTGTCACACTTAAAGCAAGCGACCATGGTGGAGAAAGCGATCCTGCTGATTTTACAAAGGATTATATGAATGCTGTGCAGGAATACAGAAAGACATTCCCATCTAAGCAGGATGTTATCGAGCAGACACCAGACCCTGCAGTAAGAGAGATGCTTCTAAGAATGGAGCAGTTAGGAATTGATACTGCCTTTGATAGATTCGATGCACAAAAACCACAGTGTAACTTTGGTCTTTGTGGTACTTGCTGCAAAATTTGTAATATGGGCCCATGCCGTATTACTCCAAAGGCTTCTAAGGGTGTGTGCGGTGCTGACGCGGACTTAATCGTTGCAAGAAATCTTCTTCGTTCTGCTGCGGCAGGTGCAGCTCAGCATGGTATGCATGCTAGAGAGGTAATGCTTGCACTTAAAAAGGCAGCAGAGGGTGAGCTTGATGTGCCAATTTTAGGTGAGCAGAAAATCAGAGCTACAGCTGAGGCCTTTGGTATCAGGCAAAAGAATAGACAGATTAAAAATGTGGCAAAGGATTTGGCAGATGCACTTTTAGAGGATTTGTCTAGAACAGTCCCAGCTAAATATAAGACTATAGAGGCCTGCGCATTGCCTGAGAGAAAAAAGGTGTGGAAGGACCTTGATATTTTACCTATCAGTGCTTACCACGAAGTCTTTGAAGCTTATCATAAATCAGGCTGCGCCACTGACGGAGACTGGAAGAGTATCATGCAGCAATTTTTGCGTTGTGGACTTGCATTTACATTCTCAGGTGTTGTTGGTGCATCAATTGCTACAGACTCACTTTTTGGTGTTGGAGATAGAGTAACATCAAAGGTCAATATAGGAGCTCTCAAGAAGGGCTATGTAAATATAGCTGTTCATGGTCATTTGCCACTTCTTGTAAGTGAGATTGTAAAGGCTGGAAAGCGTGAAGATTTAATTGAGCTTGCTAAGTCAAAGGGGGCAAAGGGAATTCGTTTTTACGGCATTTGCTGTTCAGGACTTTCAGCTATGTATAGAGATAGTGGTGTTATTCCTCTTTCTAATGCGGTATCTGCAGAGCTTGTTCTTGGAACAGGTGCTCTTGACCTTTGGGTGGCAGATGTGCAGGATGTTTTCCCATCTATTATGGATGTGGCAAAGTGCTTTAAGACTGCAGTTATTACTACAAGTGAATCAGCAAGACTTCCTGGTGCAGAGAGATTTGAATACGATCATCATCATAGCAATCTTTCTGAGACTAAGTCACTTGCAGAGAGAATTGTTCGCCGCGCTATTGAAAGCTTTGAGGAGAGAAAGGGCATCCCTGTATTTATCCCTCCATTTGAAGTAGAGGCTGAAGTAGGATTTTCAGTTGAATATATTCACAAGAGATTTGGCAGCATGAAGCCCCTTGCTGAGGCTATCAAGTCGGGACAGATTCTTGGTGTTGTAAATATGGTTGGATGTAACAATCCAAAGGTACTATATGAAAAGTGTATTGTAGATGTAGCTGATGAGCTTCTCAAGAATAATGTGCTTATCATAACAAATGGATGTGCGTCATTCCCTCTTATGAAGCTTGGCTATTGTGCTATTTCTGGAAAGGAAAAAGCAGGGGAATCTCTAAGAGAGTTCTTAGAGCCTGATTTGCCACCAGTATGGCATGTGGGAGAATGTATCGATAATACTCGTTCTACTGGAATTTTTGCAGGAATTGCAGGTGAGCTTAAGAAAGATTTATATGAGCTTCCATTTGCATTCTCCTCTCCAGAATGGGGCAATGAAAAGGGTATAGATGCGGCACTTGGATTTAGACTTAATGGTATAAATTCTTATCATTGTGTTGAGGCGCCAATATATGGTTCTCAAAATGTAATCGAGTTCTTAAAGCATGGAACAAAGGAATTATTAGGTTCTACTATGAACGTAAATACGGATCCAGTAGCTCTTGCAAAGCAAATTGTTGCTGATATGAAGGAAAAACGAAAGGCTCTTGGCTGGGATTAGTGAAAAATCAGTGAATTTTGTAAAAGAAATGTGAATTAATACGTGATACGACGCTGATGGGTTATAATTATTACCAGTGAAAGATGATATGTGATATTTCTATAACGAAATATTATTGCTTTGAAAGGAGACCTGTTATGTGGACTATTGGGGAAGTTAAAAGTATAGGAAAGGCAGCCTTTAAGGCTAACTATTGGAAATGTGTTTTAGTAGCATTGATTCTAGGTGCTGTATCAGGGGCAGCAACTTACTCTATAAGGGAAAGAAGCGAGTATGATCCTAAAGAAGTTGCTACAGCATTTATTTATGGATTATCCGCTGAGGAATTGAGGGCGATTATTGCATTTTTCGCAGGATTAATAGGGCTTGTTCTTTTAATAGGTTTCTTAATCCAGATTTTTATTAAGAATCCACTTCAAGTTGGATGCTATAGATTCTTTAAAAAGAATGTAGAAGATGGTCAGGCTGAGCTAGGAATTATTGGTGAAGGCTTTGGGGATTACGGACGTGTTTTTGTCACTCTTTTATTGAGAGATATATTCTTGTGCCTATGGTCATTGTTATTCTTAATTCCTGGAATCATCAAGATGTACTCTTACAGAATGGTTCCATATATTGTAAAGGATAATCCAGAACTTTCTGCAACAGAGGTTATTACAAAATCTCGTGAGATGATGAATGGCCATAAATGGAAAGCATTTCTACTTGATTTATCATTTATTGGTTGGATTTTCTTAGGTTTAATTACATGTGGTATTGTGTTTGTTTTCTGGACAGCACCTTATATGGAAAGCGCAGATGCAGCACTTTATGTTGAGCTTTCTAAATAACAATTTGTAGGTGTTAAGAACAATTGTTAAATAAGGATTTATAAGAACTATAGCTGGTTATAAATTCTATTGATAGCCGGCTATAGTTTTTTGTTATCGTTAAACCTATTGACCTAGTAGGTAATAACGTTTATGATTACATCAACATAAAACAAAAGCAAACAAAAAGAAAGGCAGGCAGTACAAATGAAGCAGTTATTAATTGATTTTGTAAGACATAATTTTAGAGTAGAGCGAATGCAGTTTTGTTGCTGTAGTCGATGTTGTTAATAAAAAGAAAATAAAAATTGATTGATTTGAAAAGGAGAAAATATTATGAGCAATTATAGATTTGAAACATTAGCACTTCACGTAGGACAGGAAAATCCAGATCCAGCATCTGATGCAAGAGCAGTACCTATTTACCAGACAACTTCATACGTATTTAGAAATTCACAGCATGCAGCTGATAGATTTGGACTTGCAGATGCAGGTAACATTTACGGAAGACTTACTAATTCAACACAGGGTGTTTTAGAAGAGAGAGTTGCAGCAATCGAAGGTGGTACAGCAGCACTTGCAGTTGCATCTGGAGCAGCAGCTATCACATATACAATCGAGGCACTTGCTGCAGGCGGCGGACACATCGTAGCACAGAAGACAATCTATGGTGGCAGCTACAACCTCTTGGCTCACACACTTCCACAGTATGGAGTATCAGCTACATTCGTAGATGCTCACAACCTTAAGGAAGTTGAGGATGCTATTAAGGAAGACACAAAGGCAATCTACATTGAGACACTTGGAAATCCAAATTCAGATATTCCTGATATTGATGCACTTGCAGAAATCGCTCATCGCCATGACCTTCCACTTGTTGTTGATAACACATTTGGCGCAGCTTACTGGGTACGTCCAATCGAGCACGGTGCAGACATCGTAGTTCACTCAGCAACAAAGTTCTTTGGTGGTCACGGAACAACACTTGGTGGCGTTATCGTTGAGGCTGGTACATATGATTGGAAGAAGAGCGGAAAGTTCCCTGCAATCGCAGAGCCAAATCCAAGCTATCATGGTATTTCATTTGCAGATGCTACAGCACCAGCTGCATTTGTAACATATATCAGAGCAATCCTTCTTCGTGATACAGGAGCTACAATTTCTCCATTTAATGCATTCCTTCTTCTTCAGGGAATCGAGACACTTCCACTTCGTCTCGACAGACATGCAGAGAATACAGCAAAGGTTGTTGAGTTCCTTAAGAATCATCCAAAGGTTGCTAAGGTAAATCATCCATCACTTGAGGATCATCCAGATCACGAGCTTTATAAGAAGTACTTCCCTAAGAATGGTGGTAGTATCTTCACATTCGAAATCAAGGGCGGCAAGGAAGCAGCATACAAGTTTATTGACAATCTTGAGATTTTCTCAATCCTTGCAAATGTAGCAGACGTTAAGAGCCTTGTTATTCATCCTGCAACAACTACTCATTCTCAGCTTACAGAGGAAGAGCTTTTAGATCAGGGTATTACACAGTCTACAATCAGACTTTCAATTGGTACAGAGCATATTGATGATATCATCGAGGATCTTGAGAAGGGCTTTGCAGCCATCGATGGTGTTAGCAGCGTAGGTACAGATTCAAATTCAAATACAAAGGCCGTTTAATTTAAATAGCGGATAAACACATTAAGTTGTATACTAAAAATAGTTTTTTTACACGGAGGTTATGTTATGGCAAACATTTACAAGAGCGCATCAGAGCTCATCGGCAACACACCACTTGTAGAGGTGACAAATATTGAGAAGGAACTTGGCCTTGAGGCAAAGGTTTTAGTTAAGCTTGAGTACTTCAATCCAGCAGGTTCAGTAAAGGATAGAGTAGCACTTGCTATGATCGAGGATGCTGAGCAGAAGGGCCAGCTCAAGGAGGGTTCAGTTATCATCGAGCCTACATCAGGTAACACAGGTATCGGTCTTGCAGCTATCGCAGCAGCAAAGGGATACAGAGCTATCCTTACAATGCCTGAGACAATGTCAGTAGAGCGTAGAAATATTCTTAAGGCTTACGGTGCAGAAATCGTTCTCACAGAGGGCTCAAAGGGTATGAAGGGCGCTATCGCAAAGGCTGAGGAGCTTGCTGCTGAAATCGAAGGCAGCTTCATCCCAGGTCAGTTCGTTAACCCTGCAAACTCAGCTGCTCATCGCAGCACAACTGGTCCAGAAATCTGGAAGGATACAGATGGACAGGTTGATCTTTTCATCGCAGGTGTAGGTACAGGCGGTACTGTAACAGGTGTTGGCGAGTACTTAAAGAGCCAGAATCCTAACGTTAAGGTAGTAGCACTTGAGCCAAAGGATTCTCCAGTTCTTTCAGAAGGCAAGGCTGGCGCTCACAAGATTCAGGGTATCGGTGCTGGTTTCGTTCCAGATGTACTTAATACAAAGATTTATGATGAAGTATTTGTAGCAGAGTCTGATGATGCATTTAAGGCTGCTAAGCTTCTTGCAAAGAAGGAAGGTATCTCAGTTGGTATTTCTTCAGGTGCTGCACTTCACGGTGCTATCGAGTACGCAAAGAAGCCAGAGAATAAGGGCAAGACAATCGTAGCTCTTCTTCCAGACTCAGGAGACCGTTACTATTCAACACCACTTTTCACTGAATAAAAAATATAAAGCCCACTTCTAGTTTTACATGCTCCCGCAGGGCACCCTTCATACTCGGCCATGGGGCCCACCCGCCCGGTGTAGGTCCCTCCCATGACCGGCATGACGCTTCCCTGCTTGCGCTTGCCTAGACTGGTGTGTGGGCTTTTTTTGTGTCCTAAACGATTGGTGGAGGCTCTTTTTACGCCCTAAACGATTGGTGTGTGGGCTTTTTTTATGCCCTAAACCACGGTTAGTATGCTATAATAGGAGGCGTTTATAACTAACTATGATTAGAGGAGTCGAAACTTGGATTTAAGTAAACTTAATATTGGCAAAACTGCTACGGTTAAGGCAGTTGGAGGAAGCGGTGCCCTAAGGCAACATTTCCTTGATATGGGCATTATCCCCGGTTCAGATGTGTCCATGATTAAGTATGCACCAATGGGAGACCCTATAGAAATTCGTATTTCCGGATATGAGCTTACCATCAGACTGGCAGATGCTAAGCAAATAGAAATCGATAATATTAGGGATATATCTGGTGCGGATAGTGAGGCTATTCATGACCACGAGAAGCAAATAAAAGAAATACCTCATCCAGCCCTTGGCGAGGAGGCAGGCACCCATGATTATGAGGTGGAGCACAAGGCAAAGGCTGTTAACACAGGTATGCTTACTTTTGCCCTTGTAGGCAATCAGAATTGCGGTAAGACTACACTTTTTAATCAGCTGACAGGGGCTAACCAGCACGTGGGCAATTTCCCTGGAGTTACAGTTGATAGAAAAAGCGGTTCAATAAAGGGGCATCCTAATACTGAGGTGGTGGACTTACCTGGTATTTATTCTATGAGCCCTTATACCAGTGAGGAGATTGTCTCTCGTAGATTTGTCCTTGAAGAAAAGCCTACAGCTATTATTAATATTGTTGATGCCACAAATATAGAGAGAAATCTGTACCTTACTATGCAGCTTTTAGAGCTTGAAATACCTACTATTTTAGCTCTCAATATGATGGATGAAATGGCTGGTAATGGTGGTTCGGTACTTATAAATAAGCTGGAGGATTTGTTACAGATTCCTGTAGTTCCAATTTCTGCAGCTAAAAATGAGGGTATAGCAGAGCTCGTTTCCCATGCTATTCATATTGCAAAATATAATGAAAAGCCAGGTCGCACGGATTTCTGTGGTAAGGAAGACCACAATGGAGCAGTTCACAGAGCCATTCATGGTGTCATGAGCCTTATAGAGGATCATGCAGAAAAGGCAGATATACCAATTCGTTTTGCTGCCACAAAGCTTTTAGAGGGGGATATGCTTGTATCTAAGGCACTGGGCCTAGATGAAAATGAGCAAGATACCCTTGAAAAAATAGTCCTTCAAATGGAAAAGGAACGTGGTCTTGATAGAGCCGCAGCGATGGCTGATATGCGATTTACATTCATAAACCGTATATGCGAAGAGACAGTTGTTAAGCCAAAGGAAAGTAGAGAGCATATCAGAAGTAGAAATCTTGATAGATTTTTCACCGGTAAGTGGACTGCAATCCCTGCGTTTATAGGTATAATGGCTCTTGTTTTTTATTTGACATTCAATGTTATAGGAGCATTTTTGCAGGGATTACTGGAAGACGGAATAGGAGTGCTAACTGAGGCAGTGGATAAATTGCTTACTGCAGGTGATGTGGCGGCGCCTATTCATTCTCTTGTGATAGATGCCATATTTACAGGTGTTGGTTCTGTACTTAGCTTCGTACCTATTATTGTGGTACTTTATTTCTTTCTATCAATGCTTGAGGACAGTGGCTACATGGCACGAGTTGCCTTTGTGATGGATAAGCTTTTAAGAAGAATCGGTCTATCTGGTCGAAGCATTGTGCCAATGCTTATCGGTTTTGGATGTTCTGTTCCTGCTATTATGTCTACAAGAACACTTCCTTCTGATAGAGATAGAAAAATGACGCAGCTTTTGATTCCATTTATGAGTTGTAGTGCCAAGATGCCAATTTATGCATTTTTTGCGGCAGCATTTTTCCCTAATAGAGCAGCCCTTGTAATGGTGGGCCTATATATTATTGGAATAGTTGTTGCTGTGGTTGTTGCTCTTTGCAGCAAGAACACCTTATTTAAAGGCGAGGCGGTGCCATTTGTTATGGAACTTCCAAACTATCGTCTACCAGGACTTAAAAGCGTGTTAATGCTTATGTGGGATAAGGCTAAGGATTTCATACAAAGGGCCTTTACAGTTATTTTCCTTGGTACAATAGCAGTATGGTTCCTACAGAACTTTAATTTCTATTTCCATATGGTTGAGTCATCTGAGGATAGTATTTTAGCAGCACTTTCCGGAGTGCTTGCACCGATATTTATCCCGCTTGGCTTCGGAAGTTGGAAGATGGTTACTTCTTTGATTTCAGGATTCCTGGCAAAAGAAAGTGTGGTTTCAATGATAACTGTACTTTATGGTGGGATGTCTGGCATGCAATCAGAGATTACTCCGCTGACAGCGTTTGTATTTTTAATTTTCTGCTTGCTCTACACACCATGTGTGGCAGCTATAGCAGCAGAAAAAAGAGAGGCTGGCCGCAAGGCCGCACTGAAGATGGTCATTTTTCAATGTGCAGTAGCATGGCTTGTAGCTTTCCTGGTTAGAGCAGTAGGACTTGCGCTAGGGTTTAATTAGAAAATATTGATATCACTATTTTTAAGGGCGGTTCATCTTGGACTGCCCTTATTATTATGTTAAAATCTTTAGCAGAGTAAAGTGAGGATATAAATCTATATCAAGTAGGAGAGTATAAATGGAGATTAAGCAATTAAAATATTTTGTTGTCTCTGCGGATGTGGGCTCTTTTAGTGAGGCGGCCAAGGTGCTTTTTACAACACAGTCAAGTGTAAGCAAGGTGGTGTCTTCGCTTGAAAGTGAGCTAGAGTATCCTCTATTTAAGAGGGAGAGCAGAGGTATATCTCTTACAGAAAAGGGCAAAGCATTTTATCAGAAGGCTAGCCATATAGTTCTTGATTTTGACAGGTTAGAGAGTGAAAATTCCAATTTACAAAAAAATGTTGTTAGGATTGGAATGAATCATAGCTCTTGGCTCTCAAATTGTTTTTCCAAGTTCTATGATAATCATAGGGGTGATGATGCTTGTTTTTATATTCATGCTGATAGCACTATGAATTTAATTGAGCGAATCCGTCAAGATGATGATGAAATAGGATTTATATACGTATTTCCGGATTCGCGACCACAGATTGAATACATGATTAAGAAGTACAATCTTAGATTCGTTAGCTTAAAGGCAATGAATGGTATGGTTTACTTGCAACCAGAGGATATGGTAAATACGAATATACCACAGGCTCAGAGTCTGAAGGGACTTAAGTTTATTCAGTCTGAGAATGATGAATATCTTAGATATGGTAAATGGACTACCTCTGATGGTGAGCTTATAGATATAAGTCAGGATATATCGGTTGTCACTAATAGTGATTATGTCATGCATTACATGCTTGAGAAGAATCACTTGGCTAATCTTAGCGCGGCTTCCTTTAACAGCTACGAAAGTGGCTATGGGCCAGGATTAGAGTTATTTAATGAGGGTGGCCAGATTGAGTTTGGATATTTGATAAATAGGGAATATACACCAGGGACTCTTGCACTAGAGTTTTTGGATTATGTTAGACATGCAATTGAGGAGTAGTATTAATGACGAGAAATGATTTTAGACAGTTACTTGAAATGAGAACGGTATTTATTGATGGGGCTACAGGAACTGAGCTTCAAAAGAGGGGGATGCCCGCAGGAGTTTGTCCAGAAAAATGGATTCTTGATAATCCATGGGCAATTCAGGAGATTCAAAAGGCATATTATGAGGCTGGCTCAGATATAGTCCTTGCACCTACATTTACCGCTTCACCTATTAAGTTGGCTGAGTATGGTCTTGAAGATGACATGGTAGAAATGAATAGGGGACTTATTCGTCTTACAAGACAGGTGGCACCTGAGGGTAAGTTTGTAGCTGCAGATATTTCAATGACTGGCAAGCAGCTTTATCCTCTTGGAGATTTGATGTTTGAGGATTTGGTCGACTGTTATAAGGCTCAGGTAGAGGCGATTCTCTTAGAGGGAGTTGATCTTTTTGTAGTGGAGACAATGATGAGTCTTCAGGAGTGCCGAGCAGCTGTTCTTGCCATTAAGGAGTTATGTGATTTACCTATTATTGTATCTCTTACATATAATCCTGATGGAAAGACTCTATACGGCACATCTCCAGATACAGCCACTATTGTTTTGCAATCAATGGGTGTTGACTGCGTGGGAATGAACTGTAGTACAGGACCAGATGCTATGCTTGAGCTAGTTCAGCAGATGGCAAAGGTTGCAACAGTTCCTATCATTGTAAAGCCAAATGCAGGTCTTCCTGAGCTTGAAAATGGTAAGACTGTATATAAGATGACTCCAGAGGAGTTTACAGATGCTAGTGAGAAATTATATGAGGCAGGAGCGTCCCTTTTTGGTGGATGCTGTGGCTCTACACCAGACCATATTAGAGCACTTGTATCTAGACTTAAGGACAAGCCTGTTCATGAAATTATAGATAGACCACTTCGTGTAGTTACATCAGAGAGAAAAAATACATGGATTGATTTAGATGGTCCATTTATGGTTATTGGCGAGAGAATTAATCCTACTGGTAAGAAAAAGTTCCAGGAGACTCTTAAGAATGGTTCGCTTTCTATGGTTGTTGATTTTGCCAGAGAGCAGGAAGAAAGAGGCGCCAACATTCTCGATGTCAACATGGGTATGAATGGCATCGATGAAAAGCAGATGATGATTGATAGTATATATGAGGTTACATCAGCGGTTGATTTACCTCTTTGCCTTGATACTAGCCATGTGGATGTTATGGAGGCAGCACTTCGTATATATCCAGGTCGTGCTCTTATTAATTCTATTTCAGCAGAGGAAGAGAAAATGATTCCTATGCTAAAGTTGGCTAAGAAATATGGAGCTATGTTTATCACACTTCCTCTTTCAGGGGCAGGACTTCCAAAGGATATAGAGGAAAAGAAGCAGCATATTAATACAGTTCTTACTAATGCTGTAGAGCTAGGACTTAAAAAAGAGGATGCTGTTGTTGATGTACTTGTACAGACAGTAGGTGCTGAGGGTACAGCAGGCTTACAGTGCTTTGAGACAATAGAATATTGTAAATACGAATTGGGACTTCCTACTGTTTGTGGCCTTTCAAACATTTCATTTGGTATGCCTAATAGACAGTTTGTTAATACAACATACCTTACTATAGCTGTTAGTAAGGGACTTACTATGGCTATTGCAAACCCAAATCAGGAAATGCTTATGTATTGCGCTGCAGCTGCAGATACACTTATGAATAAGGCAGGGGCTCTAGAGAAGTATTCTTCGCTTCCTGTTGTTGAGACTAAGGCTGCGACTGCTTCTGCAGGAGCTGGTGCTCAGGCTTCAGGTGGAGGACTATCTGTTGCCAATGCCTGCGATGGTGTGAGCCCAATAGCAGAGTGTGTAATTAAGGGTAAAAAGGACCAGATTGTTTCAGAGATTCAAAAGGTTTTGGATGAAGGCATGGATCCTCAGGTTATTATAGAGGAGCACTTAATCAAGGGAATCAATGTGGTAGGCGAGCTCTACGATAAAAAGAAATATTTCCTTCCACAGCTTATAGCTGGTGCTAATGCTATGGAACTTGGCATGAAACATATTGAACCACTTCTTGCCAGTGCGGATGGGGAGTCAAAGGCTACAATAGTTATAGCTACAGTAGAGGGTGATATACACGATATTGGTAAGAACCTTGTGGCGCTTATGCTTAAGAACTACGGCTACAATGTTATTGACCTAGGAAAAGATGTACCTGCTGAGACTATCATAGATAAGGCAGTAGAAGTTAATGCTGATATTATCGGGCTATCTGCTCTTATGACTACTACTATGATGCGTATGGATGATGTGGTTAAGCTTGCTAAGGAAAAGGGCTGCCATGCTCAGATTATTATTGGAGGAGCATGTATCAATGAATCATTTAAGGATGAGATAAATGCAGATGGTTATTCTGCAGATGCAGCAGAGGCTGTAAAGCTTGTGCAGAATCTAATGACCAAGTTTGCATAGTTAACAATAGGAGAGTTAATGGAAGAAATTAAGCACAAAAGAAGGGTAAGATACTCTGGAAAATATCCTAAGAAATTCGAGGAGAAATACAAAGAACACAATCCTGAAAAATACAAGGATACAATAGAGCGTGTTATCAGTAAGGGCTCCACTCCTGCTGGTATGCATATTTCTATTATGGTAAATGAGATACTTGAGTTTTTACAGATTAAGCCTGGACAACAGGGCCTTGATTGTACTTTAGGATATGGTGGACATACTAGAAAGATGCTAGAGCAGCTTGATGGTAATGGATGTATCTATGGACTGGATGTGGATCCTATTGAATCTAAAAAGACTGTGGAGAGGCTTAGAAATGCCGGCTTTGGAGAGGATAAATTTCAGTTTAGGCTCATTAATTTTGCAAATATAGACAAGGTGGCAGAAGAAGCAGGCCAATTTGATTTTGTCTTAGCCGACCTTGGAGTATCATCTATGCAGATAGATAATCCGCAGAGGGGTTTTTCATACAAGATAGATGGACCATTAGATTTGCGACTTGACCCTGAACATGGTGAGAGTGCGGCTCAGCGTCTTCGCAGTATTACTGAGGAAGAGTTCATAGGGATGATGATTGAAAACTCTGATGAGCCTTATGCAGAGGAGATAGCTCACAAGGTATTTACGCTTATGTCAAAGGGCAATCCTATGGATACAACAACAGCCCTTCGTGAGGCAATAACAGAGGCTCTTTGGAAGGTTCCTAAGGAGGAAAAGGACCAGGCGATTAAGAAGAGCTGTGCCAGAGTATTTCAGGCGTTACGTATAGACGTTAACAGTGAGTTCGAGGTGCTTTATTCATTCCTAGAAAAGCTACCTGGTGTACTAAAGCCAGGAGGAAGAGCAGCCATCCTTACTTTCCATTCAGGAGAGGATAGACTTGTGAAAAAGTCATTTAAAGAGCTTGCCCGTCAGGGAGTGTATTCAGAGGTATCATCAGATGTGATTCGTCCATCGGCAGAGGAGTGTAGAATTAATCCTCGTAGTAAATCTACTAAGATGCGTTGGGCGATTAAGAAATAATTAGGGATATTAAATGGGAATACATATTTCTTTTAAAAAATTACAAAAATATTACGGCTTGTACTTTAATGTGCAGGCCTTTTTTGTTAAAATTATAAAGGTTATGTAAATACCCAATAATGATAAAAACAATAATTTAGATGTGAGGGAGGAAAAGTCATGGGATTAATTAAGGCTTTTACAGGCTCAGTTTCAGGAGAACTAGCTAACCAGTGGAAGGAACTTTTTGTATGCGACTCTATGGATAACAGTGTGTTATTAAAGAGAGCAGAGCACAAGGTTTCTGGTCGTAGTACAAATACTAAAGGAGATCAGGATGTTATTACAAAGGGGTCAGTAGTTATCGTTAACGAAGGACAGTGTGCTCTTTTAGTAGATAGCGGTAAGATTATTGATTTAGCTGCAGAGCCAGGTGCATACGAGTGGGAGGACAATGGTTCAGCTTCTATTTTTGCAGGCAATTTTGCAGCAGTATTTAAGGAGTTTGGCAGAAGATTCACATTTGGTGGAGAGAAGCCAGTGCAGCAGCGTGTATATTTTGTTAATACAAAGGATATTATTGGTCTTAAGTTCGGTACACCAAGCCCAATCCTTTTTAGAATTTTAGATCAGAATATTGGTCTTGATATGGATACAAACCTCAAGTGCAATGGTAACTACAGCCTTCAGGTTACAGATCCTACTCAGCTTTATTCTACACTTGCTGGTAATGTTAAGGATGAGTACACTATCGAGGATGTTCAGGATCAGCTTAGAGCTACATTTATTCAGGCTCTTCAGCCAGCTCTTGGCAAGCTTTCTGCAATGGGAATCAGACCGTCAGGTATTCCTAGCTACACTAAGGAAATCTCTGAGGCAATGGCAGATGAGCTTGATCATGATTGGACAGAAAAATACGGTCTTGCTATTACATCTGTTCAGATTCTTTCTACAACAATTCCAGAAGAGGATGCAGCAACTCTTAAGGAGCTTCAGAAGACAGGTGCACTTCGTTCTCAGGCAATGGCAGGTGCTACACTTGTACAGGCTCAGGCTGAGGCTATGAAGGCAGCAGCTTCTAATGAAAATGGTGCAGCTATGGGATTCTTTGGAATGAACATGGCTATGCAGGCAGGTGGAGCTAATGGTGCAGATTTATTAAATGCAGGTGCACAGTCTGGTCAGCCACAGGGACAGCCTATGCCACAGGCTCAGCCAGGCCAGTTCAATGAGGTTCAGTCACAGGGCCAGGCACCAGCCGGTAGATGGTTCTGTCCAAATTGCGGTAATGAAAACTTTGGCAATTTCTGTGTAAATTGTGGAACAAAGAGACCATAGATTATTCGGGGAGATTGATTTATGGCTACAATGTTTCCTTGCCCTAATTGCGGAGGGCAACTTAGATATTCAATTAAGGACAAGCAATTAAAATGTATGTCGTGTGGTGAGCTTACTGATGTTGAGCAGTACAAGCCTGATGACAGGATAAATGCTGATTCTGTTAACACCAAAATCTACACATGTCCTACATGTAATGGCGAGATCCAGTTAATTGATAATGATGGTATGGAATTTTGTCCGTTTTGCGGCAATCAGGTAACTATGCAGGAGCATTTCTCTACTGAGGGTGCTCCTAAGTATGTGTTGCCTTTTATGATTGATAAACAGGAAGCAAAGCAGAGTTACGTTAGAAATACAATTGATATTTCATTTGCCCCTACAGGGTTAAATGATGATGCTAATGTAGAAAAACTGGTTCCTCTTTATACTCCATATTATCTCTATGATTACAATATTCATGACAAAATAAGTTATAAAGCAGAGAGATATGAGACCACTTCTCAGTACTATGTTACCTACAAAGCCAACATAAAGGTAGACATGGATCTTGATCATTTAAAGGTACCTTTCGATGCTTCACAAGCTTTAGATGATGAGATCGCAGAAAAGCTTGAACCATTTCCTATGGAGAAGCTCAAGCCTTTTAATCCAAATTATTTGGCTGGTTTTTTTGTAGAGAATTCAACGGTTGAGAAGGATTTGTATAAGGATGATTCTGAACACAAGGCGGTGGATTATCTCACATATAAATCTCTAGATAATAGTAATAATTACAGTCCTGAGTTTGGTTCTAAAAACGAAATTAAGAACAATATCTCATCAAGTATTAAATACAATGATACTGAAGGGGCTTATTTACCACTTTATTTCATGACCACGCGATACGGTGATAGAGTGGCGTATTCTATTATAAATGGAGCTACTGGTCAGACATATCTTGATATGCCTATTGAGAAGCGAAAGATGTTTATAGCAGGTGCATTTGCTTCTCTAGGTATATTTGCATTACTGGTTTGTCTCAGTTTCCTCTTTAACTTTAGTTTCAAAGTTAAGACTCTTTGTTTGTTTAGTGCCTTTATGTCATCTGTGATTGCATATATTGGAGCAGGTCTAGCTAATAAGACCTATCGCTCTGACAATCATTTGGACGATAAGGGATACTACATGAATAATGCCAATCTGGATGAAGAGCACAGAGTAAATGGTAAAAAAGAATACTATGCAGATAAAATGAGAAAGTCAAAGCCTTTTGGTCATCCGGGCCAGATTTTAGGATTAGTTGCGTCTGCTATAGCCATTTTTGTAGTTTTTCAGCTTGCTACAGGAAATTTTGGATTTATAGAGTGGTTATTTTATGGCTTGTCACAGGTTAGTTCTGGTGGAACTAATTATCTTGGTATAATTGGTTATATTGCAACCGGTGTAATCATACTTATAGCTCTGTTTAAAGTTGGCAAGGGCAAAAAGACAGTTTTGTTTTTAGGTATTTTAAGTTGGATATTGGCAGTTGCAATTAGAATAATTAATAATCCTGATGACTTATTTTATTATGGAGCGCTGATTATCGTATTTACGATACTTGTTATTTCTATAAATGCAATAGTAGATGAGTACAATAGATCAGCGACTCATCCATCTCCTCATTTTGAGAGAAAAGGAGGTGGCCTTGAAAATGCGAGAAATTAAAAGAATTTTAATGATAGTTGCAGTTGCTCTTGTATTTGCAATGCCTCTTTCTGTAAGGGCTGCATCAGACAATGTAGCTATTCAGGATGACGCTAACCTTCTTTCAGAATCAGAAGAGCAGGAATTATATGATTATCTTTCTTCATTAGATGATGGAATAAATTATATTGCAGTTACAGCTGAAGACTCAAATTTCAATGATACTGATTCTACTTTAGAGTATTATTATTCAAATACTTTCTCAAAATATGAAGATGGAATCGCATTCATTATTGATATGTATCATCGCGAGGTATATATCCAGGGATATGGAGATGTGCAGAAGCAGTTAAGAAGTGATGATTGTACAGATATCACGGATAATATATATCGCTATGCTTCAAGGCAAGAGTATTTTGACTGTATCAAAATGGCTTTTACCCAGGCAGATACAATTGTAAATAAGGGATTTATCTTAAGACCTATGAGATTTATTGTTTCATTCCTTATTTCTATTATCTTGGGATACTTCTTTGTATTTAGAAGAGCTATGAGGCAAAGAGCTAAGTTTGCTCCTTATGGAGATATTGCTTCTACAGTTGTTACGGTAGGTGCGCCTATTGCTGGCACTGTTATGGTTTATGATACTATTCGCAGACATCGAAGCAGTGATAGCGGAGGAAGCTCCGGAGGCTTTGGTGGCGGTGGCTTCAGTGGAGGCGGAGGCGGCTTCAGCGGCGGAGGTGGCGGTGGCCACTCCGGTGGAGGACACAGCTTCTAAAAGGATGTATTTAATGGTAATATGGTGGGCGCAGGCATTGTCCTGCGCCTTTAATAATCTAAAAGTTAAACGTGATTTTCAGCCAATTATACAAATAAAAAAAAGTATTGCGAATATTAAATATTTGGTTGACAATACAGGCACCCTTTGTTATATTTATCTAGTCGCTTGAAGCGGTAACAATCGCGAAAAGCTCTGGGATCTTAGCTCAGCTGGGAGAGCATCTGCCTTACAAGCAGAGGGTCACAGGTTCGAGCCCTGTAGGTCCCATTCAAAATCAAATATTTAGTTATTGAGGCGAGATAGCTCAGTTGGCTAGAGCACGCGGTTCATACCCGCGGTGTCGAGGGTTCGAATCCCCCTCTCGCTACGAAAAATAAAAGCTAGACCAAAGGGTCTAGCTTTTATTTTTGTATCTCGAGGGAGCTTCGAATTGAGCCTGACCCGCGGGTACCGCGGTGGCGAGGTTGCTGGCGTCCAGTGGACGCCGTTCAGCAACGACCGAGCCGGCAGGCGAGAATTCGAATCCCCCTCTCTCGCGAAGAATAAAAGCTTAGGCCTTTTTTATTGGATTTTGTTCCTTAATACTATATACTCTTCCTAAAAGATTTGTTGCAAATTAGGGCAATGTATAACAAGTAGCAAATATGCACTCTATAACTAATGTGTCGGGGATGTTTATGATGTTGTGGTTTTGGAGGGAATAAGAATGATATTACATACAGACAGATTAATTCTTAGATCTTGGGAAGAGAAAGACGCTGAGGATTTATATAAATATGCTAGTCATCCAGAGGTTGGACCAATTGCTGGCTGGCCAGTACATACTAGTGTGGAAAATAGTCGCGAAATAATTCGAGATGTTTTATCTGCACCTGATACCTATGCAATGGTATTAAAGGAAACAGGTCATCCTGTTGGAAGCATAGGTCTTATGGTTGGTGAAGCAAGTAACCTTCGTGTACCTGATAATGAAGGTGAAATTGGTTATTGGATTGGTGTACCTTACTGGGGGCAGGGATTAGTGCCTGAAGCTGTACGGGAGATAATGAGATACGGCTTTGAAGATAAGCAGCTTGATAAGATATGGTGCGGATATTTTGAGGGAAATACAAAGTCTAAACGTGTTCAAGAAAAATGTGGATTTCATTTTCATCACACAGCAGATAATGTTCCTTGTGCAATCGAGGGTGTATTTAGAACTGAGCATGTTAATTGTATTTCTAAAGAGGAATGGAATTTGCAAAACTAGGCATTATATTGGTCAAAGATACCAGAGTTTTTATAGTATGTTGGAGATAAGAAATGTTACAAAAGGAGAGTAGTGGCTTGATTAAAGGAATTCATCATATTTCTATGAAGTGTGAAACAGAAGAAGAACTAGTGAGAGTTAAAGAGTTTTATATGGACATTTTAGGTTTAAAAATCTGCCGTGAATGGGATGGTGGATTGATGCTTGATACTGGTAATGGATTGATTGAGATATTTACAAATCAAGCTGGTGAGCATCAGCTTGGTGTCATAAGACACATAGCCTTACTTACAGAGGATGTTGATGGCATCGTTATAAAAGTAAGAGAGGCTGGCTATGAAGTATTTGTTGAGCCTAATGATGTGGACATTCCAGCAAACCCTGTATATCCAATTAGAATGGCGTTTTGCTATGGACCATTAGGGGAGCAGATAGAGTTCTTTTGTGAGAGATAGAATGAAAACAATATACAAGTCCTCAGTAACTTTCCCAATCCCTCTTATTGAGGTATACTATACAGGTATATAAAGTGTATTGGAGAGATATCATGAAGAAGAGATTATTATCATTTATATTATTAGGAACAGTTTGCTTTTCATTTGTGGCATGTGGACAAAAGAGCAAGAAGGCAGATTCTGACAAAGCAGAAGAGACAGCTACTGAGGCATCTAGCGATGATGAGGCTGAAAAAGTAGAGGAAGATGCAGATGCTGTTGTAGAAGTAATTGAGGGTTATAGTCATACGCCAGAGTATGATGAGGCACTTGCTAATGCAGATGTGTACGGCGGTACAGATGGAAAGACGTATGATGATTATAAGAGTGCTTATACTGCGGCTATAGCTGATGTGGAGGCTAATTCTCCTCAGTATAGTTTTACATATTCGCTTATTTATGTGAATGAAGATGATATTCCTGAATTAGTATGTAACTCTAATGATGAGACATTTGGTGTTTACCTTATTTCATATCACGAGGGAAGCCTTAACTATGCACTTACTAGCGGAACAGAGTTTACCTATATAGAAAAGGAGAATATTGTAGACAATACAGGCGTTGTGCTTGGAGCATATTATGATAATCTTCTTGCTATAAGAGATGGACAGTGGGTACTTCTTGGGTATGGTGAGAAGGGGACTTCTGATCCATGGGCAGAGGATAGCTTTGATGAAAACGGTGATCCTATTGTAGATACCTGGACATGGGATGACGATTATCTTAAAAATGATGCTGATTATAATGCAACCTTAGAGCTTTATTACGCTTCTGATGCTGCCAAGTCAGTGGATAATTATGTATCAAAGGACGAAATATTAAAGCAAATCAACGGTGAGCAGGAATAGATTATTTAGATTATGCTAAAGGACAAGGATATTAGAGAGTCACTTTTTGACTATCTTGAAAACGAATATAAAAAAGCAAGATTTTTCGAAGAGAAAATGATTGGTAAATCGAGAGCGGATGTGGTTATGGTAATTACATCCGCTTTAGTTGGTATAGAGATTAAATCTGACGCAGACACATACGCTAGACTTGAGAGTCAGATAAAGGATTATGATAAGTACTTTGATTACAATATTGTAGTGGCAGGAGGTAGCCATGGCCTTCATGTGGGCGAGCATGTGCCTGAGCACTGGGGAATTATCACAGTGGATGAAGTGGATGGAAAGCCTGATTTTTATTTTTTAAGAAGACCTGAAATAAACAAAAAGGCAAAGCTTCAAAGAAAGCTTGAACTGCTGTGGAGACCAGAGCTAGGGGTTATTCTTGAAAAATTTGGATTGCCTAAATATGCAAATCAAAGCAAGCCTTTTGTCAGAAAAAAACTTATAGAGTTCACTAAGATGCCACTTACTAATGCTGAGATAACTAGAATAAAAAGGGCGGCTAAATTAGAAGGGGTAGAGCCTGTTATACCTGAGAGCAGACTAGATGAAAATGAATTGTCTGCTGCCATAAGTGAGCTTTTGTTTGAAAGAGATTATGAGAAGCTGTTATCGGAAATTAATGAATTTAGAAAAGCAAGGAATCCAAGGCGTAGGGGAGCCAAGAAATCCACTAGTGTGAAAAGGATTAGAAGACGAAATAAGAGTAGCAAATAAAGGCGCGAGAATTGTCAGAATGCTGTTTAAATAAAAAGATAAATAATCTTTTAATTTTTGCTTTTCATTTGTAAATTGATGTGTTATTATCTATGCATAAAAATTCAGCAAAGGGAATAAATATACATGAAGAAGAAACTATCATTATTACTCTTAGGCCTAATGGCTGCCCTTTTTATAGGATGTGGCAACAAGGCTGAGAGCACAGGCAAACAAGTTAATACTATTGATGATTTGGAAGGAGCTAGAATCGGTGTTCAGTTAGGAACAATCGGTGATATTTATGCTTCTGATTACGAAGGTGATAAGGCTGGCACAACAATCGATAGATATAACAAGATTACAGATGCTGTACAGGCTTTGAAGCAGGACAAGGTAGACTGCGTTATTGTTGACGAACAGCCAGCTATAGCTACTACTAAAGATGAGCCTTCTCTTGTAATCCTTGATGAGCCTTTTGCTCTTGAGGAATATGCAATTTGTATCGCAAAGGATAATGAGGAGCTTCTCGATTCTGTAAATGGTGCTCTTGCAGAACTTAAGGAAGAGGGCGTTATTGAACAGATTATTGAAAACTATATTGGTGATGAAACAAAGGGAACATACCCTTATGTAACACCAGAGGGAACTGAGTATCCTAATGGGACACTAGTTGTTGCTACAAACGTGGCTTTCCCTCCTTATGAATACTATGAGGATGCTACTCCTGTTGGTATTGATATGGAAATCATCAAAGCTATTGGTGATAAGCTGGGCATGGATGTTCAGATTGAGGATATTGAGTTTGATAGTATTATCAATGCTGTAGATTCTCACAAGGCGGATGTGGGTATCGCAGGTATGACTATGACAGAGGAGAGACTTAAATCTATTAACTTCTCTGATCCTTACACTACATCTAAGCAGGTTATCATTTCCCGTGATCCTGAAAAATCAGGAGAGGGCATTGGCTTTGTAGAAAACTTTAAGCGTTGCTTTATTACCGATGGTCGTTACAAGTATATGCTCAAGGGTCTTGTTAATACTCTTATTATTGCTCTTTGTGCCGTACTTGCTGGTATGTTTATCGGTTTTATTGTTGCAATTATTCGTGTTACACATGATAAGACAGGTTCGCTTACAGTTCTTAATTCGATTTGTAAAGTGTATCTTACAATTATCCGTGGAACACCAATGATGATTCAACTTTTGATTATTTACTATGTAGTATTTAAGGCGGTTGTAGTACCAAAGGTTATTGTTTCTATTATCGCATTTGCGATAAACTCAGGCGCCTATGTAGCTGAAATCATGCGTGGCGGTATTATGTCGGTTGATGGAGGACAGATGGAGGCTGGACGAAGCCTTGGTCTTTCATATAAGCAGACAATGATATCTATTGTTCTTCCACAGGCTATAAAGACAGTGCTTCCTTCACTATTAAATGAGTTTATCTCATTGATTAAGGAGACATCTATCTGTGGTTACATCGGTCTTATAGATCTTACTCGAGGCGGTGATATCATCAGAAGTATTACATACGAGGCATTTATGCCACTTATTGCTGTAGCATTTATTTATCTTGCAATTGTTCAGCTTCTCACTATAGGTGTAGGCAAGCTTGAGAAGAATCTTAGAAAGAGCGAGAAATAATTAGAAAGAGGATAGAATAATGGGTAACGAAATTTTGATAAAAGTTGAGAATCTTTCTAAGTCATTTGGTGACAATGAGGTTCTTTCAAATGTAAATATGCAAATTGAAAAAGGCGAGGTTATCGCTATTATCGGACCTTCTGGTTGTGGTAAGTCTACATTTATTCGTACACTTAACCAGCTTGAGGAGGCAACTAGCGGAGCTATATATGTTGATGGCGAGGATATAACAGCAAAGGGAGTTGATATAAACGATGTTCGCCGTCGTGTGGGAATGGTTTTCCAGCATTTTAATTTATTCCCACATTTAACTATCAAAAAGAATTTAACACTGGCTCCTGTTAAGCTTGGAATCATGAGCGAGTCTGAGGCTGATGCAAAGGCTGTTGAGCTTTTAGAGAGAGTTGGTCTTTCTGACAAGGCGGATGCATATCCAGATAGCCTTTCAGGTGGACAAAAGCAGCGTATAGCAATTGCCCGTACACTTGCTATGAATCCAGAGGTTATTCTTTTTGATGAGCCTACTAGTGCTCTTGATCCAGAGATGGTTGGCGAGGTACTTTCTCTTATGAAGGAGCTTGCTGATGACGGTATGACAATGGTAGTAGTCACACATGAGATGGGATTTGCAAAAGAAGTTGCTGACAGAGTTATGTTCTTCGATGAGAAGGGAATTAAAGAAGAGGGAACACCTGCTGAAATCTTTAATTTTCCACAGAGCCAGCGCTTGAAAGATTTCCTCTCAAAAGTATTGTAATAATATGACTTAAACTAACCCTCTAAGGTTGCATTAGAGGGTTTCGTTTTTTTTATAAATGATTATAATAAGTATTGTTACAATTTATTAGGAGATGATTTATAATGGAATCAACATTGAGAAGGACATGGGCCGAGATAAAATTGGACTCCATTGCCTATAACTATAAAAAGATTCGTGAAAAAATAGGACCAGATGTAAAGTTCCTTGGAGTTGTTAAGGCGGATGCCTATGGTCATGGTAGCATTCAGGTGAGCAAGCTACTTCAGGATCTTGGAGCTGATTATTTGGCTGTAAGCTCAGCAGACGAGGCTCTTGAGCTTAGAGTTAACGGAATAGATATGCCTATCCTTATTCTGGGACACACTCCTAAGGAGCAGGTGGGCCGTTTAATTGAATATCACATTACACAGGCTATCACTTGTAAGGCCAAGGCGGACGAATATAGCGAAGAGGCTGTCAGATGTGGCGGCAAGCTAAAGGTACACATTAAGGTGGATACCGGCATGTCTCGTCTGGGATATTTATGTGATGATGGTTATTTTGATACTGGTGTAGAGGGCATTGTAGAGGCTTGCAATATGCCGGGACTTGATGCAGAGGGTATATTTACTCATTTCGCAGAGGCAGATGAGTTTGGTGACGAGAACGATGCCTATACTAAGCATCAGTTTGAATTATTTACTAGCGTGATTTCTTCGGTAGAGGAAAAGCTTGGTCGTAAATTTGCCATTAGACATTGCGCAAATACTGGAGCGGTAGCTAGATTTGAGAATACTTATCTGGATATGGTTCGCCCAGGACTTTTACTCTATGGCTATGGCGAGTTTGCCAGACAGATGGGGCTCAAGCCAGCCATGACTATGAAGACAACTGTCAGCACTATCAAGATTTATCCAGAGGGCACAGCCATAAGTTACGGTGGTGTGTACGTTACAGATAAGACTACTAGAATAGGCGTATTACCATACGGCTATGCAGACGGTTTCTTGCGTAGCCTTTCCAACAAATGCAGTCTATACACAAAAGAAGGTCCAGCAAAGCTTCGTGGAAAGATTTGTATGGATATGTGCATGATAGATATTACAGATATGCCTTCAGTTGATGTGGGCAGTGAGGTAGAGATTTTTGGCGAGAAGAACTCGATAGATGAGCTTGCAAGCATTGCCGGCACGATACCTTACGAATTAACTTGCGCAGTTAGTAAGCGCGTTCCACGTGTTTACTATCGAGACGGACAGATTATTGAAAAAGAATTAATGTTGCGTATGTGATGTTTATTTTTTTAGAACGAGGAGTATATGAATTCATCATTTATCAACGAGGTCATAGCTGCTATAGAGAGCCGCGAGATTAAGGCCTATTATCAGCCACAGTACGACGCTAATACAGGGCGACTTGTGAGTGCAGAGGCTTTAGTTCGTTGGGAAAAAGCTAATGGGGAAATTGTGAGCCCGGATAGTTTTATTCCTGAGCTTGAAAAGACAGAAGCTATCAACCTTTTGGATTGGTTCATGGCAGAGGAAGTTTGTAGGACTATACATGAACTTGGTGAAGCAGCAGTACCTATCGCTGTAAATTTTTCTAGATGGCATATAAGGGAACGAGATTTTAGCCGCAAGCTCAATTCTTTACTTTCTACCTATGGCATTCAGCCTAGGATGTTTGAGGTGGAGATTACTGAGTCAGCCATGGCTGCAGTAGAGTTTAACGTAATTCAAGAGTGGGCCTACAATGTGGCAGACATAGGTGTTAGCATTGCGATTGATGATTTTGGAGCAGGTTTTACATCATTACAGTTTGTTAAGGATTTACCTGTTAATTTCCTGAAGATTGACAAGGCTTTTCTTGCAGACAACTGTCAGGATGACAGAGGTCGAGGCACACTTGAGACAGTTTTCTTCTTTGCTAACAAGCTTAACTTAAGCACTATTGCCGAGGGGGTTGAGACAATCGAGCAGTTAAAATTCATGCAGAATATGGATTGCGACAGAGTGCAGGGTTATCTTTTTTCTAAGCCCCTTAAAAAAGAAGATTTTCTTGTAATAGCACTTATGGATAATCAGCCAACTGTAGACGACGATAATTTCCTTAAGAAACAGGGAACATTCAGTACTCATAGTTTGCTTTTGAAGGCAATTAGAGATGAGTATGACATGATTATCTTTGGAAATCTTTATAAGAATAGCTATTATCTTATGCATCAGAGAGATGGTGTGAAATTTAAAGCTGCTACAGCTGGTGTTATTGATGATATGTCAGAAGCTACAATAGCTATGAGCGCTGATTATGATAGCGGCAAGAAATACAGAGATACTTTATCCCGTCCTGCCTTAATTAAAGCATTTAACGAAGGCAAGACGAGAGTAGAGTGTGAGGTTAAAATTAAAACTGAACTAGGTGTTCATGAATTCATAACAGTAGTTCATTTAATGAAACATCCTTATAGAGATGATATTTTAATGATCGGCATGTCTAGAACTGTAAAGAATCCTGTAGACACCAATCCAGCTTGATACAAAGGTAAATACGTCAAAGGCAAATACTAGCCAGTTGCGTAAATTAAAATCATATATACCAAAACAAAGAGTACTTCCGATGCAGCCAAGCTTGATTACTAGGTCTTTTTTCGAACTGAGAGTAACAGTTAAGGCGGTGGCTGCTAAAAATGGAAGCCAATCTACCCATGTGTTTTGAGTAGTAAAGTATGTGAATACACCCTGGAATCCAATGAAAAAGATTTTCAGCGGTGTATTTAGATTCCATTTTAAACAAATAAGATTTCTTATGAGGCTGACTATGTTACTGACAACAGCTGCCATACCGCCTAAAAATGCATAAGAAATGGTAAACAATATAAGTTGAACATTCTGAGCTAATAGCACAGTTCTTTTGTGGCGAATATATCCGATTACAACCATAAGGATACATGCCAACACAGAAAAAATTCTTCCAATTAAAATATAATTCATATTTAATACTCCTAAAATTAATTGCAGAACATTATATTAAGCCATATTCTTCCTCTTTTAAAGTTTAAAAATGAATACAGTGTGATTTACCCCTTTAAATCACTAAAGAATTGGGGTACAATGTTTGAATAATTATATTGGCAACAGGAGGAATTATGGGTAAGGTATTTCGATTTCACAAAGATGTAGATACAGATCAAATTATCGCTTCTCAGTATCTACTATTCCCAACAATAGATGAAATGAAGGTTCATACATTTGAGTCTCTAAACTCAGATTTTGCATCACAGGTGAAGCCAGGAGATTTTGTTGTAGCTGATGAGAATTTTGGCTGCGGTTCATCTCGTGAGCAGGCGCCTAGCGTGCTAAAGGCACTTGGGGTCAAGGCTGTTATCGCAAAATCATTTGCTCGTATTTTCTATAGAAATTCTATAAATATTGGCATGCCTGTTATAGTCAGCAAGGAGCTCTATGATGTGGTAAAGGACGGAGATGAGATGGAGCTTGATTTACAGGAAGGCGTGATTACTGTTGATGGTAAGACATACTCATGCACCAAACTTCCAGCGAAGATGCAGGAGATTTTAGACCAGGGCGGTCTAATCGCTTCGTTAAATCAATAATCTTATTACTGTTAGATTATTATTTTTTGAAATTATTTATATGAGCTTTGTAGCTATCAAGCTCTGAGTGTTACTGGAAGTCACATGTTAGTGACTGTAAGTGATACTCAGGCTTGAGAGCGTAACAAAGCGGACTACAAGGAGATAATAAATTATGGGAATGACTATGGCTGAAAAGATTATTGCTGCTGCCGCAGGCAAGGAATCCTGCAAAGCTGGCGATATTGAGACAGTTACTTTAGATAGATTGATGAGTAATGATGGTACAACACATCTTACTATTGATATGTACAATAATTTAAAAAATCCACACATTGCAGATGTGGATAAGCTGGTTTGGATTATCGACCACAATATTCCTGCAGATAGCCCAAAGACAGCTGCATCTCATAAAAAAATGCGTGATTTCGCTAGAGAACATGGGATTACATTTTATGAGGGCGAGGGTGTGTGTCATCAGGTTATGATGGAGAACCATGTGCGTCCAGGTGAGCTTATTTTTGGTGCAGATTCACACACATGTGCTTACGGTGCCCTTGGTGCCTTTGGAACAGGTGTAGGATGTACAGATTACCTATATGCTATGGTTACAGGTACTTCTTGGCTTTTAGTTCCTGAGACAATTCGTTTTAATCTCCATGGAAAGCTTAAAAAGGGTGTATATGCAAGAGATTTAATCCTTAGCATTATAGGCAAGATTTCTGCAAATGGTGCCAACTACAAGGCTATGGAGTTTGCCGGAGATGGTCTTAAGGATTTGTCTATTGCTGATAGAATTGCTATTTGTAATCTCTGTGTAGAGGCAGGTGCCAAGACAGCATTAATGGAAGTAGATGAGGTGGCCCTTGATTATCTTAAGGAGCATGGTAGAGAGCCTAAGGCGCTGTTTAAATCAGACGAGGATGCTGTATTTTCACAGGTAATTGATATTAATTTAGATGAGATTGAGCCAATCGTTGCTAAGCCTCATTTTGTAGACAATATTGTTACTGTTAAGGAATGTGAGGGAACTAAAATTGATGAGGCATTCCTTGGTAGCTGTAACAATGGTCGAATCGAGGATTTACGTGTAGGAGCTGCAGTTATTAAGGGCAAAAAGGTAGCTCCAAAGGTTCGTTTCTTAGTTGTTCCAGCTAGCCGCAGCGTATACAAGCAGGCCCTTAAAGAGGGACTTCTTGATATATTTATGGAAGCAGGTGCTATGGTTATGAATCCTAACTGTTCTGTATGTTGGGGCGCATGCCAGGGCGTTATCGGTGAGGGCGAGACACTTATCTCAACTGGTACTAGAAACTTTAAGGGACGTGCAGGCCACAAGGATTCATTCGTATACTTGGCGAGTGCAGCTACAGTAACGGCATCAGCTATTGCTGGCTATATCACATCTGCGGAGGTGTAAAATGAGCAAGATTTGGAAATTAGACAATGATATAGATACAGATATTATTTTGCCTACAGAATATTTGGCTTTTGAGACAGTAGAGCAGATGAAGCCATATGCTTTTTCTCCACTTAGACCAGAGTTGGCGGGCAAGATTCAGCCGGGAGATATGATTGTAGCTGGCAACAATTTTGGTTGCGGTTCATCTCGTGAGCAGGCCCCAGAGGTTGTTAAGGCTCTTGGAATTTCATGCATAGTTGCCAAATCATTTGCCAGAATTTTCTTTAGAAATGCAATTAACAATGGATTGCTTCTTATTGAGCAGCCTGATTTATATGATGAGGTAAGCGAAGGAGACGAGGCAGAAGTAATCCCTGGCAAGGAAATAAAGGTAAATGGTAAATCATACCCAATTGCCAGCTTACCAGAGAATCTTACTGAGATTCTTGAAGCAGGTGGCCTTGTAAAGGCAATGAGAAAGCGCAACGGATTAGATTAATTTTGGAGAGTACAATGGGACACACACTTATTGAAAAGATAATCGGAAACAAGGTTGGCCATGAGGTTAAGCCTGGTGATATAGTTACTGTAGATGTTGATTGGTGCATGATTGATGACATCATGGTTCCTTTTGCAGTGCAGAAATTCGAAGAAATGGGATTTGATAAGGTTGCAAATCCAGATAGTGTTGTTTTGATTTATGATCACTTCCTTCCTGCAACACAGGTGGATGACAGTAGACACTTTAGAGCTGGCGATGAATTTGCTGACAAATATGGAATTAAGAGAGTTCATCGTACAGATGGTATTTGCCATCAGCTTATGACTGAGGCAGGCTATGTAAAGCCTGGTGATATCGCATTTGGTACAGATAGCCACACTGTGACTTATGGATGTGTAGGTGCTTTTTCTACTGGTATAGGGTATACAGAGATGGCTGGTATTTTAGGTACAGGTCAGCTTTGGATAAAGGTACCAGAGACAATTCGAGTAGAAATCGATGGAACACTTCCTGGAAATGTTACATCAAAAGATGTAATCCTTAGAATTATTGGTGACTTAACTGCTTCGGGAGCTACATATCAGGCACTTGAGTTTGGCGGTTCCACAGTAGATGCTATGAGTGTCGCTAGTCGTATGACCATGTCTAATATGTCTGTTGAGGCTGGTGCTAAATGCGGCGTATTTGTTCCAGATGAGAAGACATGCGATTACTGCAGGATTCCTTATGATGATTCAGTGAAAGCGCTTCAGCCAGACGGAGGTGCTACATATACAAAAGTTATGAGATATAGAGCTGAGGATTTTGTTCCTGTATGCGCTTGTCCATCTCTTGTTGATAATATTAAGCCAGTTTCTGAAATTAAGGGTACAAAGGTAAATCAGGTATTCCTTGGTTCTTGTACTAATGGAAGATTAGAAGATTTGAGAACTGCTGCAGCCTACATGAAGGGCAAGCATGTAGCTCCATTTGTAAAGATGATTGTTACACCTGCTAGCCGCAAAATATACCGCGAGGCTCTTGCGGATGGCACTCTTGAGATTTTATCTGATGCAGGTGCTATTATAACAACACCTGGATGTGGACTTTGCTGTGGACGTGGTGGCGGAATCCTCTCTGATGATGAGGTAGTGGTAGCCACTAACAATCGTAATTTCCTTGGTCGAATGGGTACCAGCAAAGTACAGATTTACTTGGCTAGTCCAGCAACTGCCGCAGCAACTGCCGTGGCAGGCTACATTACCGAAGCATAAAATAAGCCTAAGTTACACCCAAAATGTATGCCTGCGGGAGCATAATAGTATTATGGAATGTAACTTAGGCTCTTTTATTGCGTAATGGACCACTGACCCCGTCCCCTAGGGTCATTATTGTACGTGCTTGTCGATATAGTTGCTCTTGTATTTGCTGTAGACGATTTTTTGTGCGCGGTAGAGTCCTGAATATCCGGAAACCCAATAGCTGAAGGATACGCCAAGCAGGAAATATGGCATTGGTTCATATCCAAAGAGCTCGAAGCAAATCAGAAGGCTGGCTACAGGACAATTGGTTACGCCACAGAAAAGGGCGCCCATTCCAACTGCAGCAAGCAATGCTGGAGATAGGCCCAGGATTGGTCCCATTGCTGCGCCTAATGTGGCGCCTATGAAAAGAGTAGGAACGATTTCACCACCTTTGTATCCACAGGATAATGTGAGGGTGGTGAATATTATTTTAAGGACGAATACTTCAAGTCCAATAGTAGCACCAGTGAAACAAGACTCAATGATGGCTGAACCTGTACTGTTGTAAGTTTGTGAGCCGACTATAAGTGTGAGTAGTAATACGGATGTACCACCAACTAATCCTTTGATGTATGGATTTTTAAGCTTGTTAGATAAGAAACTCTCGTATTTGTGCATAAAGAGGCAAAATACGATGGATACAAATCCGCATAATATAGCAAATAGGCATATAATGATGGCGTTTTTAATTCCGAATTTAGGAATAGCTCCAATTGGGTATTGCTCTGCGTGCAGTCCCAAATATGAGGCGATAGCTCTGGCTACTAGTGATGAGATTACACAAGGAACTAATGCTGCATAATGCATGATTCCAACCGAGATAACCTCCATTGAAAAAATGGCAGCAGCCATAGGGGTACCAAAGAGTGCAGAGAATGCGGCACTCATACCACACATTATCATTGTTTTCTTGTCTGTTGAGTTAAGCTTGAAAGCACGTCCGATGCCATTTCCAATGGCACCACCCATTTGAAGGGCAGCACCCTCTCGACCGGCAGAACCACCTACAAGATGAGTGATTAGAGTGGATATATAAATCAATGGAGCAAGTCTAAGTGGAAGTACCTCGTCAGACTGGATGGCTGCGATGACTGTGTTTGTTCCACTGTCCTTGACCTTGAGAATCTTTTTATATATGAAAGTGATTATGATTGCACCAACTGGCAATAGATAGATAAGCCATGGGTAAGTCTCGCGAGTTTTTATAACATATCTCATAGAAAGGCCGAAAGAACCGGCGAATAATCCAACAATTATTCCTACTAAAATTGCTCCTATAGTCCAATTAACAACCGAAAGAGCACGAGTTCCGTTGTGTTGTACCTTGTGAGCGTAGTATTGTTTCTTTTCTTGAGTGATCATTTTCTTTAGCACCTTTCATTTATTTTCGCTATTATGCTATCATTTAAATATGAAATGTAAAAGAAAAAATGAGGATAATTATGAAAAATATTTTTATTGTCAATAAAGCATCTCGTACTGGAAGGGCTGCAGATGTTTGGGATGAGCTGGAGGCTTATCTTAAGTCTGAGAATATTGAGTATGAGGCTCATTTTACTGCAGGGGCCAATGACGCAACTGAATTTGCAAAGGCAGCTACTAGCTCAGGCCAGAAGGTGGCTTTGTTTGTTATGGGCGGTGATGGCACTTTAAATGAGGCTTTGAATGGAATAGTGGACTTTGAAAATACATTGTATACACCACTTCCTTCCGGTTCTGCCAATGATTTTGTTAGTGGAATCGGCCTTGAAGGGGATGCCCTTGAAATATTAAAAAGGGCATTAGCTACAGAAGAGTACAAAATTTTTGATATGGGAAAGGTCATTTATGATGGTGGCCAGCGTCTATTTGGCGTGAGCTCTGGAATTGGAGTGGATGCCTATGTATGCTTGCAGGCCCTCACTAGTAAGCTAAAAAAATTCCTTAATAAATTTGGCCTTGGTTCTGCTACTTATGGATTACTTACAGTTGGAGATATCTTTACAATGCCATTTTCTGATGCTCACATTACTAGATGGTTTAAAGATGAGGTAGAGGAGAAGGATGTAAAGGGAACCATTTTTGCTGCGGCTATGAATTGTAGGGCAGAAGGAGGCGGTATCCCTATGGCTCCAAATGCTAAACCGGATTCTGGATATCTTACAGCTTTTTATGCCCATGATATTAGCAGATTAAAATGTCTTACACTTTTGCCTGTTTTAGTTGCAGGTAAGCATGAGGGGAAGGACGGATTTGATTTATTAAATTTTGATAAAATCCGAATTCAAATGAAAGATAAGATGTGTGTTCATGTGGATGGGGAACATGTTGGATTTTTTGAGGATATTACCTTTGAATGTATACCACATGCCCTTAAGATTAGAGGCTGATGCGAATACAAATTATTAAAAAAGTATAAAAAATTTCACAATTGAAACATTGTTATTAATGCCACACAAGGATATAATAAAAACTGAGGTGTGAGAATTTAGTTTCTCAAAAAGTATAAATAATTAAATAAGGAGGACACATTATGTTGTTCCAAATTACAAATCTTTGGCAGATCCTTGGCTGGTGCCTTGTATTTGCGGGATTAATTCTTATGAACGAGCTTGGTCGTCGTACTAAGGTCGGTGGTATGATTATCTTTGTAATCATTCCAGCTATTCTTACTCTTTACTTTATCCTTGCTCATGTTGGCATGTTTGGTGGCAGCGCTAATCCAACTGTTGCTTACATGGATGGATGGTTCCACTACTTCAAACTTTACGCAGCTGATATCGGATGTGTAGGTTTCATGATGATTAAGTACAAGTGGGGCATTGGTAAGGAAAAATGGTTTGCTTGGTGGCCATGGTTCATCGTTGCAGCCAATATCATGATTGCTAATGTTTCTGACATGGAGTCTGCTCTTGCAGCTTACTCAATCACAGGCGACTTCTCAGGTGCTTGGTGGTGCTCTAATGAGGGTGTATTCATCTATGGTGGATGGTGGAACGTTGTTAACGCTATCGCTGGTATGATTAACATCTTCTGTATGACAGGTTGCGTACATCTTTATACATCAAAGGACAAGAACCAGTCAGATATGCTTTGGCCAGATATGACAATCTGGTTCATCATTGCATATGATGTATGGAATTTCGAGTACACATACCTTAACCTTCCAACACATACATGGTACTGTGGTGTTGCACTTCTTCTTGCTCCTACATTTGCTAATGCACTTTGGAACAAGGGTGCTTGGATTCAGAACCGTGCAAATACACTTGCTATTTGGTGCATGTGGGCACAGGTAGTACCTCTTTTCCAGTTAAAGGGAACATTTGCAGCTGTTCTTCCTCGTGTATACGGTGGAGCAACAGAGGCTGGTATCACAACTATGGATCTCTATGAGAAGGCTATCGCTCTTTATAATGCTGGTCAGGGTAAGACAGCAGCTGCAGGCGATGCAATTGCAGCAATGGGTATCACAGCTGATCCTACAATGCAGGGCTTCGTTGCTATGGCAGCTCTTGCAGCTAACGTAATTTGTATTTCAGTAATTATCAGAAATGCAATCAGAATCGGTGGCAACCCATACTCTAACGAAGTATTCGTTGGAACAAGAGATTACGAAGAGGCACTTGCACGTGCAGCTAAATAGTCTATATTAGATTTTTATTGCTCAGGCAGTTTAACTGCCTGGGCTTTTTTGTTAAACTAGAACTATACAATATATAGTATGGGGATAGAATAATGATCAAAGTATATTACATAATGCATAGCTGCTTCATGGTGGAGCTGGATGATAGATACTTGCTTTTTGATTATTTTGATAAGAGTGTAGTAAGTGATGTGGTGGAGTTCTCTGGATGCTTGCCAGAGCTTGATCCAAATAAATATCTGTATGTATTCGCCAGCCACAGTCACAAGGACCACTGGTGTCTGGAGAATCTTAGATGGGCTGATTCAAGAGACAATATTAAGTACATTTTGTCAAAGGATATTCGTCTTGGCAGAAATTATCTCCTTCGAAATGGATTTGATTTATCTATAAAGGACAAAATTCAGTTCGTTGGCTCTATGAAGACCTACAAGGTAGATGATATGGTAATTGAGACATTGCGTTCTACTGATGCGGGTGTGGCTTTTATTGTGCAGGTTAATGGACTTAATATTTACCACGCAGGAGATTTAAACTGGTGGAATGCGGAGGGCAAAGGCGAGCTCTATGGCGAGGTTTACGGAAGAGAGTACAAGAGAATGCTTAAGCCTATTTTGAATCGTCATTTTGATTTAGGTTTTGTGGTTATGGATGCCAGAATGGGTGAGGATGGATATTTCCTTGGCATGGAATATTTCGTTAAGAATATCGAATGTGACCACATTTTCCCAATGCATATGTGGGGTCAATATCAGTGGATTGAGAGATTTAAAAAGCGTCCTGGCATTGCCAATTTAAGGGATAGAATCATAGATATTGATAGAGAAAATGTTATTTTTGAAATAGAGGACTAAAATGGTTTTTAGCAAAAGCCTTTCGGCAGAAGAGTTTAACCCAGAGGTTATTATGAATTCTGGACAGGTTTTCAGAATGAAAAGAGAGACACCTGGGGCCCATGGCATGCCTGATACTTACAGCGCATGTTCTGGTGATAATGACGTATATTTTTATTTAAATAAAGATAATTACACTTGGGATTTTGTATGCAAAGAAGCCCAGTGGGATTTCTGGCAGAGATATTTTGACTTTGAGACAGATTATGTTTCATTTAACGATAGTGTAAGGGCAAGCAGTGACAAGTTCCTGAAAGAGTCTCTAATGGACTCATTTGGCATGAGGATTTTGAGACAGGATTTGTGGGAAGTATTCATTTCTTACATTATTTCTCAAAACAATAATATTCCTAAGATTAAAAAGTCCATTCAGGTGCTTTGCGATAGATATTCGGATGGTATTCATTTTCCAAAGCCAGATGTGTTGGCCTTTATACCAGAGACTGAATTGATGGATGGTACAGCCCTTGGATACAGAGCTGATTATATTATTGGAGTTTCAAAAGGTGTACTAGATGGTTCTATTGATTTAGAGAAAATATCATCTCTTCAATATGACGAGGCTTACAATGCACTGATTAAGATAAAGGGAATAGGCCCAAAGGTGGCCAACTGTATCATGCTTTATGGCTTTCATTTTATGGAGAGTTATCCTATTGATACATGGATGAAAAAGATTATAACTGAGGACTATAGTTCGTACTCTAAGGATGAGTATTTGAATTATATAAATGAAAGCTACAGCGGCTTTCAGGGGTATATTCAGCAGCTTCAATTCTATCATAAGAGAAAGAAGAAATAGGTATGATTAATTTTTTTAAGTCATTTGTAAATGCTTTTTCAGCTCATTCCTTTATTCCTCTTCCTTACTATGAGGATGAGGGGGATAAATACAAGGCGGCATTTGTGCCTTTAATTGGAGTGATTATTTACCATTTGCTTTATTGGTGGTCCATGCTTAGCTGGTACCGTTTTTATAATGACGTAGTAGAAGCCCTTGGTATGATTCTCATTGTGATAATTGTTACAGGGGGCAGACAGGCTCTTGGTTTTATTTCTTATGTGGATAGCATTCCTACTTACAAATATAGATTTAGAAGTTGGAGCGAGAGTAGAGATAGAGGGGTACTTAGATTTCTTTTGGTGATAATCGTCTGGACCATCGCTATGGCTAATACCTACGATTATATTTTCCCACTTGTATGGTTTGGATTTATTGCTTCGAGAATTACAGTGGGGCTTCTTTCATCAATCTTTAATGAGAATTCTAACCAATCAAAAGTTACTATTGGGATTCTTGTTGTTGAATTTATATACCTTGTATACTACGTGTGTGATGAATATGAGACCCTTGCGATTTGTCCAATTATAGCAACAGTGATATTATTTTTATTGTTCATGAATAATTTCAGGAGAAGTACAGCAGAGAATCTTGATTTATTAGAGGATGATTATGTTGTTTCATTTGAGACGGCTTGGATTATGTCGGTAGCTATAATAAGTCTTATTAGGTCTATTGGATAAGGGAGCGTTTGAGAATAATGTTTAGATATCATATGATAGCACTTCTTTTGGCCACAATATTAGAAGTGTTTATTGGAAGGATTTATAGCATATGGAGTCCATTTGATTCGGTGAAAAAATGGATTAAGCATCTAGATAGAGCTCTACTGGGTGATGAATTGATTCTCCTAGAGCCTGCCAAGCAAAAGAGTTTTGGTATGTGGCTGGTTGTTTTGGTACTTACACCGGTTTTTGTGCTTAGCGTATTTTTTACTGTGCTAGCCTATGATATTTCTCCAATTATTGGAGTTATATTTGAGATAATCTGCAGCTACTTATGTTTAGATGCAAATTACAATTATTACACTTCAAGAGAGATAGTTTCTGCTTATTATGGAGATGGAATAGAAGAGGCTAGAAAAGAAGCTTCTACATTTACGGGGGTGGATGCAAGTGATATGGATGAGAAGAAACTGTCAGAGCTTGTGACTACAAAAGTTGCAAACGAGGCAGCTGATTCATCTGTTTCCCCACTTTTTGTTATGTTCTTGTTTGGTCCTGTAGGAGGATTTTTGTATAGGACTATTGATTTGATGGATTCAATTGTGGGACATCATGATAAGAGATATGAGTATTTTGGATATTATCCAGCTAGGTTAAATCAGATAGTAGATTATATTCCTGGCAGATTTTCTGGAATGGTTGCTCTGTTTTGCGCACGTCATACATTTGGCGGATTTAATGGAAGAAATGCCAGATACATACATCTTAGAGATAAGTATAAGGCGATATCAGCTTTTGCTGGTGCGCTAGAAGTTTCTTTGAAAAATGGAACTATTGGAGATGAGGACAAGACTATTGATCCAAAGGATATCAAAAAGGCTGCTGGTCTCCACAGAAATATGTTCATAACTTGCCAAATAATTTTCATTATTTTATTAGTATTTTTCTGAAATACTGGTGGAATTTGGCTGGGCTTTGGATTATAATTTAAGCAAGTATGCAATAAAAATTTGGAAATTAGGAGGAATTGCCATGTCTGCATTTTTATCTAGTTTTGCAAGTTATTTAGTAAAGATGATCATACTCGTTGCCTTAGGCATCATGGGAGGCTTCATCGGAGTTAAGCTTCGTCAATCTAAGAATAGAAAAGAAGCTGATTCTGTATCAGAGGTTTCTTCCGAGGAATAATATTTGGAGGAATTTTGTTTTGAATAACGGTGTTAATGATTTAAGACGCGCCTACTTGGAGTTCTTTGAGAGCAAAGACCATCTTTGTCTCAACAGTTTTTCTCTTGTACCACACAATGATAACAGCTTATTGCTTATCAATGCTGGTATGGCACCATTAAAGCCATACTTCACAGGACAGGAGATTCCACCAAGAAAGCGCGTTACTACATGTCAAAAATGTGTTAGAACAGGTGATATTGATAATGTAGGTAAGACAGCTCGTCATCTTACATTCTTTGAGATGTTAGGTAACTTTTCATTTGGTGACTATTTCAAGCACGAGGCAATTGCATGGTCTTGGGAGTTCTTAACAGAAGTTCTTGGATTAGATCCTGATCGTCTTTATCCATCTATTTACGGTGAGGATGAAGAGGCATTTGAAATCTGGACTAAGGAAGTTGGAGTTGCGCCTGAGCGCATCACTAGATTCTACAGAGATCCAGAGACAGGTGAGTGTGATAATTTCTGGGAGCATGGTGCAGGTCCTTGCGGTCCTTGCTCTGAGATTTACTATGACCGTGGTGAGAAATATGGCTGTGGCAAGCCAGACTGTAAGGTGGGCTGTGATTGCGACCGTTACATGGAGGTTTGGAACAACGTATTTACTCAGTTCAATGGCGATGGTCATGGCGGTTATGAGGAGCTTGCTCAGAAGAATATCGATACAGGTATGGGACTTGAGCGTCTTGCTGTAGTTATGCAGGATGTGGACTCTGTATTTGATATTGATACTATGAAGGCTATTCGTGACAAGATTTGTGAGATGTCTGGTAAGCAGTATCAGGTTGATGCTCTTGATGATGTTTCTATTCGTCTTATCACTGATCATATTCGTTCATCTACTTTCCTTGTATCTGATGGTGTTACACCTTCTAACGAGGGTAGAGGATATGTTCTTCGTCGTCTTATTCGTCGTGCTGCTAAGCATGGTCGTGCACTTGGAATTAAGGGCACATTTATGGCTAAGCTTTCTGAGACAGTTATTAACGAATGTAAGGACGGCTATCCAGAGCTTTGGGAGAAGAGAGAGTTTATCTTCAAGACTCTCACAGCAGAGGAAGAGCAGTTTAACAAGACAATCGATAAGGGACTTGAGATTCTTGCAAAGATGGAAGAGGAGCTTGTGGCATCTGGTGCTAAGGAGCTTTCAGGCGAGAATACATTCAAGCTTTACGATACATACGGATTCCCTGTTGATCTTACAGCAGAGATTCTTGAGGAAAAAGGATTCGGTTATGACGCTGAGGGATTTGAGGCTTGCATGGAGAAGCAGCGTCAGACAGCACGTGCAGCTCGTAAAGAGACTAACTACATGGGTGCTGATGCATCAGTATATGATGACATCGATTTAGCTGTTACATCTGAGTTCGTTGGATATGACAAGACTACATCTGAGTCTACTGTTACTGTTCTTACAACAGAGACTGAGATAGTTGATACACTTGCTGAGGGCATGATTGGTACAATCATCGTTCCAGAGACTCCATTCTACGCTACTATGGGTGGTCAGATTGGTGATACAGGTGTGATTTCTACTGCTAATGGAGAGTTTGAGGTTAAGGATACAATCAAGCTTAAGGGTGGCAAGATTGGCCATGTTGGACAGATGGTATCTGGCATGATCAAGGTAGGAGAGAAAGTTACTCTTACTGTTGATGCTGCTCGCAGAAGCCGTATCTGCAAGAACCACTCAGCTACTCACCTTATGCAGAAGGCTCTTCGCGAGGTACTTGGTACACACGTAGAGCAGAAGGGTTCATATCAGGATGCTGATAGAACACGTTTTGACTTTTCTCATTTCTCAGCAATGACTGCAGAGGAAATTGCTAAGGTTGAGAAGATGGTTAATGACAAGATTGCTGAGGGACTTGCAGTGGAGACAGCTATCATGTCAATTGACGAGGCTAAGAAGTCTGGTGCTATGGCTCTCTTCGGTGAGAAATATGGCGAGACAGTTCGCGTAGTTAAGATGGGAGATTTCTCAGTAGAGCTTTGTGGTGGTACTCACGTATCAAATACTTCTGAGATTTCTGCATTCAAGATTTTATCTGAGTCTGGTGTAGCTGCTGGTACACGTCGTATCGAGGCTATCACAGGACAGGCAGTATTTGAGTATTACGCAGATATAGAAGCTAAGCTTAATGCTGCAGCTGCAGCACTTAAGTGCCAGCCAGCTGATGTTGAAGAGAAGATCGCACATCTTCAGAAGCAGCTTAAGGAAGCTAATTCTGAGCTTGATTCATTAAAGGCTAAGGCAGCTCAGGCAGCCGTTGGTGATGTTATGGATTCAGTTGTAGAGGTTAAGGGTGTTAAGCTCCTTGCTACTTCAGTTGCTGGTGTAGATATGAATGGCCTTCGTGATCTTGGCGATGATCTTAAGGGCAAGCTCGGTGAGGGCGTTATTGTTCTTGCATCTGACTGCGATGGCAAGGTTAACCTTGTTGTTATGGCAACAGATGATGCTCAGGCTAAGGGCGCACACGCAGGTAATCTTGTTAAGGCTATCGCACCAAAGGTTGGCGGTGGCGGCGGCGGTCGTCCTAATATGGCTCAGGCCGGCGGCAAGAACCCAGCAGGTATTGCTGATGCATTAGCAGAAGCTAAGACAGTTCTCGAGGGAATGTTATAAGATATTTAAGCCTTAAAGCATAGCTTTAGGGCTTTTTATTTAATTGTATTGATTTTGCACAATTAAATAATGTATAATCTAAATTATCAAGGAGGTATTAAAATGTATTTTGATGATGTTAAAAATAGAAGAAGTGTAAGAACATTTGATGGTTTAGGAATAACTGATAAGCTTTTAGAGGATTTGAAGGAATATGCAGCATCAGTTTCTAATCCTTATGGGATTCCTGTTACTTTTGATTTTTTAGATGCTAAGGATAATGACCTTTCTAGCCCTGTTTTAAAAGGCGAAGAATTATATGTAACAGCCAAGGTAAAAAAGGTCGAGAATGCTGATGTAGCTTATGGCTATAGCTTTGAATCTTTATTGATGCATGCAGTAAATAAAGGATTAGGTACAGTATGGATTGGCGGAACTATGCCAAGAGACAAGTTTGAAAAGGCTTGTAATTTGGCTGACGATGAGATTATGCCTTGCGTTAGCCCAATTGGTTTTGCTGCTGATAAAATGGGTGTAAAGGAAGTTCTCATGAGAAAAGGTGTTAAGGCTGATTCTAGATATGCTTTTGAAGAACTTTTCTTTAAAAATGATTTCAACACACCATTAACTGAGGATGAGGCTGAAAAGATGGGCATTTTCTCGGCTCTTGAGGCTGTTCGACTTGCACCATCGGCAGTAAATAAGCAACCATGGAGAGTTGTAGTTACTGATAATGCAGTACATTTTTATGAGAAAAAGGATAGAGGATATGATAATGGTACCTATGATTTACAAAAAGTAGATTTGGGAATAGCTATTAATCATTTTGATTTTGAATGTAAAGATGGCGGAAAGACCTTATCATTCAAGGTTTCTAATCCAGGTATTGCTATGCCGGGAGATAATTACGAATATATTGCTAGCTTTGAATTTTAATTAAATAGAAAGTAGTTGACAAATATTGATTATATGCTAAAATACACGTTAGTGCTTTTAGATTAATGAGTACAAGTCCCCAAATGGAGGGAGGTTAGGATTAGACTATGTCATATGTTACAGTTAAAGAAAACGAGTCATTAGACAGCGCTCTTCGTAGATTTAAGAGAAACTGTGCTAAGGCTGGCATCCAGCAGGAGATTCGTAAGCGTGAGCACTATGAGAAGCCTTCAGTAAAGCGTAAGAAGAAGTCTGAGGCTGCTAGAAAGCGTAAATACTAATCAGTTTTACAGCTTACAAACTATGAAGTTATGGCCTATATCGTCGCGGCGATATAGGCTATTTTTCGGTTTGTATGTGATAAATTTATTTTTGCATCTTAAAGTATTTTAATGAGCTTGTAACTATCATGCTCTGAGTGCTGCTGTAGTTCACTTTTTAGTGAACGTAAGCAATATCAGGCTTGAGAGAGTAACAAGCGGACTTAGGTTGTTTGGAGGTATAGATGGCTTATACAGTTGAGCAAGAGATAAAGAGACGTCGTACATTTGCGATTATTTCCCATCCGGATGCTGGTAAGACTACTCTTACAGAGAAGTTCCTATTGTACGGTGGACAGATTAATTTGGCTGGTTCTGTTAAGGGTAAGGCCACAGCTAGACACGCAGTTTCTGACTGGATGGAAATCGAGAAGGAGAGAGGTATTTCTGTTACTTCTTCGGTTCTTCAGTTTGAATATGACGGTTATTGCATCAATATCCTTGATACACCTGGACATCAGGATTTCTCAGAGGATACATATCGTACACTTATGGCTGCAGATTCTGCAGTAATGGTTATTGATGCATCTAAGGGTGTTGAGGCACAGACTAGAAAGCTTTTCAAGGTCTGCGTTATGAGACATATTCCTATTTTTACATTTATCAACAAGATGGATAGAGATGCTAATGATACATTTGAGCTTCTTGATGATATTGAAAATGAGCTTGGTATTGCTACTGTGCCTGTTAACTGGCCAATTGGTTCCGGCAAGGAATTCAAGGGTGTATACGACAGAAATGAGCGTACAGTTCGCATGTTCTCTGACACTCAGAAGGGTACAAAACAGGGCGAAGAGCGTATCCTTTCAATCGATGATCCTGCCCTTAAGGAAGAAATCGGTGACGAGAAATACGAACAGTTAATGGAAGAGCTTGAGCTTTTAGATGGTGCTGGAGCTGAGTTTAATCAGGACCTTGTTACTAAGGGTGAGCTTTCACCTGTATTCTTTGGTTCGGCCCTTACTAACTTTGGTGTAGAGACATTCCTTGAACATTTCCTTAAGATGACATATAGCCCACTGCCACGTATGAGTGATGCAGGTGAGATTAGTCCATTTTCTGAGGATTTCTCTGCATTTGTATTTAAGATTCAGGCCAATATGAACAAGGCACACAGAGATAGAGTGGCATTTTTACGTATTTGTTCCGGTACATTTGATGCTACTAAGGAATACACTCATGTGCAGGGAGGCCGTAAGTCTAAGCTTTCTGCTCCACAGCAGATGATGGCTGATGAGCGCAAGATAGTAGACAAGGCTTATGCGGGAGATATTATTGGTGTGTTTGATCCAGGTCTTTACAGCATTGGTGATACATTTACTTCTGCTAAAAAGACATTCAAGTTCGAGGGAATTCCTACATTCGCTCCTGAGCATTTTGCACGTGTTCGACAGATTGATACTATGAAGCGTAAGCAGTTCATGAAGGGAATTACACAGATTGCACAGGAAGGTGCTATCCAGATTTTCCAAGAGTACAATACAGGTATGGAAGAGATTATTGTAGGTGTTGTTGGTGTGCTTCAGTTTGATGTGCTTAAGTACCGTCTTAACAATGAATACAATGTAGAGATAGGCCTTGAGAACCTTCCTTATGAGCATATTAGATGGATTGAGGGGGACTATGATATCAACAAGATTTCTGGTACCTCAGACATGAAGAAGATTAAAGATCTAAAGGATAGACCACTTCTTTTGTTTGTTAATTCTTGGTCAGTTGGTATGGTTCAGGATAGAAATGAAGGACTTGTTCTTTCTGAGTTTGGTCGAGACTAATTTAGACTTGACGATATTGATAATCACATGTATATTAATGGGCAGTGGCAGTCGCCACTGTCTTTTTTGTTTTTTTCTTATTTTTCCCAAATTTATTGTTGACTTTTATTATGTGTTTATCTATTATTATATTTAAAGAACGAACAGTTGTTCCGAACGGAGGTTTTATAAAATGGCAAACGAAGATAAATTAAGAGCATTAGATGCGGCTATTTCACAGATTGAGAAGCAGTACGGTAAGGGTTCAGTTATGAAGCTCGGCGAGGGAGCTAATATTCAGGTAGAGACAGTTCCTACTGGTTCTATCAGCCTTGATATTGCTCTTGGTCAGGGAGGATTCCCTAAGGGCCGTATTATTGAGATATATGGACCAGAATCATCTGGTAAGACTACACTTGCACTTCATGCAGTAGCAGAGGTTCAGAAGGCAGGCGGTATTGCAGGTTTCATCGATGCTGAGCATGCCCTTGATCCTAAATACGCTAAGGCAATTGGTGTTAATATTGACGACTTATACATTTCACAGCCTGATAATGGTGAGCAGGCTCTTGAGATTACAGAGACTATGGTTCGTTCAGGAGCTATGGATATTATCGTAGTCGACTCAGTTGCAGCCCTTGTACCAAAGGCAGAGATTGATGGCGATATGGGTGATTCTCATGTTGGTCTTCATGCACGTCTTATGTCTCAGGCGATGAGAAAGCTTACAGGTATTGTAGCTAAGACTAACTGCGTAGTTATCTTTATCAACCAGCTTCGTGAGAAGGTAGGCGTTATGTTTGGTAATCCAGAGACTACAACTGGTGGTCGTGCTCTTAAGTTCTATGCTTCAGTACGTATCGATGTTCGTCGTATCGAGGCATTAAAGCAGAGCGGCGAGGTTATCGGTAACAGAACTCGTGCAAAGATTGTAAAGAACAAGATCGCACCTCCTTTCAGAGAGGCAGAGTTTGATATTATGTTTGGTGAGGGTATCTCTCGTGAGGGTGATATTCTTGATGTAGCTACTAATTTGGATATCGTTCAGAAGTCTGGTGCTTGGTATGCTTATCTTGGTGAGAAGATTGGCCAGGGCCGTGAGAATGCTAAGCTTTATCTCAAGCAGAATCCTGATGTATGCGAGGAGATCGCATCTGCTATTCGCGATCATTATGCTGAGGCAGATGAGACTGAAATCGGTTTAGTTGGTGGAGAAAAGGAAGATATTCCAGCAGAGGTTATTGAATAATCATGTATGTTAAGTCTCTTGTTAAGTTAACAAAGGGAAGAGCGAAAATCTGTCTCGATAGCGGGACAGATTTTGTTCTATATAAAAAAGAATATGAAAGCTATGGTATAGAGGAGGGGGCTGAGTTATCTTCATCAGATTATCAGCAGATATGTACAGATATTTTGATACCTCGTTGTAAAAAGAGGGCGCTTCATCTTTTAGAAAAGCAGGATCGCTCTGAGAAGAACCTTAGAGACAAGCTGAAAGAGGGAGGATATCCTTCGGATATAATTGATATTGCTATAGCCTACATAGATGATTATGGATATTTAGATGACTATAGGATGGCATGTAGTCATATTCGTTTTTATATGGAGTCTCGCAGTAAGCGACGTATACAGCAGGACTTGATGAATAAGGGCATTAAATCTGATGTAATAGAGCGGGCTCTTGAGGACGAATATACCTGTGATGAGACCGACCAGATTCAGCGCCTATTAGAGAAAAAGGAATACAATCCTGATGAGGCTACCTATGAACAGAAGGCAAAGATGTATCGTTTTTTAGCAGGACGAGGATACTCATCGGATGCTATAAATAGAGCTCTAAATTAGCTGTCGCTTTATGGACAAATACCCATAGTATATTACTTATTGTATGAAAGTATTGTAAAGCCCTTGCCTGACTACTATATCTAGTATACTAGTCTTGACAGACGTACTTTAGACAGTTAAACTAAATATGTTGAAGTTTATAAATGAGAGCATTATAGCTTTTATTTTATATTCCAATTAGAAAATTAAATAAGGAGGTGCTCCTGTGGACGTAGTAACGATTATTGTTGCAATTGTCGTTGCTGTTGTAGCAGTTGTGGGTACTCTTATTGTTTCTAATAATATTCACGAGAAACAAGGCCAAAGAAAGATTGGCTCGGCTGAGGAAAAGGCTCGTGAGATTATTGATGAGGCAGTTAAGAGCGCGGAGGCTAAAAAGAGAGAGGCCATGCTCGAGGCAAAAGAAGATGCCATGAGACAGAAGAACGATCTCGATAAGGAAATCCGTGAGCGCCGAGCAGAGATTCAGAGAAGTGAGCATAGAATTTCACAGAAGGAAGATAACCTTGAAAAGAAATTAGATGCATGCGAGAAAAAGGAAGCTGAATTTGCTCGTCAGGAACAGCAGCTTAACAAGCAGCGTGAAGAGGTTGCTAAGCTTAATCAACAGCGTATACAGGAACTAGAGAGAATCTCAGGACTTACCTCCGAACAAGCAAAAGAACAACTTTTAAAATCTGTAGAAGAAGACGTCAAATTAGACGCAGCAAAGCTTATTAAGGAAAGCCTTGCACAGGCAAAAGATGAAGCTGATAAAAAGGCACGTGACATTGTTGTTAGTGCCATTCAGAAATGTTCAGCAGATCATGTTGCAGAGACTACAATCTCTGTTGTGCAGCTTCCTAATGATGAGATGAAGGGACGTATCATTGGTCGTGAGGGACGAAATATTCGTACTTTAGAGACAATGACAGGTGTTGAGCTTATCATTGATGATACTCCTGAGGCAGTTATTTTATCAGCATTTGATCCAGTGAGACGTGAGATTGCACGTATCGCACTTGAAAAGCTCATTGTAGATGGACGAATTCATCCAGCTAGAATCGAGGAGACAGTAGAGAAGGCTAAGAAAGAAGTTGAGCAGCAAATTAGAGAAGAAGGCGATGCAGCCGCTCTTGAGGTTGGTGTTCAGGGTATTCACCCAGAGCTTCTTAGACTTTTAGGTAAGATGAAATTTAGAACCAGCTACGGACAGAATGTGCTTAAGCATTCTATCGAGGTTGCTCAATTATCAGGCTTACTTGCAGCTGAGCTTGGACTTGATGTCCGCATGGCTAAGCGCGCCGGATTACTCCATGATATCGGTAAGGCTGTAGATAGAGAGCAAGAGGGTACTCATGTACAGCTTGGTGCTGATTTATGTCGCAAGTATAAGGAGTCACAGACAGTTATTAACGCTGTTGAGGCACATCATGGTGATGTTGAGCCAGAGACACTTATTGCTTGTATTGTACAGGCAGCTGATACTATTAGCGCAGCTAGACCTGGTGCTCGTCGCGAGGCGATGGAGACATATACTAACAGATTAAAAGAACTTGAAGAAATTTCAAACGGATTTAAGGGTGTTGAGAAATCTTTTGCTATTCAGGCAGGTAGAGAGATTCGAATCATGGTTGTTCCTGAACAGGTAACAGATGCCGATATGGTAATCATGGCTAGAGATATTTCAAAGCAGATTGAGTCACAGCTTGAATATCCTGGACAGATTAAGGTTAATGTTATTCGTGAGTCACGAGTTACTGATTACGCAAAGTAAAATTTAGCGGGTGGTTATCCACCCGCTTTTTTTGAACCCATTTTTAGGGGATTTTTACTGAGCTGAGTGAGTTTTTTAGGAAAGCTACTGCCTGTAGAGGATTTTTGGATTTAGGCAGTAGGGGAATCTGGGGAGGCTACTGCCTGAAATGAAATATGTGATATAGGCAGTAGTAAATTTGAGAAATGATACTGCTTAAATAGGAATACTCGATTTAAGCAGTAGGGATATTGGAAAATACTACTGCCTGAGCTGAAATATGTGATATAAGCAGTAGTAAACTTAAGAAATGTTACTGCTTAAATAGGATTGCTCGATTTAAGCAGTAGGGATATTGGAAAATAATACTGCCTGAAAGGGAATATGCGATATAGGCAGTAGTAAATCTGAGAAATGTTACTGCTTAAATAGGAATACTCGATTTAAGCAGTAGGGATATTGGAAAATAATACTGCCTGAAATGAAATATGCGATATAGGCAGTAGAAAATTTAAAAAAAGGTACTGCCTTATTTGGATTATTTAATATAAGCAGTAGTAGGCTATGACAATATTACTGCCGAGAGAGAGATTTTAGTAATAAGCAGTAGAAATATTAAATATGGGTACTGCCAAATTTAGAAATAGTGAATTAAGCAGTAGTTAGAGGGGAGTTGAGACGGTTGTTGGTGTTTTTTAAGAAAGGACTTGCAATATAGTACTAAGAGTAGTAGAATACTACCTATATGAACGGTTGCATATAGTAAGAAAAGGGAGAAGCTATGATGGAACAGGTTAATACGAGATTGGATGAAATGGAAGAAAGAATAGACGCTATTGTTAGAACGCTTTCTTCTGCAAGTATTGAGCTTTCAAATCTCAAGCAAGATATCAAGGTTATGAAAGCTAATGAGATAGAACGTTCAATTGATAATTCGTTAATAAAATCCAAAGAGGTTGAGCAATCAATTGCTAATTCGGATGATATGGTATTCACTAGTAAGATAACTGATAATACTTTGAATCAAGCAATATCAGTTGAAGAGCAGCTGGATGCTCAGTCTCAGGTATTTACTTCAAATACAAGTATTTCTCAGCCGGAAGTTAACAATGATGACCAGAATACAGTAGAATATAAAGCTGTAGATTCAACACAGAATAAAGAGGAAGTTTTTGATAATGCTGTAAATATGCATGAGTCAATTTCTCCTATTATACAGCAGGGAACAATTACAATTGAGACAGTTGGTCCAGAAGAAAAGATTGTTGAGCCTGTTGTTAGTAAGAATCAGCAGCAGACTGGCAAGTTGGAAAGGTTCATTGGTAAAAACACTATGGCTGCTGGAGCATCTATTTTGATTTTTATTGCTCTTGCTATGTTTGCGACAGTTATTGTACCTGTGCTTACAAATGAGATTAAAATGGTTGCAATGTTCCTATTTAGTTTTGGGCTTATAGGAGTTGGAGAAAAGTTCACTAGCAAAAATAAAGGATTTATTGCGCTTACTGCCTGCGGTGTTGGTTCGCTTTTGATATCTGCAATTATTTCCTATTCGTATTTTGAATTCTATAATTTCATAGTACTTTATATTCTTCTATTACTATGGGATATTTTTGTAAGTTATCTTGGCATTAAAAGATCTCTTATCTTTTCTGCTATAGGCCAAATAGGTATCTTAGTGTCTATGTGTCTTACAATTGATTTTCTGGGAAGCGACTTTAATTTAACTTTTATGATGATTCTTTTCCTGTTAACGGAATTGCCATTTATCATTGCAAATTTTGTAAATAAGCAGTATTACGGCTATTTTATTACATGGTGCGGCGCAGTAGTTATCACTTCGATAATTACATTGTATGCTTTGATTGTTTATAAATTTGCTAATCTTGAATATTATCCAATGGGAATTGATTGGATTGGATTTATCCTTGCAATTTTCCTTGTAGCTTTCACTGGTTTAGTTGCGGATAGATATGTGAAGTCTGATACTGAGAAAACATTTTCTTTTATACAGTTATTGATTACAACCTTCGTTGTAAATCATGTATTACTAGCGCAGATTACTTGCATGGAGGAAGGTTTTCACCTGATGAAGGAAGTGTGGATTCTTTCTATAGCTTTCGATTTGGTCGCTATTGCTTTGTTTGAAAAATATCTTCAGGGTTATAATGACAAAACAATGGGAATTATTTTCCAGGCCTTTTGTGTGGTAAGTATTTTAGGAACAATATTAATAAATAGTTATATAGAAGGATTTGTTTTGATCCCAATTATAGCTGCTGGATTATTATATTTTGGCCACAAATTACACCATATTCATTTTAGAATATTTGCAGGAATATTGGCATTATATCCACTGATATACTTCGTAAGAGATTCATGGCCTAGAATCATTTGTGAATTAGTATGTCTTGGTCTTTTAATTGCTGATTCTGTTGTAGAGAATAAGCAACATAAAGTGATTAAATATAATAATGTGGTCTATGCGATTGGATATATTGTTTTCTTAGATCTGATTTATGTAATTGATAGCAAACTCTTCCTAGATACTGATGTGAGAAATATTATTATTCTTGCCATTAGTTTGGTGGTTCAACTTGTTGTTTTAAATAGAAAATGGACAACCATCGTTGATGAAGATAATGTGTTATTTTTTGTGATTAATTCACTTTTGATGGTTGGCGCGATAGCGGCTCTTGTTGTAGCTGAAGGGGCTATTTCAACTACATTGTTATCACTTATTATGCTAGGATTGTTTGGAGTAAATACTACAAATCTTCTGAGGATTAATCCGGGATTTGGTTTGTATATTGTAATTAAATATACTGTAGCAGCGATTATTATATTAGGAGTTTGCTCTGCACCAGGATTTGTATTTTCTATAACATACTTATTGATTGCTATTACATCAATTATTATTGGCTTCAAAAAGGAAAATAAGCCGATTCGTATTTACGGATTAATATTATCTATGTTTAGTATTGTGAAGCTTATCCTATGGGATATTAGTTACAACAGCTTGCCTATAAGAGCTCTTGGCTTCTTGGTATGTGGTATGCTTTGCTTCGCAATTAGTTTTATCTATCACAAGCTTGATGTGAGCGATAAAGCATAAATAAATAAAAACGAGGAGAATAAGGACTTGAACAATTTAAAAAGAATTAATAGGGAGCTAATCCATTCGGGAACAATTCTTGATATTTATGTGGACACAATGCAGCTTCCAAATGGAAAGACAGAAGAGTGGGATTTTGTGAGCCACAGAATGGGGGCAGCGTGTGTGCTTGCAGTTAAGCCTAATGGCAAAATCCTTATGGTACGTCAGTACAGAAATGCAATTGACAGGGAGACTCTAGAGGTACCTGCCGGTAAGCGAGATTCAGTAGATGAAGATACTAGAATTTGCGCAGAGCGCGAACTGGAGGAGGAGACAGGATACAGAGCAGGAAAGCTTGAAAAGCTCTTATCTTTGAAATCTACAGTTGCTTTCTGTGATGAGTTTATTGATGTTTATTTGGCTACAGAACTTGAAAAAGTAGGTGAGCAACACCTTGATGAATCTGAAGAAATTGACATTGAGGAATGGGATTTAAAGGATCTTATGGATATGTGCTATGAAGGAAAACTTCAGGATTCAAAGACTGTAGCAGCTATTATGGCATACGCAGCTAGGAGATAAAGGGAGGTATATAATGCCAGAAGATAAAAAAGCAAAGTCTAAAAAATGTTCCATTATTGCACTTGTATTGATACCGGTTAATTTAATTGCTGCGGTCATTTTTTACGAAATTTGCAGTTCTTTGGGAGCACCTAGTAAGGTATATAATATATTAGCGATTATCTGTCTTGGATTTTTAGTTGCAGGTATAATAAATATGATTATGGCCATGGTTTATAACTCAAAGAATCCATTAGCTATCGTTGCACTGGTTTTGTACTGCATTTTGATAATTATAGCTATTATGGTGATTTCGATTGTTTTTTTTATCGTGGAATTTTTTGCGAACTCAGGAATTGGATGTTCTGGAATGGGAGCAATGTTATTTTATTAGTGCTTAAGATGATTTGCAGAAAAAGATGGGATGTAGTGGCATTTCAAAAGAGGTTAAACGAATTAAGAAAGGTCCTTGAGTGTTTGACTCAAGGACCTTATTTTTAATTTCGCTCTGCAATTGTGTAGAGTAAGTGTCTGGTATCTTCCCAACCAAGGCATGGATCTGTGATTGACTGACCGTATGTCTGGTGGTCTGAAATAGGCTGATTGCCCTCCACTAAGTAACTCTCTATCATGACACCCTTAACAAGCTTTTTGATATCGTCTGAATGATTTCTGTTGTGCATTACCTCTTTTACGATTCGAATTTGTTCCTTGAACTGCTTGTTTGAATTTGAGTGGTTCGCATCGATGATGCAAGCTGGATTAACAAGGTCCATTTCCTCGTACATGTTATGAAGACGAATAAGGTCCTCATAGTGGTAGTTCTGAGTGCTGTTGCCGTGCTTTGAAACAGCGCCACGAAGAATAGTGTGAGCCAGTGGATTTCCGCTGGTCTTAACCTCGTAGCCAGAGAAAGTGAAGTGGTGTGGATGCTGAGCCGCATATACGGAATTAAGCATTACACTGAAATCTCCTGAAGTAGGATTCTTCATACCTGATGCTACATCAAATCCAGAAACTGTAAGGCGGTGATGCTGATCCTCAACAGAACGCGCGCCAATTGCTACATATGAAAGTAAATCATCTACATAGCCCCAGTTCTCAGGGTAGAGCATCTCGTCAGCAGATGTAAGCTCAGATTCAGTCATAGCGCGGATATGCATTTTTCTCATGGCAATAAGTCCGGCAACCATATCAGGTGCCTCGTTTGGATCTGGCTGAGAAGCAATGCCCTTATAGCCGCTGCCTGTAGTACGTGGTTTGTTAGTGTATATTCTAGGTACTACTAATACCTTATCTTTTATATCCTCGGCAACACGAGAAAGCTTGTTGATATATTCGCATACAGCATCCTCATTGTCAGCTGAACAAGGTCCGATGATACATAAAAATCTGTCATCCTTTCCGGTGATGATATCAGCGATTTCCTTGTCGCGCTGCTTTTTTATCTCTTGAATCTTTTCAGAAACAGGAAGCTGTTTTTTGATTTCCTCAGGTGTTGGCATTTTCTTTAAGTAATTGAAGCTCATTTTATTCCTCCGCGAAGCATTTTTCTTTAATTAGGTCAATTGGCATGTCTTTTTGGGTCCAAAGCTTGAAAGCAGCAGCACCTTGATATAAAAGCATGTATTTTCCATTCATAACCTTGCATCCAACTTTTTGAGCGTCCTGTAATAGACGGGTGTAAGCTGGATGATAAATAACATCAGTAACAATTAGTTCCTTGTAAAGGAACTCAGGTGGAATGAGAGAAGAGTCGTCATCACCCATTCCTACATTAGTGGCATTAATAAGAATGTCACTTTCTTGTAAGCAAAACTCAAGTGTGGTCATGTCTGCGATATCGAATACGAATACATCACAATCAGTAGCTCTAGTAATTCTGTCTGCAAAATCTACTACCTTGTCAAATGATACATTTTTTCTCTTGAAAATATTGATTTTGCTAACACCGTCAATGGCAGCTTGAACAATGATAGATGTGGCAGCTCCACCTGCTCCAAGAACAGTAAGAACTTTTTCTTTATATTCAATTCCGCTGTCTATCATGGCTTGCAAAAATCCAATACCATCTGTGGTATGTCCGATTAATTTGCCATCTTCGATTACGCAGGTATTAACAGAGTGGGATAATCTAGCGGCCTCTGACATCTCATCCAAATATGGAATGACGGCAGTTTTTAAAGGCATAGTAAGATTAAAGCCTCTGCAATTGAAAAGGCGTAGTCCATCAACTGCTGTTTTAATATTTTCCTCAGAAACATCAAATGCCATGTAGGTGTAATCTAGGCCTAGGGCATCAAATGCTGTATTGTGCATTGCAGGGGAAATACTATGGCTGACTGGACTGCCAAGAAGACATGTAAGTCGAGTAGTACCTGAAGGATTCATAACATTTTCCTCCTACTAAATAGTATGAAAACTTTGTATTATTGTATTTAATTAGAACGCTTTAGTCAACTAAACTATTGCTTATAATTTCCCCTTGAATTATACTTTTATATGTTAGTTTTTATGTTTTAACTGGGAGATTATAATGTCTAAAGAACTTATCATAAAGACACAGGAGCTTTCTTCGCAGAAAGTTAGTATCTGTGTGCCAGTGGTTGCATCCACTGTAGATTCAGTCCTTCAGCAAGTTACTAACTGCGTAGAGGCTAGTGTTCCAATGATTGAGCTTCGAGCTGATTATTTTGATTTCTTAGAAGATAGGGATGTGCTTGAAGACACTCTTAGGAGAGTAGCTGAGATTACAGATTCTACAATGGTTCTGTTTACTATCAGAACAGATGTAGAGGGTGGAGAGATAGCTATTGCAGAGGAACTATACCGTGATATTATTTCTTTTGTATCAACTACAGGATATGTTGATATAATTGATTTGGAGATTTCTCATGTTGATGATGCAGCGGATTTCATCAATATACTTCATAATAATGGAGCCTATGTATTGGCTTCTCATCATGATTTCCATGAGACACCAGAGCTTCTTGATATGATTGATTTATATGGTCAGATGCATAATACAGGAGCGGATATTTTAAAACTAGCGGTTATGCCAAATACTAGAGATGACGTGGTTCGTTCTTTGCAGGCGGCTAACATGGTTAATGAAGAGATTGAGGATGCTCTTATCTGTTCTATTTCCATGGGTTCTCTTGGCAAGGTTTCTAGAATTGCTGGTTCTTTGGTTGGGTCATGTATTTCATTTGCGGCTTTGGATGCAGCATCTGCACCAGGGCAGCTTAGCTATGATGATATGAATACTATCATCAAAATTTTAGAGAAATAATGGAGAATAATTATGAATAACATATATTTGATTGGCTTCATGGGCACAGGTAAGTCCACTGTTGCAAAGAAGCTTCAGAGATTTTTACCTTTTCAGGTGGTAGAAATGGATGAAGCTATCGAGAGAGTTGAGGCTATGAGTATCCCTGAGATTTTTGAAAAAAAGGGAGAAGATGGCTTTAGAAATGCAGAAAGCCAGTTGTTATCAATAATAGCCAAGGAAAATAATCAAATCATTTCCTGTGGTGGTGGAATAGTTCTTCGGCAGGAGAATGTAGATACAATGAAAAATAGTGGCACCGTAGTTAGATTAGATGCGACTCCAGAGGTGATTTTTGATAGAGTCAACAGAAATGATAAGCGGCCACTGGTTAAGGGGAAGACTCTAGAGGACATTAAAAAGATGATTTCCGATAGAGAAGAAGCATATAAAAACGCAGCAGATATTACAGTTGATGCAAGCACTTTAAATGTGGATGAAGTTACTTCAGAAATCGTTAAACAGCTTGCTTTAGCGGGTCGCTTAAATTGACTTATTGCCGCGCCTTTGTTACAATAATTCGGCAAGTTAATTAGTAGGCGTAGCGTAGCTGGATAACGCATCGGACTCCGACTCCGAAGATCGCCGGTTCGAATCCGGCCGTCTACAGTAATTAAGTTTGGAGGGCACATGAATTTTCAAGATTTAAAAACAAAATTTAAAAATATAGTAGATATTTGCGTAGAGTTCGTAATTAAAAATAAAAGATATTTCTTGGCAGGTTGTATTTTTATAGCAATGGCATTGGTGTTATTTTTAGGAACCAGCCCATATACAGGCGATAACGGGACATCAGGTGTATACAAGAAATTCAAATCTAATAAGAATACAGAGTTAGATAAGTTAATTAATGATTACTACACTGCATTTGCAAATGGTGATATAGATACACTTAAGGCTATAGCAGTTCCTATGTGTGATAAGGAAGTTAGCTATACTGCATTATATAGCCAGTACATAGAGAGCTTTAATGATGTTAAGATTTACACTAAGCCAGGCCTTACAAAGGATTCATATTTAGTTACTACTGAAGTTTCTTTGAAATATGCCAATATCGATACACTTGTACCTGGTCTTGATTTCTTCTATGTTGAGAAGAATGATCAGGGTAAGCTCTACATAAATAATACATACGGCACTTTTAACCGTAATAACAACGTATATGAACTCGACCCACAGGTTTCTGAATTATATGAGCTTTTCATCCGTCAGGACGATTTGCGAGATATGAGAAATGATGTTCAGGATAGCTATGATGAGGCTATTAAAAAGGATCCTGCTCTTGCAACTCTTATGAATGAGACACTTCACGAGGCAATTGTTCAGTGGAACAAGGATTACGATGAGCAGGCTGCCGCAGCGGCAGAAGCTGAGGCACAGGCTGAGCAGGAAGCAGCAGAGGCCGCAGCAGCAGAAGCTGAGGAAGCAGAAGATGAGGCAGCTGAGGAGGAAGCTCCAGCAGAGGCTGAGGCTAGCACATCTACAGGTAGAACTAATGCTAGAGCAAATGTTAGAGCAGAGGCTGATAAAGACAGCGAAAAGCTTGGTTCAGTAGAGCAAGGTACAACAGTTACTATTTACGGCGAAGAAGGTGACTTCTACAAGTTCGATTACAACGGAACTCAGGCATATATCACAAAGTCGGCTATTGATCTTGATTCTGAAGCAGGTGCTGATGATTCTTCTGATGAAGAGGCTACAACAGGCGGAAGTGTTGCTGAGGGTACAGTTATTACTCTTACTTCTACTACTAATATTCGTGCTCAGATGGATCAGTCATCATCAAAGGTTGCAGTTGCTTATTCAGGTGAAAAGGTAACAGTTATTATGAGCTATGCTGAGGGCTGGACAAAGGTTAAATATGGCAACAAGGAAGGCTATATCAGAACTGATTTGTTACAGCAATAGAATAGATTTAATATGAGCTTTATGGAGACCATGTATTTGGTCTCCATTGTAGTATAAATGGAGGCTTTTTGTGGAAGAGCTTTATAGATTAAACAAGTATTTGTCTGACGCGGGAGTGTGTAGCCGTAGGGCTGCAGATGCTGCGATAGAGGCTGGAGAAGTGACAGTTAATGGAGAGCCGGCTGTTATGGGGATGAAAGTCACTGTGTCAGATGAGGTCCGCTACAAGGGGCAGATAGTTTCAAATGTTGGCAAAAAAGATATTCTTCTAGCATACAACAAGCCTGCAGGTATCGTATGTACTGCCGAAAAGCGTGAGAAGAATAATATTATAGAACATATCAATTATCCTGAAAGAATTTATCCAATTGGAAGGTTGGATAAGGACAGTACAGGACTTATCCTTTTGACTAATCAAGGTGATTTAGTTAACAAGATTATGAAGGCGGTAAACGCCCATGAAAAAGAATATATTGTCACGGTAGATAAGGATATTACAGCGGATTTTATCAAAGACATGTCTAGCGGTGTCTACCTAGAAGAGTTAGATGTGACCACTAGGAAATGTAGAGTGACTAAAACTGGATCTAGAGAGTTTAGGATTATTTTGACCCAGGGGTTGAATCGCCAGATTCGACGTATGTGTCAAACTTTTGGATATAGGGTTAGGACGTTAAAAAGAATTCGCATTATGAATATTGAATTAGGCAACCTTAAAGAGGATACCTATCGAGACGTAAATTCAAAAGAAATAAAAGAACTTACGAAGATGTTAGAAGGTTCTAAGAACTAGAATGTTTTTTATGAGTTCTAATGTATAAGGAGTAGTAATGTTATTAGAAGAATACAAGAAGTTAGTTGATACAATCGACTATCATATGGATAAATATTATAACGAGGATGAGCCAGAAATCAGCGACTTCGAGTATGACCAGTTGATGCAACAATTAAAGGCTGCTGAAAAGGAGCATCCTGAATGGATTACACCTGATTCTCCAACTCAAAAAATAGGTGGAGTTGCTAAGCGTGAGGCAGGTGTAAAGGTGACACATGATGTCCCTATGCTTTCAATTGAGGATGTTTTTAACAAGGAAGATGTGGTCGCATGGGTTGATAAAGTTAAATCAGTTCATCCTGATGCTAAATTTTCTGTGGAGGCAAAAATAGACGGCCTTAGTATGACTCTTCGATATGAGAGGGATTCGGCTGGCAAGCTTAAGATGACTCTTGCAGAGACTAGAGGAGATGGATTGATCGGTGAGGATGTTACCGTAAATGCGTTAGTTATTCCAGATGTTAACAAGTATCTTGATTTTCCATATGAATCACTTCAGCTTCGTGGAGAGGTTTATATGTCTCATGAAGATTTTGATAGATATAACGAGCAGCAGGAATTAAGCGGTGGTAAGCTGGCTGCTAATCCTCGTAATTTGGCAGCAGGAACTCTTAGACAGCTTGATGCTAGCATTACTAAGGAACGTGGCCTTAGGATGTTTGTATTTAATGTACAGCAGGGACCTGAGGAGCTTACTAATAGCCACTGCGCTGGAATGGATGTTCTAGAGGCACATGGGGTACCTACAGCATTTCACAGACTGTGCGTTAATGCAGATGAAATTATTGCAGCAATAGATGAGATTGGGGATAAGCGTGCTGATTTTGATTTTGATATAGACGGCGCTGTTGTGAAAATAGATCAGGTTTCCTACAGAGGTGATTTTTCCACTAGTGCTAAATATACTAGCGGTCATATCGCTTATAAGTACCCACCAGAGGAAAAGGAGACAAAGCTTCTTGATATAGAGCTTTCTGTTGGTAGAACTGGAAGAGTGACTCCTACAGCTGTATTTGAGCCAATACGTCTATGCGGTACATCTGTAAGCCGTGCTACACTTCATAATCAGGATTTTATCAATGATTTGGATGTAGGCATAGGAGATACCATTGTAGTATATAAATCAGGCGAGATTATTCCAAAGGTCAAGGAAGTTAAGCATGATAAGAGACCAGCAGGTGTTAGCACTTTTGTGATTCCAAGTGTTTGTCCTGTGTGTGGTGGGCCTGTATTGAGAGATGCGGACACTGCTGATATGAAATGTACCAATCCTAGCTGTCCAGCCCAATTGGAGCGGCATATTATCAATTTCGTTTCCAGAGATGCTATGGACATAAAAGGCTTTGGCGAAGTATATATTATCGACCTTGTTAGAAGGGGATATATTAAAGATATAGCAGATGTCTTTTCTTTGAAGGATAAGCGAGATGAGCTTATTAGCGAGGGCATTATCGGTAAGGAAAAAAATACAGATAAGCTTCTTGCGGCTATCGAGGCTTCTAAAGGAAATGATGCATTTAGAGTTTTTACAGGCTTTGGTATTCCAAATGTAGGAAAAGCTGCAGCAAAAGCGTTGCTTAGTCAGTTCAAAGATATCAAGAAAATAATGAATCTTACTGAAGAGGAGCTTGTTCAGGTCAATGATATTGGTGAAATAAGTGCAAAATCTATATACGATTATTTGCACGATAGTGTTAATATGGATATTATTAATCGACTTGCAGATGCAGGCGTTAATATGATAGAGCAAGAAAAGGAAGGGGCTTCTGATAAGCTGGCTGGGCTTACATTTGTTATTACAGGAACGCTTCCGACAATGGGAAGAAAAGAGGCGCAGGAGCTTATTGAGCTAAATGGAGGCAAATGTGCTGGCTCTGTTTCAAAGAAGACTAACTATCTAGTGGCTGGTGAAGCTGCTGGTAGCAAGCTAGATAAGGCAAATTCCCTTGGAGTTACAGTTCTTGATGAGGCTGGCTTGCTTGCTCTTATTAACAATTAGAACTAGAGAAGAATGACGGATTGGATGGGAGATTGTTATGCCAATTAGAACACAAAATGATTTGCCTGCAAAGGCTATACTTGAACATGAAAATATATTTGTAATGGATGAGAATAGGTCAACACATCAGGATATCAGACCTATTAGTATCGGTATTTTAAATCTTATGCCACTTAAGGAGGCTACAGAGCTTCAGCTGTTGCGTTCCCTTTCAAATACCCCACTTCAGGTGGATGTGACATTCCTTACTGTAGGCAGTCACGAAAGTAAAAATACCAGCAAGACTCATTTGGATACATTCTACGAAAAGATTGAGGATGTATATGATAGATATTTTGATGGCCTTATTATAACAGGTGCACCTCTTGAGCAGATGCCTTTTGAGGAAGTTGATTATTGGGATGAACTCTGCAAGGTGTTCGAGTGGACTAAAACACATGTAACTTCTACGCTTCATTTGTGTTGGGGATGCCAGGCTGGTCTTTACTATCGTTATGGCATTAATAAATACGATTTGGATGCCAAGAAATTTGGCGTATTCCCACATCGTGTTCAGAATCGTAAGATACCACTTGTTCGTGGATTTGATGATATTTTTTATGCTCCACATAGCCGTCATACAGGCGTTAGCACTGAGGCTATTGAGGCTTGCGAGGATTTAGTTGTATGTGCCAAAGGCGATGAAGCAGGTGTATTCCTCTGCATGTCAAAGGATGGTAGCAATATTTTCGTGATGGGGCATCCTGAGTATGACCGCTACACACTTGATAGTGAATACAAGCGCGACAGAGATAAGGGCCTTGAAATAGCTCTGCCTGTCAACTATTACCCAGGGGATGACCCAGAGCAGAGACCACTATTACAGTGGAGAAGCCACGGCAATATTTTGTATTCTAATTGGTTGAATTACTACGTATACCAGAATACACCTTATGAGTGGAATAAGATTAGTGAAAAATAGGACTGGCGCAAAGTTTGCGACAGTTCAAAAGGAAGCTTCTGTCGGATTTTCCGATAGAAGTTTTTTATTTCTAACGTAAATACGATATAATATTGAAGATGAATTATTAAGGGGGAAAATATCATGGCATTTGACTTTAAGAAAGAATACAAGGAATACTACATGCCTAAGAATATACCTCAGATTGTGGATGTTCCTAAGGTTAATTATATAGCTGTTAGAGGCAAAGGTAATCCAAATGAAGTGGATGGTGCATATCAAAAGGCGATTAGTGTATTGTATGCAATTGCATATACATTGAAAATGAGCTACAAAACTGATTATAAAATTGACGGTTTCATTGAATATGTAGTTCCTCCTCTTGAAGGTTTTTGGTGGCAGGATGATGTTGAGGGAGTAGATTATACTGATAAATCAGCTTTTAATTGGATTTCGGTTATAAGATTACCTGATTTCATTTCGGAGAAAGATTTTGCTTGGGCAGTAGAAACAGCAACCAAAAAGAAAAAGCTTGATTGCTCCACTGCTGAGTTTTTGACACTTGAGGAAGGATTGTGTGTTCAGATTATGCATTTAGGTTCATTTGATGATGAGCCAGCAACTGTCGCTCTTATGGATTCATACTTAGCTGAAAATGGATATGTTAATGATTTCACTGATACAAGACTTCATCACGAGATTTACATGTCAGACGCTCGAAAGGTTGCGCCGGAGAAATGGAAGACAGTAATTAGACATCCAATTAAGAAAGTGTAACAATTTGGAGTTTTAGTAGGAGGATTGTTGCAATGGCTTCAAGTAAAGAGTATTTGGAATTTGTTTTAGACCAGTTATCATTACTTGATGAAATATCATACAGGTCAATGATGGGGGAATATATCATCTATTATCAGGGGAAGATTGTCGGTGGAATATATGATGATAGATTTCATATAAAACCAACGAAATCTGCAAAAGAGATGATGCCGAAAGCGCAATATGAAACACCCTATGATGGTGCTAAAGAAATGCTTTTGGTTGATGATATAGATAACAAAGATTTTATGAACGAACTATTGAATGTTATTGTTGATGAGTTACCTGCTCCAAGGAAAAAGAAATAAACCAATTCGAGTTTGTTGACACTTTATGGTTAAGGATAATATGGCAAGAAGATAAATAGGAGAATGAACGTGTCAGAGATAAAAAGAATTGAAATAGATGAATTATGGGCAGATTCCACAGTTATTGAAGCTGGCGACTACATCTTTGTAGGATACTGTATGGGAAATGAGGGCAAGTCAATTGAAGAACAGATTCACGGAGCTATTGACGTATTGGAAAAGCGCTTGAAGATGGTTGGATTAACTTTGGAATGTGTTGTGAAAATGGATTGTCTTTTTAAGAACATTGAAGACTTGAACATTTTACCGAAAGTTTTAAAAGAAAGATTTGCAGGTAAATATCCAACAAGGAAAGCATATACATCTGATTTTATTCGAGAGGGAATTATATTTCAGATTGACGCTATAGCTTATAAAAATGCATGTGGCTGAAAATGTAATTAGTTTTGCTAGATTGGTTTTAACAGAGTTGCCAGCATTGATTATGTGAAAGCTAGAAAATTGATGAAGTTTTTTTACTTTATGCCAAAATCTGTTATATTAATATCAAAGCTGAGGCTTGATTAGTATTTTTATTTTAAAGGAGTAGTGCTGTTTGACAAAGTACAACACACGAGAGATTGTCGGCTAACCGGGAGGTTTGTAGACAATCACACGAACCTCCCGCTGAAAAGCAACTTTTGGTCATAAGTTTTCAGGAGGAAAAAATAATGAATAAAAAGGACTATATTATTCGATTAGAAGAAAAGAAAGACTACAGAGAAGTAGAGAACTTAGTAAGAGAAGCATTTTGGAATGTATATCGTCCGGGGTGCAGCGAGCACTACGTGATTCATGTGCTTAGAGATGATCCAGCTTTTATTCCAGAGCTTGATTTTGTCATGGAAAAAGATGGTACATTGATTGGACAAAATATGTTTATGAGAACCATCATTGAAGCAGATGATGGTAGAGTAATTGATGTTCTTACTATGGGACCAATTGGCATCACTCCAGGACTTAAGCGTAGAGGATATGGCAAGGTGATTCTGGATTATTCCCTTGAAAAGGCCACTAAGATGGGCTTCGGAGCAGTTTTGTTTGAAGGCAACATCGATTTCTATGGAAAGAGTGGCTTTGATTATGCTAACAAATTTGGCATCAGATATCATGATTTGCCTGATGGGGCTGATGTATCATTCTTTCTTGGTAAGGAGCTAATCCCAGGTTATTTGGATGGCATCACAGGTGTTTATCAGACGCCTACGGGATATTACGTTAGTGATGAAGACGTGGAAGAGTTTGATAAATTATTTCCACCAAAGGAGAAGCTAAAACTACCAGGCCAGATTTTCTAATTGAAGATAAGGAGACTTCTACCGACTCCGGCAGAAGTCTCTTTCTATTTTTGTGTATAGGTGGTTATAGTGGCAAAGAATAACCGAAGTCAAATTAAGTAAGAAAAGTTATTGGTGGAATAAGATTTCCGAGAAATCTGGGTCATGTATTCTGCTCCTAAGTGGGTTATAATGGAACAAGACATTTGATAGATTATTTTATTAAGACTATTTATGAGGTGACTAAATGGGATTTTTTTCAGAGATAGATGGTGAACTTAAGCCATCAGATGAATACTTATCAAGCCATCAACTGGAGGGGTATGAAGATGGAGATATGGAGCATGATGATTACGAGGTTGAGGATGATGAGGTTGCCATGTCCCTTATGAGAAAATGCAAGGACTGTGGCAAGGCCTTTACTCTAGAAGGAGCAATAAAGGATTTTGACGCATATTTTGATGGCGAGTTTTTTTACATGGAAGAATTTGTAGGTCAGATATGTGGTAAGTGCGCAATTATGGAGATTGAGGAAGAGTTTTAAAATTATAATTGATATATGTAATTTGTGAATTCGAACTATTAAGAATTAGTGATGATGTGAAATATACATATTGTTATAATTTATTTAGTAATATAGCTTGTGATGTGTTTGAGATTAATAGGAAATTATTTGAATAATATGGCAGGCTATTCTTATAATACGGAGAATAATTAGAATGAAAAGTTTCAAATGCGGAATTTTGTTAATAAGTTGCATAGTTCCAATTATGTTATTTAGTTGCGGTAAAAATGAAAAGGCTATTGAAGAGAATAATCTTGCAGGACAAGAAACACTAGAGAATTTGGATAACTCTTCAACAGTATCGAATAAAGAAGAATCATTCAAAATCGATTGGCAGAAATATGAAAATCAAATGGATGAAGAGGAAAAGGAAGATTTTCAAGAATATATTGCGGTATTGAATGATGAGAATACCTTTTATTGCTTTAATTGGCTAGACAAAGACATATGTTTTTCGGAATATTTGGAATCTATAGAGTCAGAAGAACAACCTGAAATAGCAGGGGTTGCGTTGGTAGATTTAGATAACCAAAATGGAAAAGAATTAGTCATTCATTTTTTTGAAGGTGGAGGTAATTATCTAATACTAACTCGTGATGATGGAAAGTTCTACGGGACAAATATGGGAGAAAGACTATTCGAAGAATTGCAAAATAATGGCAAGTATTTGGGTAGTGGAGGCGCCGGAGATTTATATTTCTATAGAATGTCAATCGATAGTGATGGGGTAATAGAAAATAAAATCGGAGAACTTCACGGGATAGAAAACGAAGATGGTTCTGTAACAGATGAGCTTGAGATAGATGGAAAAGTAACGCATAATGGTCAAGAATGGGTGGATGAAAACTATTCTGATCCAGTAAGTTGGATTGAGTAGGGACAGATGCTATTTAAATTTACGAGAAGTTTTATTTCTGGGGGATAGGATATGCCAAATGAAAATGGGACATGGATTATGTATGGGGTTGATTGGGATGATCCTGAGTGCTTACATACTGTGGATGAAGCAATTGACTATATCAATGAAATAGGGTTTTTGCCATTATTTAAGAATGACATTCCGGGATTTTCGCTGGAAGAAAGAACTGTTCCTGAGTATTGGTGGTCAGAGGATTCACTTCTTGACCCATGGGAGTGGAGAGAGATTATAGCTCGTCGTGGAGAAATTGCATACGGCAAGTTCTTTGATAAAAAAGCAGGGTTTATATCTAAGGAGTGGTTGCCGTATTTTGTTAACTACCGTAGAGATGGCTACGATTTTGATGCTCTCTGGGAGGATGGTAAAGCATCAGCTAGGCAAAAGAAAATCATGGATCTTTTTTCTGAGGAGCTGATGGATGAGGAGTATTATTCAAATGAGTTAAAGAAAAAAGCTGGCTTTGGAAAAGGCGGTGAAAAAGGCTTTGAGGGTACAATAACAGGTCTTCAGATGCAGATGTATATGTGTGTGCGAGACTTTCGTCAACGCAAGAATAAGAAGGGGGAAAGTTATGGGTGGCCATTAGCCGTTTATACAGTTCCTGAGCACTTATGGGGATACGATTATGTGACATCTGCTTATAAGGAAGATCCGGATGACTCTGCTAGAAGAATAGCGAATCATATTATGGAGGTGTATCCTATTGCAACTAATGAGCAGATAAAAAATGTGATTGGATTAAAGCCAGGAGAGCGTAAATTGAATAAAAAGACGCCCAGTGCTACCGAGTAGTGGGATTAACGTCATTCCTTTACCGTTAGGTCTTAGCAGGTAAAGGAATGGCGTATTTTAATATAAGGAGGCTTTTTAACGAAAAATTATCGATACCCCAAATTGTTTGTGTGTTGCTTATTGTAATTGGTATTGTTGGATTAAAGCTGTTGACAAGGGAATAAAAAACTATGAAGGTTTCATGTGATTGAAGCCTTTTTTTCTGCATATAAGCAGGGATTTATAACAGATTTATACTCTGATAAAAATAATAATTAAATTATTTTAAGGAATTTATTAAATACTATTGAAGTTTTTATTTAATTATGCGAAAATACTAGTTGCGCGCGAGAGTTTTTTTATGAAACATTAAGGTAGAGCATTTCGTTATTAAGGGAGGATAAGAATAATGAAAAAAAGAAATCTTTTTGTACTAGCTATTATGATGGGAATTACAGCAGGTACAATCGGAGCAACTACAATTGATTCAGAGGCTAAGACTATCACAGTAGCACAGGACGCTTCACAGGTAACTTATGGAACACTTACAGCTGAGCAGAAGGAAATCATTGCTACACTGTTTGATGCAGATTATTATGCATATACTAACTATGACGTTGTTGAAGCACTTGGTACAGATTACGATGCTTTATTTAATCATTTCTGTGATTGTGGTATTTGGGAAGGTCGTAAGGGATGGCCAGATTTTGATCCATCAGCATACGCTAGTGCATATCCACAGCTTAGAGAAGCATATGGAACTAATATCCTTGCATACTATTTAGATTATTATAACACTGGTATTGCAGAGGGTAGATATCTCACAACAGTTGAGAAGTGTGAGGAGAATGGAATTCAGGTTCAGTCATTATTTGGTGAATGGCAGTTCCTTGATTTAAATATTTATCAGGCGGCTAGTTACCTTAGCAGTTCTAGTGGTAGCAACGGCGGCGGTGGAGCAGTTGTAGTAAATACAGAAGATGGAAATACAGCAGTTGTTGTAAATGCAGAGGATACAGAGACAATTGCGCTTCTTGAAAAGTGTAAGGGATTAAACTATGCTGGTACAGTTAAAGTTGTCTATGACTACTTTTATATTTTGATTGCTAAAACAGAGCCAGGTTATGATGTTTATAGAGAAATTGATACTAATAATTATAATTATGCCTCAGAAATAAATCCACAGTCTTCAAAGTTTGTATTTCTTGATTCAACATATGCTAAGGATGCGAATGGAAACTTAGATCCATCAAAAGTGGTAGCTAATTATAAGGACAGTGAATTAATTACTTGTGGTGCAGCTATTAATGATTTTGACAATTATCCAGTATCAAGTTTTGTTGCTTCTGATGAAGAAATTGTGAGTGCAACTGGGGATGGATTAGACGCTGTTGGAACAGGAATTGTTCTTTTTCATGATGATAGTTATCCCAGAACTGACTTTGATATTGAGTATAAGCCTGTTGAATCAACATCTACGTATGCTGATGTTGTAACTAAATATGAATCACAGTCTTTTTTAATGCATACTATTAATAATAGATTCGGATTTATACAGGATCCACTGTATAATGGAGATAGCGAATATACAGTAGGAGTTAGCATCAGTGAAGATGAAAATGGTGTTGTAGACTTTACTATTGGAGCATACAACGAGGAGAATGAATTCGCAGCAACTACTGGATTAACAATTCAGGAAAACTAATATTATATGAAAATTGAAGGCTTGGCATTTTTTGCCAAGTCTTTTTCTATAATTTCAGTTATCGTTTTTGTATTTATATTGAAAGATATATGCTAAAATTTATAGAAACAAATAATGAAAGCAAACCGGATTAGAAGCTTTCATTTTTGAGGAGTATCTAATAAGGGGGAATAATAATGAATAAGAGAGATCAACTGGCAGTGGAGAATTTTGTGAGTACAGGCATGGATTTAGAGACCCTATATTCCTGTTTTCAGGATTTTTCAAGAGAAGAGATAGCAGAGATTTATAATAGCTATCAAGGCAATAAGCAGGGAGCAGGAGAAACAAGTAATTCGATGAGTATTAATTGTTCTTAGCCAGATTTATTGCAAAATCATAGGCAATATCTTTATAATAGACAAAGATTGCACATGGCAATGGCATAGATGACAATTAATAATACTGGAGGATAATGAAATGGAATTTAATACAGATATTTTTGCCCAGTACAATAAAAAGTGGGCTTTGCTAACAGCAGGAGATAATGATAGTTTTAACACTATGACAATCAGCTGGGGCGGTCTTGGTACTCTTTGGAACAAGCCAGTTGTTACAGCTTATGTTAGAACATCTCGTTATACACATGAGTTCTTAGATAATAATGATTACTTTACTGTTTCATTCTTCCCTGAGGAATACAAAAAGCAGCTTGGACTTTTAGGTTCTAAATCAGGACGAGATATGGACAAGATACATGACTCAGGACTTACTCCTAAGTCTGTTGATGGTTCAGTTACTTTTGAAGAGGCAGAGGTTACACTTTTATGTAAAAAGCTTATGAGACAGCGTCTTGAGCCATCTAGCATGAATCCAGAGATTGCAAAGCAGTTCTATGAAGGCGAGGCGGAGCATGACATGTATATTGGTGAAGTGGTAGAGATTCTTTAATACACTAGAAAAAAAGCCCAGATGGTTATCCATCTGGGCTTTAGTATTAGTAAGCTTTTAATTTTTTCCAAAGAGTAGTGGTGTAATCTAAGGTGTCATTGTCGTAGGCCTCGTAGAGCTTACAACGCTCTAAGGTCTCTTTGGTAGGAAATACTGTCTCGTCAGCGAGAGTCTCTTCATCCTCGTGCTTGGCTACTTCCATATTTGGAGTGGCATACCATACATACTCGAAATTCTCTGTGGCAGCTTCCTCTTCACACATGAAATCTATCCATTTCATAGCTGCGTCGTAATGCTTGCAGGTACGAGGCACAAACCAGGAATCAATCCAGAGATTGCCGCCTTCCTTAGGAACCGTATAGGCCAAATCCTCGTTGTATTCCATACCCATAGCTGCTTCGCCAGAGTAGCATACAGCCATTGCTGCGTCTTCTGAAATCATACACTCGTAGGTCTCATCCTGAAGATACGCATATACGTATTGCTTTTCATCACACAAGAGATTAAATGTATCATCTAACTGTTCTTTATCAGTGGTGTTGATATCGTATCCCAAAACTTCCTGAGCAACCATAAAAGCATCTCTTTGAGAGTTGATCATAACAATTTGATTCTTATATGCCGGATCCCAAAGTGATTTCCATGAGGAAACAGTTTCTTCATCCACCATTTTAGTATTATAAAGAATACCTACTGTGCCGTAGAAATATGGAACAGTGTATTTGTGGCTTGGGTCAAATGCTTCTGAAGCCTCAATTATAGCTGGGTCAATATTTTTATAATTAGGAAGAGAGTTGTAATCGATAGGAATAAGCTCTCCCTCATTACGCATTGTCTCTATCATGTAATCAGATGTGCAAATAACGTCATAATTGATAGAGCCTGCCTTGTACTTGGCGTACATGTCTTCTACAGATTCATATTCTTCGTATTTAACCTTAATTCCGGTTTCTTTTTCGAAGCGCTTTAATACATCTGCCTCGATGTATTTACCATAGTTTAAAACAACGAGAGTATCTGTGCTTTCTGCATCACTACCACAGCCAGTTAAGAAGAAACAATTGGCAAGTAAAACTGTAAAAATATTTAAAAGGATAATCGCTTTCTTTTTCATTATTTCTCAGCCACCTCCTTTTTAGAATTGCCCTTGAAGTTGGTAGCTAAAAGCATCACAAAGGCAAGTAGGAAAAGGATAGTAGACAAAGCATAAAGCTCTGGCTGGATGCCCTTTCTAAGCTGAGTGTAAAGCATAGTTGAAAGGGTATTTACACCGGCACCCTTTGTAAAATATGTGATTGTAAAATCATCAAGCGACATAGTAAGCGCCATTAAAAATCCTGATAAAACACCAGGGAATATTTCTGGCCAAACCACCTTGTAAAAAGCGTACCAAGGTGTGGCGCCTAAATCCATTGCAGCCTCAAAACAAGCCTCTGACAAGGACTGTAATCGTGGCAGCACATTGAAAATAACATACGGTACTGAAAAAGCTATATGAGCAAGCACCACCGAGAATTCTCCTAGTGGAGTAAATCTTGTAAATAAAAGCATAAGTGAAATACCAGTTACAATATCTGCATTCAAAAGCGGGATATTGGTGGCACCAAGCATAATTGCCGCATGGCGCTTCTTCATGTAGTGGATACCAATAGCTGCTGATGTTCCAAGTACTGTTGCAAGTATTGATGACGCAAGCGTAATTCTGATGGTAGTGCCTAAAGCATCCATAATGCTGTCATTGGAGGTTAAATTGGCATACCATTTAAATGTAAATCCGCCCCAAATTGTTCTAGACATTGAGTCGTTAAAGGATAGCACAATGAGAACAAGGATTGGTGCATATAAGAATAAAAATATAAGCCCAAGATAGAGATAAGAGGCTGTGTCTTTAACTTTTTTCATACAAGCATACCTCCATTCTCTGAATCATCAAGTCTGTTCATGATTGACATAGAAACAAGTACGAAAATCATGAGAATAATTGAAAGACCTGAACCCAAATTCCAGTTTCTTGCAAGTGTAAATTCCTGCTCAATAACATTACCTATAAGGAGAACCTTACCGCCTCCTAAAAGGTTTGAAACAACGAATGATGACAGGGCTGGAACAAATACCATAATAATGCCTGAAAGAATGCCATCTCTTGAAAGTGGAATAGTAATTTTGGTGAATGTTGTCCACCAGTTGGCACCTAAATCAGCGGCAGCCTCGATGACTGAATCGTTGATTTTAGAAAGTGCATTATAAATAGGCAAAATCATATATGGCAAAAAGTCGTAAACCATTCCAAGTGTAACAGCAGCCTTGGTGTAAAGGATGTGAACTGTTGGAAGCCCAATAGCAGAAAGAATGCTATTTAAGATTCCATTGTTGGAAAGGATTATCTGCCATGCAAGTATTCGAAGCATAAAATTCATCCACATTGGAAGAATAAAAAGAAAAACTACAAAGCCCTTATTGCTGATTTTAAGGTTGTGCAAAATCAAAGCAACAGGGTATGCAAGTACTAGGCAAATAACTGTAGTTACAAAGGCAACCTTAATAGACAGCCATAAGGATGACAGATGAACTGGATCTGCAATGGCTGTAAGATTGCTTAAGGTGAAGCTTCCTTCGGAAGTAGTGATTGCGTAGCCTAGGATATAAAAAAGTGGAAGAATAGTGCAAATTAAAATCCAAACAGCGTATGGTGTAGCCAGGAAGCTGGTTCTTAATCTATTAATCATCTTCCTTCATTACCTCCTCATCCTCTGATTCAGGCTTGTTCATAATCTGAATATTGAATGGAATAACATTAAGTGATACGTGCTGACCGATTTCAAAGTATTTTGTAGTATGTACAAGCCACTCATAACCGCCACATTGAACATCAAGCTCATAATGAACACCCTTGAAGAGACAATCGGTGATGACACCATCCATAAATCCCTTGCCTGGCGCTAAAAGCTCCACGTCCTCTGGACGAATAACTACGTCAACAGGCTTCATTGTACCGAATCCCTTATCAACGCAAGGTACCTGAACTCCAAGGAATGAAACTAGCTCATCCTTAATCATGATACCCTCGATGATATTACTTTCGCCGATAAAGTCCGCTACAAAAGCATTTTCAGGCTCGTTGTAGATATCCTCAGGAGTACCAATCTGCTGGATATAACCCTGGTTCATTACAACGATTGTATCAGACATGGTAAGAGCCTCTTCCTGGTCATGTGTAACATAAAGGAAAGTGATACCGAGCTCCTGCTTGATTTTCATAAGCTCATACTGCATGTTCTGGCGAAGCTTTAAATCTAGTGCTCCAAGTGGCTCATCTAATAAAAGAACCTTTGGCTCGTTGACAATGGCCCTGGCAATAGCGATACGCTGTTGCTGTCCTCCAGATAATGAGTCGATAGAGCGCTTTTCAAAGCCATCAAGATTAACAAGCTTAAGTGCGTATTTAATCTTGTCGTTTATGTATTCTTTTGATTTCTTTTGAATGTTGAGACCAAAAGCGATATTTTCTTCAATTGTCATGTGTGGGAAAAGTGCGTACTTCTGAAAGACCGTATTAATAGGTCGTAAGTTGGCAGGTAATGCAGTGATGTCATTACCATTGAGATAGATTTTGCCAGAGTCTGGCTTTTCAAAACCTCCAAGAAGCCTAAGAGTAGTAGTCTTGCCGCAACCAGAAGGGCCAAGTAGGGTCACAAAGGTGTTCTCCTTGATGTAGAGATCAAGCTCGTCAAGAACTAGCTGCTTTTCATAGCTTTTTGACACGTGGTCAAATTGAATAAATTCCAATATATTTTCCTCCTTTTGATATAGCAACTGAAAAGTCAAATAACAGTTACATATAAGAAAAGCTCCGAATCAGACTCGAACTGACGACCCCCTCATTACGAGTGAGGTGCTCTACCAACTGAGCTATCGGAGCGTATATACCGGTTTTCTTGTGGTTATATAGTTTATTTCGCGAAGTTAAGTGTAATATATTGATAGGGAAAAATCAATTAAAATTGTTGAGAAATCCATAGGGTTTTATTATAATGACACATGTAAAAAGAAGGACTTATGAAGACGATTACATCCATGTCTGAGTGAGTTAGATTATATAATAGATAGTTAGGAGAAGTTTATGGCAGACAACAAGAGAAAAGCTGCACCAGCTTTCGATATTAGAGACTTATTTTCAAAGGAGAATTTACCACTTATTAGCCTTATTGTGCTTGGCATATTTGCGGTAGTATCTCTTATTGTTACAATTGCAGTATTTCACATTAATCCAATTATTGCTTGCGTTATGGTTATTTTAGAGGCGGTACTTGCAGCTTGCCTAAATCAGATTCCTATTTGGATTCATGGCCTTGTATTCATCGCTCAGATTGTAATTGGCATCATGGCTTCACAGGTTCCATTTATGATTTTCATGGCATTTATTTATGTCCTTGGCGTGGCATTTTTATATGTATGGGCTAATAGATAATGAATAAGATTAATTACCAAAGAGAATTGGATAAATTAATAGCTGAATTTGAAAAAGAAGGCCGTGTGCCTTCTTTATTGTTACATAGCTGTTGTGGGCCATGTAGCAGTTATTGTATTGAGTATTTATCTCAGTATTTCAATATTACTGTATTCTATTACAATCCCAATATTTATCCAGATGAGGAATACTATCATAGGGTTAAGGAGCAACAGCGCTTTATAAGTCAGTTTCCGACAAAGCACAAGGTCTCTTTTATAGAGGGAGACTTTGATACTGACAGGTTCTATGAAATAGCGAAGGGACTTGAGAATGAACCTGAAAAGGGTGCTAGATGTCACAAGTGTTATGACCTTCGTTTGAGGCGCACAGCAGAGGTTGCTTTAGAAAAAGGGTTTGACTTTTTCACAACAACACTTACAATATCTCCAATGAAAGATTCTCAGATTCTTAATGAAATAGGATTGGCAATTGCTGATGAATTAGGAGTAAAATGGCTTCCTAGTGATTTCAAAAAGAGAGAGGGCTACAAGCGCTCAACGGAACTTTCTAGAGAATACAATATGTACAGACAAGATTATTGCGGTTGTGTTTATTCATATAGAGATAGACAACAGCAAAAAGCACATGAAATGGAGGATTAGTTATGGCACAGTTGTGGGGAGGTAGATTTACAAAGTCTACCGATCAGATGGTTTATGATTTCAATGCATCAATTGGATTCGATCAAAAGCTTTTTGCACAGGACGTTAGAGGAAGTAGAGCACATGTTAAGATGCTTGCTTCTGTAGGCGTTATCACTGATGCAGAAAGAGATGAGATTCTTGCAGGGCTTGATAGCATCGAGGCAGATGTTAATTCAGGAAAGCTTGAAATCACTTCTGAATATGAGGATGTACACAGCTTTGTGGAGGCTAATCTTATTGATAGAATCGGCGATGCTGGTAAAAAGCTTCACACAGGTCGCAGTCGTAATGACCAGGTCGCTCTTGATATGAGACTTTATACAAGAGATGCTGTTGAGACTACAGCAGAGGATTTGAAGCACCTCCTTGGCACTATTTGCGGCATTATGGAAGAGCATATTGACACAATTATGCCTGGTTTTACTCATTTACAGAAGGCACAGCCTATTACACTTGCTCACCACATGGGAGCATATTTTGAAATGTTTAAGAGAGATGTTCTTCGCTTAAATGATATTAGAGAGCGTATGAATTATTGTCCACTTGGCTCTGGAGCCCTTGCTGGCACTACATATCCACTTGATAGAAATATGACAGCCCAGCTTCTTGATTTCTACGGACCTACTTTGAATTCTATGGACGGTGTGTCAGATAGAGATTATTTGATTGAGTTCTTATCGGCTCTTTGCACTATTCAGATGCATCTTTCTCGTTTTTCTGAGGAAGTTATTATTTGGAACAGTAATGAATACAGATTTGTTGAAATAGATGACGGATTTTCAACAGGTAGCTCTATTATGCCTCAGAAAAAGAACCCAGATATTGCTGAGCTTGTTAGAGGAAAGACTGGCCGTGTTTACGGTGCCCTTATGTCACTTCTTACAACAATGAAGGGTATTCCACTTGCATACAACAAGGATATGCAGGAGGATAAGGAAATGGCATTTGATGCTATGAAGACAGTTCAGGATTGTATTGTTTTATTTGACGGAATGCTTGCTACAATGACATTCAACAAGGATGTAATGGCAAACAGTGCTAAAAACGGATTTACAAATGCTACAGATGCTGCTGATTATCTTGTAAATCATGGTGTTCCATTTAGAGATGCTCACGGTATTATTGGCCAGGTTGTTCTTTACTGTATCGATAAGGGCATTGCCATTGATGATATGTCATTAGAAGAATTAAAAGCTATTTCTCCAGCTTTTGAAGAGGATATTTTTGATGCTATTTCAATGGAAACATGTGTAAATAAGCGACTTACAATTGGTGCTCCTGGACATGATGCCATGGTAAATGAAATCAAAGAATGTAAGGCATTTTTGGCTTAAAATAATTAATTGTAAATTTAATTCAAGAAAAAGCGAGGAGTTTGTGATAAATATTCAAAAACTGCTTGCTTTTTTTATTTATTTTTATTATAATGCCACTTAGTACACGGACAAATGTCCGCGAGAGAAAAACATGACAGAGAAGGAGTAGTTTGAAATGAGCGAGAAGTTAAAAGTCGGTATTCTTGGTGGAACAGGTATGGTAGGCCAGAGATTTATTTCTCTCCTTGAGAATCATCCATGGTTTGAGGTAACAACAATTGCTGCCAGCCCACGTTCAGCAGGACAGAAATATGTTGATGCTGTAGGTGATAGATGGAAGATGGATACTCCAATGCCTGAGGCCGTTAAAAATATTATTGTTAAGAATGTTAATGAAGTTGAGGAAGTAGCTTCTGAAGTTGATTTTGTATTCTCAGCAGTTGATATGTCTAAGGACGAGATTAAGGCTATCGAGGAGGCATACGCTAAGACAGAGACTCCAGTTGTTTCAAACAACTCAGCACATAGATGGACACCAGATGTACCTATGGTAGTGCCTGAAATCAATCCACAGCACATGCAGGTTATCGATTTCCAGAAGAAGAGACTTGGTACTACAAGAGGATTTGTTGCTGTTAAGCCTAACTGCTCAATCCAGTCTTATGCACCTGTTCTTACAGCTTGGAAAGAGTTTGAGCCATATGAGGTTGTTGTTACAACATACCAGGCTATTTCTGGTGCTGGTAAGACATTTAAGGATTGGCCAGAGATGGAGCACAACATCATACCATTTATCTCAGGTGAGGAAGAGAAGTCTGAGAAGGAGCCACTTAGAATTTGGGGCGAGATTAAGGACGGCGTAATCGTACCTGCTGATGATGTTAAGATTACAAGCCAGTGTATTCGTGTTCCAGTTCTCAATGGACACACAGCAGCTGTATTTGTTAAGTTCAAGAAGCAGCCTACAAAGCAGCAGCTTATTGATGCAATTAATAATTTCTCAGGTGTACCACAGGAGCTTAATCTTCCTTCTGCACCAAAGCAGTTTATCCGTTACATGGAAGAGGATAACAGACCTCAGGTATCACTTGATGTTGACTATGAGCACGGCATGGGCGTATCAGTTGGCCGTATCCGTGAGGATAGCATCTATGATTGGAAGTTTGTAGGACTTTCACACAACACTGTTCGTGGTGCTGCAGGTGGTGCTGTACTTTGCGCAGAGCTTCTTAAGGCTCAGGGTTATATAACAAAGAAATAATGTTATACAACACAAAGATATAACAGTTAGTTCATAAAATAGCTATGATTTGGCGTCTTTTCTTATGCTAGTATAAGAAGGGACGCTTTTTTATTTGTTAGTTTCGGGGGTAACTTATGAATAAAGTACAGGCGGAAAAATTAAAAAAAACACCAACCTGGAGAAAAATTCTAAACGCTGTTGTATTTTGTACTGTATTATTGGTGGCATCTGGCTCATTCTTTAATATTGCTGCCAATTATAATGGCATTAATATTTTTATTCCAGAAGATGGAGTTGTTTTAGGTCTTAGAATGGTTCCAATTCTTCTTATAGCTGGACTATACGGATATCTTGTATCCTCTATAGTCTTTAGCATCGCGTTTATCATATCCCTTATTTTTAACATGGAATATTCATATACGATGATTATATATATGGCATCTATGGCATGTTTTTCTCTTTGTGCACAATTTCGCATGTTAGCAACGAAATTAAAAACATTTATTATGTGCACAGTTACAATACTGGCAATTCTGTTTAACGAATATCTTTGTTATGTAGTAGTAGATGGTCTTAGTTCAAGTGAGTTTTATTTTAAAGAAATTTCTTTTTTTAATTATAAAGTGATTTTTTCCGTTTATTTTGTAGGGATTATTCTGTATTTATATTTTAAGTATTCAAAGGATGAATATAAAAGCCCATTTCCAATTAGCTATTTATATACCGAGAGTTATGCCAAAGATTTGAAACTTAACAAGAAACATAAGCAAACTAAAATTAGTGCTAAAATCACAACTATTATTATACTTTTACTTTTTGTGTTGGGGGTATCAGTGGCATTTTTTATGATGGTGCTTTTTTCTGATATGAAAAAAATATTTGTTAATTATTCATTGGCTACAACTCCTTCATATGGAGGTTATCATGAGTACATACAGCAAGATGCAATAAATAATATTCGGAAGATGGAATATGTGGCGGATGATACCATGTTAGCCTTTGATTTAAAAATGATTATTCTTATGGTAAATGTAGGAATTCCTATTGCTGGAATAGCTACCTTTTACACTAAGATGACTATATGTGCGCCTGTTGGAACAATGTCAGATTTTATGGAGCATTATGCCACTGCAACAGATGAAGATAAAATTCTATATGGTCATAATATAGAAGATATTGAGGTGAAAACACATGATGAACTTCAAGTGCTATATGAAGCTATTAATGAAACTGTTTATGCAGTGGAGGCATATATCCAGAGAATAGAAGAAAAGCAGCGTCTTGAGGTTGATTTAGAGATTGCTAAAAAAGCTAGTGTGGCTAAATCTTCTTTTTTATCTAATATGTCTCATGAAATCAGGACTCCAATAAATGCTATTCTTGGTATGAATGAGATGATTTTAAGGGAATCAGAGGAGGAGAATACTAGAGAGTATGCTGTCAACATAAAGTCGGCTGGAAGCTCATTACTTAGTCTAGTTAATGATATTTTAGATTTCTCTAAAATCGAAGCAGGTAAAATGGAAATATTACCGGTTCAATATAATTTAGGCTCATTAATTAATGATTTGGTAAATATGGTTTCCTCTAGAGCAAAGGAAAAGGGACTTGAGCTGATAGTGGAGGTTGATAAGGAAATTCCAGCAAATCTAGTGGGGGATGAAATTCGGCTAAAGCAGGTGGTAACAAACCTTCTCACAAATTCTGTGAAATATACAGAGAAAGGAAAAGTAATTCTTTCTGTATCTTACGATATAGTTGATGAGGAAAATATTAAACTACGTTTTGAAGTGGCAGATACAGGTATGGGAATAAAAAATGAAGATTTGCGGAAGCTGTTTTCTCCTTTTGAGCGAATAGATGAAACCCGAAATAGAACTATTGAGGGAACTGGCCTTGGAATGAGCATTGTAAAGAAAACACTTGAAATGATGGACTCTAGTCTTGTGGTTGATAGTAAATATGGCTTTGGTTCTATCTTTACATTTGGCGTTAACCAAAAGGTGATTTCTTGGAATCCAATTGGGGATTTTAAGGAAATGTATAGAGAATATATTGATAGCGTTGAAAGATATCATGAGAGCTTTACTGCGCCTGAAGCTGAAATTTTAGTTGTTGATGATACAGAAATGAATCTAACGGTCATTAAAAATCTTCTCAAGCGAACACAGATAAAAATTACCACATTAAACAGTGGCAGAGAGACTATAGATTTAGTTACTAAAAAAAGGTTTGATGTTATATTTTTAGATCATAGAATGCCAAATATGGATGGTATAGAGACATATGAGGTGATGAAGGTACTTCCAAACAATAAAAATAAAGACGTGCCAGTAATTGCATTAACAGCCAATGCAGTTTCAGGAGCTAGAGAAGAATATATGAAGCATGGCTTTACTGATTATTTGTCAAAACCAATTAATAGTATTCAGCTAGAAAAAATGCTTTTACACTATTTGCCACCAGAAAAAATTCAATCCGTCTCTATTTCTAACGGCAAAGATGATTATGAACAACAATCCATGGCGGATATAGCAGGGGATAGTCTTTTGACAAGATTAAAAGATGTTGATTTAAAAGCTGGTATTAATAACTGCGGCGATGTTGATACATATACTCAAGTTGTAAAGGATTTTTATATATCTATTGATGGTAAGGCAGACGCAATTGAGGGGTTCCTAAAGGAAAAGGATTTAAGGAATTATACTGTGCTTGTACATGCTTTAAAAAGCTCAGCAAGGCTAATAGGAGCTTTGGATCTTTCAAAAATGGCTGAGGAGCTAGAAGAATTAGGTAACAAGGGTGATTATATAGCTATACAAGAGAAAAATGATGTGATGATAGCAAAATATCTCTCTTATAAAGATTCTTTAGCAGCTATAGATGATTCGGGAGTTGATAAACAGCCTATATCTAAGGATGAGGTAGAAAATGCATTTAAAGATATAAAAGAACTTGTTGAAGCTTATGATTATGATACTGCCGATTCCATTATGAATATGTTAGAAGGATACAATATTCCTGATGATATAAAGGAAAAATACATGGAAGTGAAGAAGGTTATGGTGGATGTTAATAGAGATAAGTTGCTAGAGATACTGTAAAGTAATTAAGAAAAGGAGCCAATTATGGATAAACGAATCGTATTAGTTGGGGATCCCAAAAGCTTTATGGTGGGCTCGATTGTTAAGGAGTTAAGGGATAGAGAATTTGAGGTCCTTCAAGCCTCTGGAAACGTGGATGAGATTGAAAATTTAGAGAATAAGCCATCGGTCTATCTTGTGTATATTGATGAGATGGCTGTAATGAGGGATTTATTTATTTATCTTAAAGACCATTCTATTGAAGAGGATATCTCTCTTTCTGTTGTAGGGTCTAAAAATGACTTGGAGCAGGTTAAAGAGATTATGCCGAATTTCAGACTGGCTGAGACTTTTATGCGCCCAATTAACGTGAAGGATATGGCAGAAAAGATGGGATGGATTGTGGAAGCAGAGGACGAACGCCTTCAGAAAAAGAAGATTTTGCTTGTAGATGATGACGGAACCATGCTTAGAACACTTAAAAGCTGGCTGGAGACTCATTACCAAGTATTTATGGTTAATTCCGGAATGGCCGCCATTACATTTTTGGCGAAAAATGAAATAGATTTGATTCTTCTTGATTATGAAATGCCAATCACCACTGGTCCGCAAGTTCTTGAAATGCTTCGTTCAGAGGAAAATACAGCTAAAATTCCCGTTATGTTTTTGACAAATAAAGGGGATAAAGAGTCTGTTATGAATGTGCTTGGATTGAAACCTGAAAAATATTTATTAAAAACAATGTCCAAATCTGCATTATTGGGGCAGATTGATGAGTTTTTCGAAAAAGAAAAGGCAAAGCAATATTAATTAAATTTGAATAAAATTCTTTTTTACTGTAGCAAGCTAAAGTAAAGTATGTTATGATAGTAGCCGTATCATTGTTAAGACGCAGTTTTTTATGGAGAATTGTTATGGTTGCTAGAACAAACGAACTTAAGAAGCTTGACTCAATTTATCAAAGTAATGCCAATAATTTGGTACTCATGTATGGCAGAAGCGGATCTGCTAAGGAAGGACTTATAGATTCCTTTACTACAGGGAAGCCTTATTTTTACTATAGAAGCCGTCAGTGTTCTGATGCAAAGCAACTCAATTATGTAAGCAAACAGGTAGCATCAACTTACAACACAGCTGGAGAGTATGAATCTTTTGAAGCATGCTTTAAGGATTTAAAATCTAAGGATGGTTCAAAGCTTGTAATTATTATAGATGAGGCACAATATGCTATTAAGAAGACCAACGAGCTTTTTAGTGCATTAGTAGCTCTTAAGAATAAAAAGCTAATTTCAGGCCAGGTTATGATTATTGTAGCTAGCTCATCGATTGTTTGGTCTGAGAATACTTTCTACGATATTGTAGGCAGTCAGAAGTCTGTTGTTGATGAGACTATTAAGTTAGAGAATTTATCATTCCTTGATGTTGTTAGAGCTTTTCCTAGCTATTCAGTAGCTCAGTGTGTTAGTACCTATGGTATTATCGGTGGTGTTGCTGATTACTTAGATAGATGGGATAGCAGAAAGACTATCAAGCAGAATGTTTGTGAGAATATTCTTTCTCCTTCTGGATTTCTTTACAGTGAGGCGGAGGATTATATAGCATCAGAGCTTAGAGAGCTTTCTTGCTATAATACAATCTTAGGTTCCATTGCAGCTGGCAATGAAAAGCTTAATGATCTATTTGAAGATACTGGATATTCTAGAGCAAAGATATCTGTCTATATGAAGAATCTTGCTGCTTTTGATGTAGTTAATAAGGTGGTTTCATTTGAGACTGGCGGTTGGGACAACGCTAAAAAGGGTATCTACAGAATCTCAGAACCATACGTCAATTTCTGGTTCACATTTGTATATCCTAATTTGTCAGAGCTTATTTCTATGACACCTGAGAAATTCTACGATAAATTTATCGAGCCAGAGCTTGATGCATACTTACAATCATATTTTGTTGATGTATGTAGAGAGTATCTCCACCTTTTAAATATGGTAGGACAGCTTCCTATTAAGCTTGAGAAAATTGGTACTTGGCTTGGTAAGGAGGGTTCTATCGATGTAATCGGTCAGAGCTCAAATAGAGAAAATGTTGTAGGTATTTGCAACTGGACAAAAAAGTATATGAGCTTTGATGCCTATGATAAATTGCTTGAATTGATGAAGCTGGCACGTATTACTGCTAATACAGTTTTCCTCTTTTCAGCTACCAGATTTGATCCAAAACTTACACAGTTATCAAAGGAAAATAAATCAGTTGTGTTGGTAGACATGACCGAATTATAAAGTTATAATTATTAGAGCTCCTTGCCATAGGTGAGGGGCTCTATATTATTTTAATCTAAAATTAATTTTCTTAAAGGGAGTTTTAAGTTTGGGAAAAAAGCTAATCATCACAGAGAAACCATCAGTTGCTAGAGACTTTGCCCGTGTGTTAAAAGTCAGCGGTAATAATAATGGCTTCATTGAGAATAATGAATATGTAGTTAGCTGGTGTTACGGCCATTTGGTTCAGATGGTTTATCCTGAGGAGTACGATGCTAAGTATAAATCATGGAATCTAGAGGATTTACCTTTCCTTCCAAAGGATTATAAATACGGTGTTGTAGAGAGTGCTAAGGATCAGTATAAGATTGTAAATGGTCTTCTTCATAGAGAGGATATAGACACTGTTTATTGGGCAGGTGACTCGGGAAAAGAAGGTCAGACTATTGAGGAGAACATCAGAAATTATGGTGGTGTTCGAGAGGGGATGACAGAGCTTAGAGTTTGGATTGATTCCCAGACTGACGAGGAGATTTTACGAGGTATTCGCGAGGCTAAGCCGATGTCAGAATATGCTAAGCTTGGAGCCTCTGGCATTATGCGTACTATTGAAGATTATAGTCTTGGTATTAATTTTTCGCGAGCCCTTTCTGTTAAATATGGAAAGTTAATTAATGATGCTGCTGCCACAACCAAATACGCTGCAATTGCAATTGGTCGAGTTATGACATGTGTGCTTGGAATGGTTGTTGAGCGAGAGCGTGAGATAAGAGGATTCAACGAGGATCCTTTCTTTAAAGTTGTAGGGAAGTTTTCTGATGTTAATTTTCCGGCTGAATGGAAGGCTGTTGAGTCTTCTAAGTATTTTGAATCTCCATTATTGTATGGAGATAAGGGGAATGGCTTTAAAGAAAAGGCTGGCGCTGAGAAGTTAATTCAAGAATTAACTAATAAAGACGCGACGATTTCTGATAAGGAATCAGGAATTTCAAAGAAAAAAGCTCCGCTTTTATTTAACTTGGCAGAACTTCAGTCTGAATGTTCTAAGAGATTTAAAATATCTCCAGCCCAGACTCTAGATATAATTCAGGAATTATACGAAAAGAAATATACGACCTATCCACGTACAGATGCCAGAGTTTTGACTACTGCAGTGGCTAAGGAAATTAATAAAAATCTCAATAGATTACAGAACTATGGTCCAACTGCCAAGTATGTGCATGAGATTTTAGGTGAGAAGAAATATATTGGCATAGAAAAGACTGCCTATACAGATGATAGTAAGGTTACTGATCACTATGCAATAATTCCTACTGGTCAGTGCAACGGAATCGAGAATCTTTCTGCTCTTAGCCAGAGAGTCTATGATTTGATTGTTCGTAGATTTTTATCTATTTTTTATCCTCCAGCTGAGTACAAAAACGTTAAGGTCACAGTACAGGTAGGTGATGAAAAGTTTTTTGCAGGTGCCAAGCTACTGGTTAAGCCAGGATATCTTGAGATTGCCGGCATTCCAAAGGCTAAGGATTCTTCCGATGGGGAAGCTGAGGATGGAGAGGATGCAGAAGATAAGTTCTCAAAAGAGGATTTTGTTAAGTTTATTGAGGCTGCTAATATTGGAGACTCAATAGATGTTAATGGATTTGAGCTGAAAGAGGGTAAGACATCGCCTCCAAAGCGATATACTTCAGGTTCTCTTATTCTTGCAATGGAAAATGCTGGAAAGCTCATTGAGGACGAAGAGCTTCGAGAGCAGATTAAGACCACGGGTATTGGTACTTCTGCTACTAGAGGAGAAATCCTTGAAAAGCTTGTTAGAATCGGCTATTTGAATCAAAACAATAAGACTCAGGTCATTACCCCAGAGCGATTGGGAGAGATGATATACGAGGTTGTTCTACTTACAACCCCATCATTGCTTAAGCCAGAGCAGACAGCCAACTGGGAAAAGGGGCTTGAGGGCATTATTAATGGAACAGTCGATTTCACTGAGTATAGAGGTAAGCTAGAGGACTATATCAGAAAAGAAACTACTAATATGATAGAGCAGGATTTGACTCAGACTATTGCTCTTAATATTAATCAGTTTACTGGCAAGGATTCAAAGGGCCTTGCTACTAAAAAGCCTCTTGGAATTAAATGTCCTGCTTGTGGAGGCGAGCTGACTACAACATCTTTTGGTTATGGATGTAGTAATTACTCTGATGATTCTATTAAATGTAAGTTCAGTGTAGGCCAGATTGCCGGTGTAGATTTGGATGAGACACAGTTTAAAAAGCTTGTCACAGAAGGCAAGACAGATTTAATCGAAGGTTTCAAAAGTAAATCAGGCAAAACTTTCAAGTCTGTTCTTAAAATGGAAAAGAACGAGGATGGAGAGTATAGAGCAAGCTTTGATTTTTCTGAAACTCCTACGGAGTATGTCCCTGACCTTAAGTGTCCTGTTTGCCAGGGACGCATTGTGGAGACTGGCTACGGATTTGCCTGTGAAAACAGATTTAAGGAAGAAGATCAGTGCTATTTTTCTATAGGTGAAATAGCAGGAAGAAAGCTTAATCTAGATGAGTTTTCTGCTCTTTTAAATAATGGTGTTACAGAAGTGCTTTCAGGCTTCAAGTCAAAGACCAATCAAAAGTTTTCTGCAAGGCTCAGACTTAAGGACAACGAAGAGGGAAAAAAGGCTATTGTATTTGATTTTGATGGTATTGAAAGAGAAAAGCTTGAGGGCGTAAAATGTCCTGATTGCGGCGGCGATATGGTTAAGACACCATTTGGTTACGGCTGCAGTAATTATAATAAGGACGAGCCTGAAAAGGGCTGCCGCTTTATGATTGGAAAGATTGCTGGTAAGCAGCTTTCTAAAAATGACTGCATCAAGCTACTCTCAGAAAGCAAAACTGACACTATCAGAGGATTTAAGGGTAAGTCAGGAAAGAAATTTGACGCATGCCTTTTGCTTAAGAAAAATGAGGAAACTGGCAAGCATGAAATAGCTTTTGATTTTGATAATGTAGAAGCTAAAGAGGTGAAGGATGTAGTTTGCCCAGTTTGTGGTGGCAAAATAGTTGTTACACCTTTTGGCTATGGATGTAGCAACTACAATAAAGAGGACCCTGAGAACTCATGCAAGTTTAATATTGGCCAGATTGCCGGTATAAAACTAAAAGAAGCTCAGGTCAAGGAGCTTTTAAAAGACGGTATCACATCTACTATTTCTGGGTTTAAATCTAAAAAGGGTACAAAGTTTGATGCAAAACTTGCACTTTCTAAAGATGATGAAGGAAAAGTATCAGGTGTTAAATTTGTCTTTGAGGACAATGAAACCGAGCTTAAAAATGTAAAGTGTCCAAAGTGCGGCTCGCCGATAATAAAGAACCATTTTGGATACAGATGTAAGAATAATATCAGAGATAATCAGGACAGTTGCCCATTCTTCCTTGGCAAGGTGGCTGGAGTAGATATTCCTGAGGACCAGTTTGTAAAGCTTATTACTGAAAAGAAGACTGATGTTATTACTGGATTTTTAAGCAAAAAAGGGTTATATTTTGATGCGAGACTAAAGCTCAATGATGAGTGTAGGACAGAATTTGAGTTTGAAAACTATAATGGTCAATAATTAATAAAGATAGGAGTTTACAATGGAACAAGCTAAAATTAAATCTATGTATAATTTAAATGAGACTATCGCTGCAGATCTTTTCCAAGGGAAGGATTATCCATGGGAAGTACTTCCTGAGATATCTGAGTTCATTAAGAAGTTAGGTCCAACACTTGATCCTGAAAAGTTTGAAAAAAGAGGAGAGGATGTATGGGTTGCCAAGTCAGCTAAGGTATTTGATTCTGCATATTTAAATGGTCCACTTATAATTGATGAGGATGCTGAGGTAAGACAGTGCGCATTTGTAAGAGGTTCTGCTATAGTTGGTAAGAATTGCGTTGTTGGTAATTCTACAGAGCTTAAGAACGTAGTTCTATTTAATAATGTTCAGGTTCCTCACTACAATTATGTAGGCGACTCAGTCCTTGGCTACAAATCTCATATGGGTGCTGGTTCAATCACATCTAATGTTAAGTCTGATAAGACTCTTGTAGTTGTTAAATCTAGAGATGGAGAGGAAATTGAAACAGGATTAAAGAAATTTGGAGCTATGCTTGGCGATAATGTTGAGGTTGGTTGTAACTCAGTTTTAAATCCTGGTACAGTTGTTTGTCCTCGCTCAAACATTTATCCACTTTCTCCAGTACGTGGTGTGGTGGAAGCTGACAGTATTTTTAAGAGTCAGGATAATATTGTAAAAAAGAATTAATGAACATATAGTGAAATCTTTGTGAAGGCCTATGAATATAGGCCTTTTTTTATTGTTTAGATACAAAATGGACATATTCTTCAGCTATGATTATAAATATCTATTTTTAAAATGTGGGGGGCATAGGGTGAGTTTCCATTTTAAGAAGAGAAAATATGGAATTATATATCGATATGTGGTGATTGCAATTGGTATTATTATCAATATTACTTTTGGTCTGATTGTAAATAGTTTTCTTAATCTACCATTATATCTAGATATTACCGGCACAGTATTTGTTGCTTCTGTGGCGGGATTGCTTCCTGCTGTTCTGACAGGATTACTGACTAATGTCATCATCAGTTTTATTATCCCAAATGCTTTTTATTTTGCTCTGCTAAGTGTTTTAGCGGCGATTGTTGCTGCCTACTTTGTGAGATATGACAAGCTTCATAATATCAAAGGGTTAATAATTTATTTTATTATTTTGGCCCTCCTTGGCGGAAATCTCACAACTTTAATTCACTGGCTCCTATTAGGTGAGCCTCAATATAAAGCTGTGGCAGATTTGGCTCATGCTATAACTTCAACCGCTAGTAATGGTGTGGTTTTTTATTTAGGAGTTATTTTAGTTAATACAATTATTCAAGGAATTGATAAGTCATTAGCATCTGCTATAGGTTTTGGCCTAGCAAGATTTATACCAAATAAGATAAAAGAAGATATATATAATTCTGGTTGGCGTCAGAAGCCTATTCCAAAGGAAGAGATAATTGCTTCAAAAATAGAAGGCTATAGAAATACTCTTTTAAAGAAGATTATTGTAATGTTAGTAGTTGTTGCTTCTTCCTTTGTAGCTATTATTTCTCTTGTCAGTATTAACATATATTTCGAAGATCGCAAGGAAGAATATTCAATAAATGCGATGAATGCAGCTACATTTGCTTCAGAAGTTATTGATGGCGATAGGATTACTGATTACATAAAATGGGGAGAAGATACTTCTGATTACAGGGATACTCAAGATTTATTGCAAAAAATACTTAAAAATTCCCAGGGAGTTCACTACCTATATGTTATAAGGGTAGAACGTAATAATTTGGTCTATCTATTTGATATGGATACTGGAAAAGAACAAGGATATACTGCCGGGGCGGTTAAGCCTATTGATGAATCTTTTTCTTCATATTCAGATCAACTAGTAAAGGGAGAGGAGGTTGGAACTGTTATTGGAAAAGAAGGTTCAGAAATGGTTCTTACCGCATTTGCTCCAATAAAAAACTCGGCGGATAAAACAGTGGCATATGCCTGTGCAGATATATATTTTGGGTATATGTCGAAATTTGCTGAAGAATTTTTGGTTAAGTCATTGTTGATTTTCTCTGGATTTTTGATTTTGGCCATTCAATGGGCTTTGTCGGTAACTGGCTTTGGTCTTGTTTATCCTATAAGTAAAATTACTGAGGCTGCTAGAGGCTTTATAGATAGCATGGGAGACCAAAAAGCTATTGATGAAAGTGTGAGAAAGACTAGAGCTCTTGATATTAGGACTAATGATGAGGTCCAAGAATTATATGAGGCTATTTGCAAGATGGAATTAGAAATGGCTGAACAGGTACGAGACCTGAGACACTATGCTGATTCTACTGCCAAAATGCAAAATGGATTGATTATTACCATGGCGGACATGGTTGAAAATAGAGACTCTGATACTGGAGCTCATATTCAAAAGACAGCTGCCTATGTGAGAGTTATTCTAAATGGATTAAAAAACAAGGGCTACTACGCTGAAAAGCTTACAGAGAAATATATGAGTGATGTGGAAATGTCCGCACCACTTCACGATATTGGTAAGATTCATATTTCTGACACTATTTTAAATAAACCTGGAAAACTTACAGAAGAAGAGTTTGAAATAATGAAAACTCATACCATTTATGGTAGAGAAATTATGGAAAATGCCATAGGAACTGTAAAAGGCGAGAATTACTTAAAAGAAGCTAGAAATATGGCTGCTTATCATCATGAAAGATGGGATGGAAAGGGCTATCCAGAGGGACTACATGGAGAAGTTATCCCACTTTCTGCTCGAATTATGGCGGTGGCTGATGTATTTGATGCGCTTACTTCGCCAAGAGTATACAAACCTGCATTTTCTTTGGAGAAGGCACTTTCTATTTTAGAGGAAGAGTCTGGCAAACAATTTGATCCAAAATGTGTTGAAGCATTTATGGATTCACTGACTGATGTAAAACGTATTCTAAAGAAATACAACGGTTAATTAGTGCTGGGGGGCACTGTTTTATGAAATATAGGGGCATTAGTTTAGCAGTAAAAATTGTTTTGATTTTCTCAGTTGGCTTTTTATACGCCAGCCCTACTTTGAGTGCCCGAAGTGTTGAAGAGACAGGCGAAAAGGAAGTATCTCAAATTGCTCTTGGTGGAGGCTATGCTGCATCAAATCAATTGGAGGGCTTTGGCTATTCTGCTCAGCTTTATGATGCTACTAATGGTTTGCCTACATCGGATGCTAATTATATTTTAGGCTCAAGAGATGGTTATATTTGGATTGGTGGATATAGCGGAATAATTAAATACGATGGTTCCACATTTGAGCACCTAGATAATAGCGAAGGACTTACCAGTGGACGTGGTCTTTTTGAGGATAGCAAGGGCCGCATATGGGTTGGAACAAATGACAATGGAGTTGTTGTCCTTGATGGCAATAACAGATTTCATATTACATATAAAGAAGGCCTCCCTTCTTCATCAATCCGAGCATTTACAGAGGATAGTGAGGGAAATATCTATGTGGGTACTACCGACGGAGTTGCTCGCGTAGATTCTAATATGAATGTAAGCATCATAGATGATAAAAGAATTAATACAGAAAGAGTTTTGAAACTTCAGTGTGATGCAAATGATGTTATATATGGCTTTACTCAAAGTGGTAGCGCATTTGCTATTCACAATGATATGGTGACTAATATTTTTTCTGGAGAAGATATTGGAGTGGGGACTATTACAGCCCTTCTTATAGATCCTCATAGTGTGGGAAAAGTTTATTATGGCACACGCGGAAATATTATTTACTATGGAAATTTCGGGGATAATATTAAGAATCTCAAGCAGATAGATGTGTCGCCAACAGAAAATATACATTGCATTACTTATGAATGTGGTAGAGTGTGGGCATCTTCGCTTGAAGTAGTAGGATTTATCGATGGAAACGATAAGTATCAAATTCTCGAAGATGTACCTATGAATAGCGCCATAGAAATGCTTACTTCTGATTATCAGGGTAATCTTTGGTTTGCTTCATCTACACAGGGTGTGATGAAAATTGTTGCAAATAATTTTTCCGACTTTACAAGATTTACCCCTGTTGAAGGCAATGTTGTCAATTCAACTTGTATTGTAGACGGTCTTTTGTATGTAGGAACCAATACAGGTCTATATATACTAGATGAAAATAAGAATCTTGTTGAAAATGAGCTGACTGAATTAATTGATGATGGCCGTGTGCGCTGTATCACTCTGGATTCAAAGGGCAATATTTGGATATCAACTTTTATTTCAGATGTAGGCTTAATCTGTTATAGAAATGATGGCGAAATTTTCGTATTTAATAAGGATAAAGGAATGCCAAGCGACCAGGTGAGATGCGTGGTTGAAAGAGAAGATGGCTCTGTTTTAGCAGGCACAAATGATGGCGTAGTAGAAATCAGAAGCCGAGCGGTGCAAAAGACATACGGCGCGGATTTTGGCATATCTAATCCTGTTGTTCTTACAGTTTGCGAGGGGGATGAGGGAGAAATATACGCAGGAACAGACGGAGATGGCCTATATGTTATTAGCGATTACGGAGTTAGAAGGCTGGATAGAGAAACTGGGCTAACTAGCGATGTAATTATGCGCATTAAAAAAGACCCTACTCGCAATGTATATTGGATTGTTACTTCTAATTCATTGGAGTATATGGAAGACGGAATAATTACGCCAGTTTCTTCGTTTCCTAATACAAATAATTATGATATTTATTTTGATGAATCAGGAGATGCCTGGATATTATCTTCTTACGGAATTTATAACGTAAAGACGGAATATTTACTTGATGATGATGTAAAGGATTACAGACTTTATTCTATTTCCAATGGATTAACATATACTCCAACATCAAATTCATACAGTTTTCTTGATGATGATGGAAATATTTATATGTCTGGAAGAAAAGGTGTATGTAAAGTAAATATAAATCATTTCTTTGAAGACAATGTTGAATTAAAAATTGGTCTGGGAAATATCATTTGTGACGATGAATTGATTTATCCTGATGAATATGGAAATTATGTTATTCCTGCAAATGCGGCACGTGTAAGTATTAATCCGTCCATAATTGATTATACAACCACCAATCCTATGATTAAGGTATATCTAGAAGGGGCAGAAGACTCCGGAATTATTTCGGCTTTAAATTCCCTTTCGCCGTTGGAATACACGGGTCTTGAATATGGTGAGTACACACTTCATGTTCAGGTTCTTGACTCGGACGGAGATATGCTACTTCAGGAGAATACTTTTACAATAATAAAGAAGCCTAAAGTATTTGAATTGTTGCTGGTTAGATTTTTGATGATTTCTGTCGTTGCTGCTTTGGTGGGACTTATTGTATGGCGAATTATGGCTGGAAATGTTATAAGACGACAGTATGCCCAAATTCAAGAGGCCAAGGAAGAAGCGGAAAGAGCTAATAGCGCCAAGTCCATTTTCCTGGCAAATATTTCTCATGAAATACGTACACCTATTAATACAATTATGGGTATGGATGAGATGATTCTGAGGGAAGATTCTTCTGATGTTCCTAAGCATTATTTCATGTCGGTATTAAATTATGCTCTTGATATTAAAAATGCATCAGAATCACTTCTTGGTTTGATTAATGATTTGCTTGATATGTCAAAAATTGAATCAGGAAAGATGAATCTTGTTGAAGTTGAATATGATACAGTTGATTTCCTCAGGGGAATAGTTTCTATGATTCGCGTCAGAGGAAATGAGAAGGATTTGAATTTTGACGTGAATATTGATGCTAATTTGCCTACTCGTTTATTTGGCGACGGCGGAAAGATAAAGCAGATTATTCTGAATTTACTAACCAATGCTGTTAAGTACACTGAGCAGGGGGGCTTTAGTTTAAATCTTTTTGTTGAAGAGATAGATGGTGATACTTGTAAGCTTAAGTTTTCTGTTAAAGACACAGGAATGGGTGTCAAAGAAGAGGACATTGATAAGCTATTTACCGCTTATGAACGTTTGGACGAAACAAAAAATACAGGCATACAAGGTACGGGGCTTGGACTAAATATATCTGCGCGTTTTGCTGAACTTATGAGTGGCAAGCTATGGTGCGAAAGCGTATATGGTTCGGGTAGTGAGTTTTTCTTTACAGTTGACCAAAAGATTATTGATGCAAAGCCTATTGGCATATTCAAAGAAGAAGTTGAAGAAAATATGGGACCTTATGTCCCTCAGTTTATCGCTCCTGATGCAGAGGTGCTTGTTGTTGATGACAACCCTATGAACCTTAATGTAATCAAGGGATTGTTAAAGGCTACTAGAATGTTTGTTACTACAGCAAGTAGCGGTGAGGAATGTTTGGAAAAAATAAAATTCGGTTCATTTAATGTGGTTCTTTTGGATCATATGATGCCAGGAATGGATGGTATAGAGACATTGGCAAGGATTAGAGAGACTAATCCAGATTTGCCAGTATATGCTCTTACAGCAAATTCTACTGCTGGAGAGGATTTCTATAAATCAAAGGGATTTAATGGTTATCTGTCGAAACCAATCGACAGTTTAACCCTTGAGAAGACAATTCTTAAGCATTTGCCTGAGAATATAGTTATGAAACCAACAGCAGAGGACGCTGTTATAGATGTAGAAGAGATTCCTGCAGAAATGGATTGGATTTATCAGGTTGAAGGAATAAATGTAGATGAGGGAATTAAGGCCTCTGGCGGAATAAGTGCATTTATTTTCTCTTTGAAATTATTCCTAGATACAATTGATGATAACTCCAACACAATCGAGAAGGCCTACACTACAGAAGATTACAAGCTTTATACAATAAAAGTACATGCACTAAAAACATCCTTTAGAATGATAGGTGCTACTGAATTATCCGCATTTGCGGAGAGCTTAGAAGCGGCAGGTAATAATAATGATATTGAACTAATAGAAAAGAGTACTTCAAAACTGTTGGCTGAATATCGTGGATTCAAGGAGAAACTTGCTAGACTTGAGGAGAGTACAGACTCTGAGGATAAGCCGGAAATTAATCCAGAAGATATTGCTGATGCGTACTCTGCGCTTAAGGAAGTTGTACCACAGATGGATTATGATGCAGTTGAAATGATTATAAAGAATTTAAAGGAATACAAACTGCCAGCAGATGATAAGGAAAAGGTTGGCAAGCTTGAGAAATTGCTTAAATCCTTTGACTGGGATGAAATGGAAAACTTATTAAATTAAACACATAAAAGGAGAATGCCATGGCTAGCAAAATGTTGATGATTGGAGAAAAAGAATCATTTCTTATGCGAGTTCTTTTAGGAAAAGTATCCGGATTACGGGTGGATTGCGGTTTTGTTCCCTATAAAGTAAATGAAATCAATGAGAAGTGGGCGGGTACGACACTTGTTACCCTTTATATGGATGACGGTTTTGTTCCCAATGAAGAAGTTCTTCATTTTCTTGTTGATAGATTAAATGAAGAAGGAACCCAGATGATTCTTATTGGCGAGCGAGCCGATGTGAAAATGATTGAGGATGAAGTGCCTTCTGGTCTGATTTATAAGACATTTATTAGACCGATTAATAACGAGGATTACATGCTTGCGGTGGAAGAACACTTCAAGAGAATCAATCAAGGGGATCTTAAAAAGAATATTTTGATTGTAGATGATGATTCTACATATTTGAGTCTTGTTAGGGAATGGCTTAAGGATATTTATAAGGTCTACATGGCAAACTCTGGATTGCAGGCTATAAAATGGCTTGGGAAAAACAAGGCAGATTTAATACTTTTGGACTATGAAATGCCAGTTACATCAGGACCACAGGTTCTTGAAATGCTTCGAAGTGATGATGATACAAAGGATATTCCGGTTATGTTTTTAACTGGAAAGGGAGATAAAGAAAGCGTAATGGCAGTGCTTGAACTAAAGCCAAATGGATACTTTTTAAAAACTATTGGAAAAGAGGAGCTCATTGAAAAGCTAAATGAATTCTTTATTTTAAATAGATAAGTTGGAAAGGATAAATTGTTATGGTTGAGTTCTTAATAAATCATCAATTAAATATTATGCTTGCCCTTAGTAGTGTATGCGCAACCATAGCACTTTTTGTTCTTATCGCTAGGGCGATTCCAAAGAGACGCAGAGTTGCCCTGTTACTACTAGAGCTAAGCTCTATGTTTTTGCTGTATTTTGATCGTTTGGCATACATATATTCTGGAGATATGAGTCATACGGGATATGTGATGGTCAGGGTGTCAAATTTCCTGGTATTTTTCCTTACTAATATTGTAATTCTTTCTTTAAATTTATATCTAATCGATGTCATTCGTGGAGCGGGAGGCTTAGAAGGAGTAGCCTTTCGTTTGAATTTGTGCGTGATTCTTTCTTTACTTGGGGATGCTTTTGTAATTCTTTCTCAGTTCACAGGCTTTTATTATTATTTTGATGAATTGAATAATTATCACAGAGGTCCAGGCTTTATACTTTGCTATGTTTTCCCAGTTGTTACGCCTCTTATCCAACTTTCGGTTATTCTACAGAAAAAGGATAGAATAGCAAAGGGAATTTATATTTCGCTGGTTCTTTTTATTTTGGTTCCAGTGTTGGCTTCTGTTATTCAGATTTTTGCATACGGCTTGTCTCTTACTAATATTTGTATTGTTGGAATGGCAGTGCTAGTGTATATCTTTGCACTCTTTGACATAAATACCAAAATAGAAAAGGCCAAAAGAAGAGAAATTGAATATTTAAAAGAAGAACGTCTAGTAATGCAGCGTTTATTTGATCAGACAGCAGCTTCTTTTGTAAATGCTGTAGATTCTAAGGATACTTTTACAAAGGGACATTCCCTTAGAGTGGCAAAGTATGCAAAAATAATTGCCCAGACCTGCGGAAAAAATGAAAAGGAATGTGATGAAATATACTACACAGCATTGCTTCATGATATAGGAAAAGTTGGTATACCTGAATCAGTTTTAGAAAAAGGTGAGGATAGGACGCCGGAAGAACAGGAGATTTATAAAAATGTAACTACTATTGGTGATGAGATTCTTTCTAACATCAATGAGTATCCTTATTTGAGAGATGGAGCTCATTATGTACATGAAAGATACGATGGCAAGGGCTATCCTGAAGGTCTCAAAGGAGATGAAATTCCAGAGAATGCAAGAATTATTGCTGTGGCTGATTACTATGATTTATTGACTTCAAAAAAGAAGGACAGAGACCATTATCCTCAGTTCATGGTAAGAGAAGAGATGGTTAAGGCAGCTGGAAATAGATTTGATCCTAGGTTTGCAGGCGCCATGGTAAGTATTATAGATTCAGACGTAGACTACAAGCTTAGAGAAAATAATGGCGATGATTTCGAGGTAAAACTTGAGACAGAACTTTATTGCAAAGAGTATAGAAGCAGGGTTTCAAGAGGTATCTTAATAGATGAAACAATAACAAAGATAGACTTTGATTATGAAATAGACAAAGGCAGTCCATATGGCTTCTTTGGTCCATCTATAATTGTATTTGATTCATATGATGGAAGAATTCATGGTGATGTTAAAAATATAGAAGTCTTTGGATATATGGAATATGGAGAAATATGGTTTGATGGAAACTGTAATTCAACCAATGCTAGAAATATAGAAGTAACAGTTACAGATATGCAATCTAGCACATCAAAAAATATTCCTCACTATGAAATAATGACTAGCAGGTATGAAGATCATGTAAAAATTACAATTATCGGCGAAGGCAAGAAGATTGATATAGTACTTGCTCTTCCTGATACTTCAAAATATGCATATATTGGATTGGCTGGAGAGTATTGTGTTTTGAGAAATATTGTAGTTGAGACATCGGAAGATTCCAAAGCACAGCTTCCTATCGAAAGAATTGCTCCAGTAGTTTCCTATATCAACAGGCTAGAGTCGGATTTACCTAATATTCAGATAGACAGAAATCGTTCCGTATATACGGAATCAGTCGGTGTAGAAGATGGTATGAATGTTATATTCCATTCCATGAGTTTGCCTTCGGCAAAGCTGGTTTGGCATTGTCCTTATGTTGTGCTTTTCTCTTCAGATGACGGAAAGATAGATGGACCAAATTATAGGGAATATGCCCTTGTAAAACTAAGCGGTGAAAATGACTGTGATACTATCTATGCTGAGAATATAATGACCAACAATCAGTCCAGTGAATTTGGCGATTGGGATACATGGGAAAAGAAAAATAAAGAAGGCGTTGAATGCCATATTTCTTTTAGAAAAAAGAAGAATTCTATTGAACTGGCAGCGGAGGACGCAGGCATTATTATTCGAAACACAACCAAGATAAAAGAGATGCCTAAAATTGTCTATTTTGCACTAACTGGAGATGAGTGTGCCATAACGGATATTCGAATTTACAAATAATTGAAAAAATACAAAAGAATACTTTACTAAAGGGAGGGAAAGTGAGAAAATATTATCAATAATGCCGTAGTGCGGCATTGAAATAGGCTAATACATAAATAATTATGTTTTAGGTCATTGAACGAAGAAAGGAGTTCTACAATGATTTACACAAAAGAAGTAGAAAACATGTGTCCTGTAGCAAAGGGCGCAAAGCATGAACCAGCTCCTATCCCTGAAGAGGGAAAATGGGTACACGCTAAGCAGATTTCTGACATTAGCGGTTTCACACACGGTGTTGGCTGGTGTGCTCCACAGCAGGGTGCCTGCAAATTATCTTTAAATGTTAAGAATGGTGTTATTGAGGAAGCTCTTGTTGAGACAATTGGTTGCTCAGGTATGACACATTCAGCAGCTATGGCTGCAGAGATTCTCCAGGGTAAGACTATCCTTGAGGCTCTTAATACAGACCTTGTTTGCGATGCTATCAACACAGCTATGAGAGAGCTTTTCCTTCAGATCGTTTACGGACGTACACAGTCTGCATTCTCTGATGACGGACTTGCAGTTGGTGCTGGTCTTGAGGATCTTGGAAAGGGTCTTCGTTCACAGGTTGGTACAATGTACGCAACAAAGGAAAAGGGTGTTCGTTACCTTGAGATGGCTGAAGGCTATGTAACAGGTATCGCACTTGATGCTGATAACGAAGTTATTGGTTACCAGTTTGTTTCTCTTGGAAAGATGACAGACTTCATTAAGAAGGGTGATGATCCTAACACAGCATGGGAAAAGGCAAAGGGCCAGTATGGTCGTGTTGATGATGCTGTTAAGATTATCGATCCACGTCAGGAATAATATAGGAAAGGAGAAATAAAATGGCTTTATTTGAATCATACGAAAGAAGAATTGATCAGATCAATGCAGTTCTTAATAAGTACGGTATCAGCTCAATCGAAGAAGCTGAGAAGATTACAAAGGACGCAGGTCTTGATGTATACGAGCAGGTAAAGAAGATTCAGCCTATCTGCTTTGAGAATGCTTGCTGGGCTTACACTGTAGGCGCTGCAATCGCAATTAAGAAGGGTTGCCGCAAGGCTGCTGATGCAGCTGCTGCAATCGGAGAGGGACTTCAGTCTTTCTGTATTCCAGGTTCTGTTGCTGATCACCGTAAGGTAGGTCTTGGACATGGTAACCTTGGTAAGATGCTCCTTGAGGAGGAGACAGAGTGCTTCTGCTTCCTCGCAGGTCACGAGTCATTCGCTGCAGCTGAGGGTGCTATCGGTATCGCTGAGAAGGCTAACAAGGTTCGCCAGAAGCCACTTCGCGTTATCCTTAACGGTCTTGGTAAGGACGCTGCACAGATTATTTCACGTATCAACGGTTTCACATTTGTTGAGACAAAGTACGATTATAAGGAAGCAAAGCTTAACATCGTTTCTGAGAAGGCATACTCAAATGGTCTTCGTGCAACAGTTAAGTGCTACGGCGCTGACGATGTTCAGGAAGGTGTTGCTATCATGCACCACGAGAACGTTGGTGTTTCTATCACAGGTAACTCTACAAACCCTACACGTTTCCAGCATCCAGTAGCTGGTACATACAAGAAGGAGTGCGTAGACCTTGGTAAGAAGTACTTCTCAGTTGCATCAGGTGGTGGTACAGGTCGTACACTTCACCCAGATAACATGGCAGCAGGTCCTGCTTCATACGGTATGACAGATACTCTTGGACGTATGCACTCAGATGCTCAGTTCGCTGGTTCATCTTCAGTTCCTGCACACGTTGAGATGATGGGTCTTATCGGTATGGGTAACAACCCAATGGTAGGTGCTACAGTTGCTGTAGCTGTATCAGTTGAGGAAGCTGCTACTGCTGGTAAGTTCTAAAAAAGAAATAGGAGGGGCCCAGCTTGCTGGGAGAGCCTGTTTCTCACACCGCGCCCTCATTGCCGGAGGCAATCCTGGATGGGCGACGGGTTCACGCTAAATAGTAATTAATCCCTTGGCTTTGGCCAAGGGATTTTTTTGTCAAAAAATGAAAAAATAAATGAATAATTTGTGATATAAAACATATTTGGGAAAACTGCGGTTATAATTAGATTTGCAGTAGATTATTGGACTTATTTCAAATGATGGGGGTAAAACAATGGCAAAGAAAGAAAAGAAAGAGGAATTCATTAACAAAATTGAGGGAAATCTTTCTGAGGAACAGAAGGAGAACATTAAGGCTGTTGCCAATGTTGTAAAGAAAAATAAGGGTAATTTCTTCCAGACAATATCATTTCAAAATGGTCTTATCTATGGATTGATAATAATTGCCTTTCTTATTTTTGCGTACATATGGTATTCAGGCATGACAAATGTTGTTTCAGTTGCTTCCGGTGGTAGTGTTGCTGAGACAGATCTTTTGTATGAAATGTCTGTATTGAAAACAGATGCCATCCACATGACTGCAGAAATAAATAGATATATGGGTTCTCTGGAGGGCGGACAATCTGCATCAGCAAGTGATTTTGCAATGTTTGATTCGTATAACAAGGAAATGTTAGAGAAGCTTGAGTACGTTGCCGGTAATGATATGCTAAAGCAGCAGTGTGCAACTGGTGTAGAAGATACAGCGGCATTAAATGATGCTGTAAAAGCCTACTCTGAATATGCAATACAGATGAGGGATAATATTATAGCTGGAGATATAATGGGAGCAGTTCAGTTAATAGGTGGTGATTATGGTGTTTCTATTGACACTATGAATGCAGCTTTGGCAAAGTGCGATGAAGATATTCTTTGGATGGGACATAATTTTGCTCCATACCTAGAAGCACAGAAGCAGCAGGCTATTGTTAGAGCATTTATAGTACTTGGTTTTGTTCTTGCATTTGTAGTTGTTGGATTCATAATCAGCTTTGTAAGAATTAATAAAGTAATCCTTAACATTTCTTATGAACTTCAAGCGTTTATTAATAATATAAACAAGGGTAAGGGCGATTTAACTACACGTATTAATACTAAAACAAAGACAGAGCTTGCTCTTGTTACTGATTGTATTAATCAATTTATAGCGACCTTGCAAGGAATCATTAAGGATGTAAAGGACGGATCTAATGTTTTAAGCAATTCATCTGATAGTGTAATGGCAAAGATTCAAAGTGCAAGTGACAATGTTACAAATACATCTGCAGCCATGGAAGAACTGGCAGCTTCTATGGAAAATGTTGCATCTACAACAGGTACACTAACAGATAATTTGGAGGCTGTAAGAGAAGCTACTAAGGCTATTGATGCTGAGGCAATTGAAGGAGCTGAGAAAGCAAATCAGATTAAGGATGAGGCTGATTTGATTAAGCGTGAAGCAAATAGCAAAAAGGAAAGCACCGGTGCTAAGATGGAAGAGCTTGCTAAGGTTCTTGAAGAGTCAGTTAAGGAATCAGAGCAAGTTAACCAGATTGGTGATTTGACAAATGAAATCCTTGATATTGCAAGCCAAACTAATTTGCTTGCCCTTAATGCTTCTATTGAGGCTGCAAGAGCTGGTGAGGCTGGTAAGGGCTTTGCAGTTGTTGCTGATGAAATTAGTTCACTTGCTGCTAATTCAAGAGATACTGCTGGAAATATTCAGGAGATTTCTTCTAGAGTTACAGCTGCTGTTAAAACACTTTCTGATAATGCTATTCAGGTCATTGACTTTATCAATGAAAACGTATTATCGGATTACGATTCATTCGTAGAAACAGGTGTTAAATATGAAAATACTGCAACAATGATTGATGAGATGCTGGTTAACTTTAGAGATAGAGCTGATAATCTTAATACTGTAATGAATGAGATGGCTACTCGTATTGAGACTATTTCTTCTTCAGTATCAGAAAGCTCTGATGCGATTAACCTATCTGCATCAGCTGCTACAGAAATCGTTGGCGAGATTCAGGGCATCAATAATGCTATGGATCAGAACAATGATGTTACAAAGCAATTAAATGCAAGCACCCAGAAATTTGAAATAGTATAAGATATAAATTTTTAAGGGCCCTTGGCAGATTAGCCAAGGGCTTTTTTTATACTAAAATCATAGTAGACAGGTGGCTCTTTTGTTATATTTTTATAAAATGCAAAAATTGGCAAGAAAAAATTAACAATTAATCTTTAATATCCGATTATAAAAGTGTACAATTTAATAACACTAAAGTGTATTGAATAAATTCTGTGGCAAAATCTATGAAAAGGAAGGGATAATAATGGGAAAAAGAGTATCTTCTAGAAGAAGTCGCAAAGGGGAGCAGAGTGGAAAATTTATTCAATCTATCGTTTTTCAAAACGTAGCAGTGTATTTAGTTATTTTAGCGGCATTTATTGCTTATGTTGTTATTTCACATTTTGCAATGAATAGCGTTAAGAGCCAGGCGCTTTTAGCTAGTGAAAATCAATTAAAATGTTCTACAGAGGCTTCTGCGTTAAAAGAGGATATTATCCACATTTCCGCAGAAATTAATAGGTATATGGGAAAGGCCCAGGCTGGAGCAGTTGTGATTCCTGCAGAGTTTCAGGAGTTTGACAAGTATATGGCCGATACAGAGGCTAGACTTGAGTATCTTGATACATGCCTCATTGTATCTAATATTGCTGATGGTCAGCAGATTATTGATGATTTAAGAGACAATGTTGCCGACTACAAAGCCAAGGCTGGCAGCCTTCAAAAGTTTTTATATAACCGTGAGATGAAGGAGGCTGTTGTTCTTTATTCTAACAACTACGCTTGGTCACTTGATGAGGTATACAAATCTCTGGAATTAGTTGATCAGGCTATTGTGGGTCTAAATGATGGATTTGCAGCTTATATGACTACATATATCAACCAGGCATCTGTACAGGGATATGTAGTTATGGGTGTGGTTGTCATTCTGATTATTCTTAGCTTTATTTTGACAAATCTTAGAGTAAATAAAGTAATTAGAGGTATGTCTTCTGAATTACAGACTATTGTAAATAATATCAATAATGGAACTGGAGATTTGACCTCACGTATTAACACTAAGACTAAGACTGAGCTTGCCATGGTTCGCAATAATATAAATCTTTTCATTGAGACTTTGCAGAATGTAATTAAGGATGTTAAGAGTGGCGCGGCTGTTCTTTCTACATCATCTGATAAGGTTATGGAGAAGATTAAGAGCACAAGTGACAATGTTACAAATACTTCCGCAGCTATGGAAGAGCTGGTGGCTTCAATGGAAAATGTTGCCAATTCTACAGTTGACTTAGAGGATAAGCTTAAGCTCGTTAGAGAGGCTACAGATGCTATTTACAGCGAATCACAAAATGGCGCTGAGAGAGCTGAGCTAATCAAGTCTGAGGCTGATACCATTAAAAAGGATGCAGCTGATAAAAAGGATAGCACAGGTGCCAAAATCGAAGAATTATCGAAGGTACTTGAGGCTTCTGTTAAGGAATCAGAGCAGGTTAATCAGATTAGCGATTTAACAAATGATATTCTTGATATTGCTAGTCAGACAAATTTACTTGCACTTAATGCATCGATTGAGGCTGCAAGAGCTGGTGAGGCAGGTAAGGGCTTTGCAGTAGTTGCTGATGAGATTAGTAAGCTTGCTGCTAATTCTAGAGAGGCTGCTGGTAATATCCAAGAGATTTCTGCTAGAGTTACAACAGCTGTTAAGGAACTTTCTGACAATGCTATTCAGGTTATCGATTTTATAAATGAAAACGTATTATCGGATTACGATTCATTTGTAGATACTGGAGCTAAGTTCGAAGATACTGCATCAGTGATTGACGAAATGCTTGGCTCATTTACAGACAAGGCTAACAAGCTTAACGAGGTAATGGATGCAATGTCAGTTAGAATTGAGGATATTGCTAATTCACTTCAGGAAAGCTCATATGCAATCAACATGTCTGCTACAGCTTCTACAACAATTGTTAGTGAGATTCAGGGCATTACAGATGCTATGGATCAAAACGGAATTGTTACAAAGCAGTTAAGTGAGAGCACAATGAAATTTGAAGTTGTTTAATAACCCATTTGCAGTGTTTCGTTTCCCCGGCCAGCTGGCTGGGGAAAATGAGCATTGACGAATGGGTTTTTTAGTCGTATAATCGCTTTAATGCTTTTAATCGCTAAAGTGAATGGAGGACATAAGATGAAAGAGGTTTCAAAGCTTCTCGAGGTACGAGAGAGCATACGTGTAGTTGATGCAACACTTAGAGATGGAGGTCTTGTTAATGACTTTTATTTTTCTGATGAGTTTGCAAAGGCTCTTTATTTAACTAATATCAAGGCAGGAGTCGACTACATGGAGATGGGTTACCGCGCTGATAAGGAACAGTTCGATGAGTCAAAATTTGGACCATGGAAGTTTTCATCTGATGAATATATTAGAAAAATTGTTGGTGATAACGACACAGATCTTAAGATTGCCATTATGGCAGATGTTGGAAGATGTAACTACAAGGAAGATATTCATCCAAAGGCAGAGAGTCCTGTTGATTTAATTCGTGTAGCTACTTATTTACACCAGCTTCCTGGTGCAGTAGAGATGATTGAAGATGCTGACAAAAAGGGATATGAGACTACATGTAATATCATGGCCATATCTACTTCTTCAAAAGAGGACATTAAGGCAGCTCTTGATATTGTATGCCAGACACCTATCTCATGTGTTTATATTGTAGATAGCTATGGTTCATTATATCCAGAGCAGATTGAGCGTATCGCAGATTTATACTGCAATGCAGCTGCAAAATACGGCAAAAAGGTTGGTATGCATGCTCACGACAATCAGAAGCTTGCATTTGCTAATACTATTGAGGCTTGCGGTGATAATGTAGATTTTCTTGATGCTACTTATAATTCTATGGGTCGTGGAGCAGGTAACTGCGCTATGGAGCTCCTTTTGGGCTTCCTTAAGAATCCAAAATATAAGGAGAGATATGCAATTAAATTTGTAGAGGACTATATGATGCCTCTTAAGGAGCAGGGCGTTGTATGGGGATACGATATGCAGTATCTTACAACAGGTCTTTTAAATCAGCACCCTAGAACTGCTATTGAATTTACTAAGCAGGCTAGAAAGGATTATTTCGCATTCTATCAGGAGATGCTTAATTTGGATTAATCCTTGTTAATAGCGCTTATTATTACATTTGCAATATTGGTCCAAGTATGCTTATGAGAGGAAATCTCATAGCCTGCTTGGGCTATTTTTTTTAGGTCCTCAAGATTCTTTAGAGAGCTGTTAACCTTATCAGTTACATCATTAATATTATCTAAATCAAAAAATAGAATGTTTTCATTATCTCTATATTCATTAAGAAGTAATGTGGTAGGGTCTGTAAGGCTAACTGCACCATTTAACTGGGCAGAAAATACTCTGTCGTGACTTCCGGCCTTGAATCCGGGCATTATATTGACTGATATTTTTGATTTCGCAAATACGGTAAATGTGAGATTGAACGGTATCTCTTTGTGAATCACTGCATTTTTTAGCTCTAATTCTTCCCATAAACCTCCAAAGAGATGTATTTTACTATTACATCTATCTAAAGCCTGCACTAGCTTCTTTCGATTAATACATCGTATATACGTATCGGCTAGATAGAATATCTGAGTGTGAAGAGGCTTGTCTGAATTGATATAGTCATAGAATTCATTTTCAGCCAATCTATCAACTGCATCTTCTATAGTAAGACTGTTGTCTACCTTCATCATATCAATCAGCTCATAGACATTATTGCTTATTAATTCTGGCATTTTGTTTATGGCAGTCTCTATTCTGGTAGGATCTGTGTAAGTGCCTGAAAAAATAATATCGTATGGACGAGTCTCATAATTATCCCAGGCGATTGAGTCCTGACCAAATGCTAGCTCACCTGTCATAGGAGTCACTGTTACGGATTTAATATGAGGATAGTACTTTTGAATATATTCTTTATGTCTTTCGTCCAAACAGACCACATGGAAATTCTTCAGCTTATTTTTCAATGTATCGTGATGGTACAGTGGGTGATCTAAAATTACATCGAAAAATGGTGCATCGATATGGTCGAGAAAGTACGAATCATCGTCCATAAGTGCTCGAGGTAAGTCTGAATTAAAATCAATTAAAAGGTCGTAGGATGTGCCGACGTATCTTTCTAAATCGTCAAGGGCGTCCTCGTCTATTTTAAAGTATTCTACACTATGACCTAGGGCGGTAAGAGCAGATCCTAGGGCATCACCAAAATAAAGATATGAATTATAACAAACAGTTTTCATTTCAAATATAAGTATTTTCATAACTTGCCTCTTAATAAGTGTGAAAAGTTTTTTAATTCTTCTTAATTTTACCATACTTATTTTTTATTGTGATATCATATTATTAGAGATAATCACGGGGGATGAATTATGATAAAGGCGGCAGCGTACAATTGTGAACCACTACAAAATCCTTTTATATTTGACGAAGTATACGACATGATTAGTCCGCAAAGAAGGGCTCATGTTGACGAGGCTAAAACACTTAAGGGGAAATGTGAGCGACTTGGAGCTGCGCATCTTCTTGAAAAATTACTCTGGGAAAATCATATCCAAAGACCTTATGTCTATTCCACCACATCCCAAGGAAAACCAATTTTTATACAGCCTAAAAATGTGGAGTTTAGTATTTCCCATTCTAATTTCTTTGCAGTTGCAGCTATTTCTGACAAGCCTGTTGGAATTGATGTAGAAAGAATTAGGCCTTATGATCCGGATTTGGTAAAAAGATTTTTTACTAAATATGATTTAGAATATTTAGAATCAGTAAAAAAGAATGAGTTAAATAAAAAATTTACTGAGGTATGGACCTTTAAGGAGGCCACTAGCAAGATGATGGATAGACCGCTTATGCAGATTCTTCAGTGGGTGGATTATAGTGAGTACTGCGATTGTGAGAAGGGTAAGATAGAATGGACTAAGCAAGGCTTTGAATTTAGAGATTTTTATATTACTCTTTGCTATGAGGATAACAGACAACCTATTCAAATGGGACTGTTTAATCCTTATGATGGAAAGTATTATTAAATATGTTTTGCGTAAGCTCTGTAGCTTTTGACAGCTGACAGAGCTTTTTTTATATTTGGATTATATTTGGGCTATATTTGGGTTGACATTGTATTTGTTTGTGATAGAATTTTTTTAATGATTTTATACTGTAAACCACTAAAGTGGAAAAATTTTTGTTGTTAGGAGTATATTTATTTATGGAGTCTAAGAAGGTTCTATCTATTCTTGTAGAGAACACACCAGGTCTTACAAGTCGCATTTCTGGCTTATTTTCACGCAGAGGTTACAACATCGATAGTTTTTCAGCGGGTGTTACAGCAGACCCTAGATACACTAGAGTTACTATAGTGACACATGGAGACGAGATGATTCTCGAGCAGATTGAAAAGCAGGTTTCAAAACTTACAGAGGTGGTTGATGTCAAGGTATTAGAGCATGGCATGTCTGTTAAGAGAGAACTTATGCTTGTTAAGATTTCGGCTACTAATATGGAGCGACAGGACGTTCTTACTATCGTAGAGATTTTCCATGGTAAGGTTGTAGATGTCACACATGATTCTATGATTCTTGAGGTTACAGGAAATCAGGATAAGCTTGAGGCGTTCTTAGATATGCTTGGAGCATACGATATTTTAGAGCTTGCACGTACAGGTCTTACAGGACTTAGCCGTGGTACAGATGATGTAGTTATTCTGTAGATTAGTTTCTTTAATATAGGTAAATATAATTTATATAATAAATAGGAGGATATTGAAATGTCACAGGAAGCAAAAATCTATTATCAGGAAGATTGCAATCTTTCATTATTGAAAGGTAAGACAATAGCTATTATTGGTTATGGTAGCCAGGGTCACGCACACGCACTCAACCTTAAGGAGAGTGGTTGCGATGTTATTATCGGACTTTATGAGGGTTCAAAGTCATGGGCTAAGGCAGAGAAGCAGGGCCTTACAGTTTACACAGCTGCAGAGGCTGCTAAGAAGGCTGATATCATCATGATTCTTATCAACGATGAGAAGCAGGCTGATATGTATAAGAAGGATATCGAGCCAAACCTTGAGGCTGGTAACATGCTTATGTTTGCTCACGGTTTCAATATTCACTTTGGTTGCATCAAGCCACCAGCTGATGTTGATGTTACTATGATCGCACCTAAGGGACCTGGTCACACAGTACGTTCTGAGTACCTTGCTGGCAAGGGTGTTCCTTGTCTTGTAGCTGTAGAGCAGGATGCTACAGGTAAGGCTCTTGAGCTTGCACTTGCATATGCACTTGGTATTGGTGGTGCTAGAGCTGGTGTTCTTGAGACTACATTCAGAACAGAGACAGAGACAGACCTCTTTGGTGAGCAGGCAGTGCTTTGCGGTGGTGTTTGTGCACTTATGCAGGCTGGTTTCGAGACTCTTGTTGAGGCTGGTTACGATCCAAGAAATGCATACTTTGAGTGTATCCACGAGATGAAGCTCATCGTTGACCTTATCTATCAGTCAGGTTTCGCAGGAATGAGATATTCTATCTCTAACACAGCTGAGTACGGTGATTACATCACAGGACCAAAGATCATCACAGAGGATACAAAGAAGGCTATGAAGCAGATTCTTTCAGATATCCAGGATGGTTCATTTGCTAAGGAATTCCTTCTTGATATGTCACCAGCTGGACGTCAGGTACACTTCTCAGCTATGAGAAAGCTTGCTGCTGAGCATCCATCAGAGAAGGTTGGCGAGGAAGTTCGTAAGCTTTACTCATGGAACAACGAAGAGGATAAGTTCATCAACAACTAAGAATAATAAATGAGCCACCTCGTTATGCTATTAAGCCTCAGATATTGCTTGGCAATATTATGAGCTTGATAGCTAGGGGTGGCTATTTTTGACTAAATATTTAAGATACTTATTCGTTTCATATTGATCTAGGCATCTCTAAAGTTTTTGTTTTTGAAAAACTTATATAGGTGAGATGATATTTTAATTTCCGTATATATGTCAGCATATTCTCTAGGGGTGTATTCGGTTATGAAATTAGTTGGGAATGATTTGGTCATTCCTCGAGCTTTACACAAGTCAACTGCTTTGTTGTATGCTACAGCTGCTGTGGCTTCTGTACTGTATCGTCCTACGATAAAGTCGCCGTTCAGATGTATTTTAGCAGTATATATTGGCTTGCCTCTTTTTATTTCTTTAAATACACCGTGATACTTGTTGATTATGATAATATTGGAGTAGCGATAATCAGTTTCGTCTCCATTGGCAAAAGAATAATCCTTGCCTTTTATGGCATAAGGCTTGATTCCATAGCGGCCTAATATGTTGTACTGCAAGCCGTAGTCACTTACAAACATGTGGCCTCCGCGATTTTGAATCTTATGGCTTGAATAATAGAATAAATCATCATTATCAAACTTTAGGACAGTGCCTGGAGTGAGATAATAGTTGAAATAGTTCTTTTGCAGATATATTGGATTTTTAATGTAAATTTGATTGTCTCTAAAATTAAGAAGGGTGATACCTTTTTCGAATTTTAGATATTTTATGGTTGATTGCAGATTAAGAATAGTTATTTTTGTATCTTTTAGAATCTTCCAAGCTTCTTTATATGCGAGGTTACATTCTTTTTCTGTGTCGAAGCTTCCTAGACTAATATGTTTTCCATTGTAGGTGATGTTGCATCGATAATAGACTTCACCATTTTTTCTTTTGGCAATGAATACTCCCGGTTTCATATTTGCCTCCCAAATAATTTATATATATGATTGTACACTTTTGTGAAGATGAAAGTATTAAAAAATTATGAAATCTTTTGAATCAAAATCTAATAAACAAGTTTTTATTGAGGGCATAAGAGATGGTTTTCCAATTGCTCTAGGTTATTTGGCGGTTGCTTTTTCTCTTGGAATTATAGCCAGAAAATCTAATTTTAATCCGATTCAGGGCTTTATCAATTCTGTCTTAAATCATGCCAGCGCTGGAGAGTATGCAGTATATACGGTAGTTGCTGCTGGTGCGGGTTATGTTGAGATGGCGATTATGACATTAGTTGTTAATGCAAGATATATGCTGATGTCTACAGCGCTAAGTCAGAAATTTAGTTCTAAAACTTCTATGTTACATAGGATTTTGGTCGGATTTACTGTGACTGATGAGCTGTTTGCTATTACCATCAAAAGACCGGGGCATATTAAGCCTTTGTATAACTATGCAGCTTTTTTAATTGCTGTTTTGGGATGGTCTTTTGGCACTGCCTTTGGAATTATAGCAGGAGAGCTGATGCCTATAAGATTGGTCAGTGCATTTTCAGTTGCTTTATACGGTATGTTTTTAGCTTGTATTATGCCTGAGGCTAGAAATCATCGGATAGTTACTGTGCTTATTATTATCAGTTTTATATTGAGCTTTATTGCTTCCAAAGCATCTATATTTTCAGGTATTTCAAGTGGTACTAAGACAATTATTCTTACAGTTGTGATTGCTTCAGTTGCAGCTATTATTTTTCCACATCCGGAGGTAGAAGACGATGACTAACACATATATTTACATATTAGTGGCGGGAATTGTTAGTACCATTGTAAGAGTGCTTCCTGTTACCTTATTTACAAAACCTATTAAAAGCAGATTTATAAGATCTTTTTTATACTATGTTCCTTATGTTACATTGGCAGTTATGACTTTTCCTGCCATTATTGATGCCACCCAGAACAAGATTTCTGCAATATTGGCTCTCGTATGTGGAACGGTAGCAGCCTGGTTTAATATGAGTCTTTTTAAAGTGGCTTGCATTTGTTGTGCTGTGGTTTTTATATCAGAATTGATTTTAGTTTAAGGAAAAATACATATAAAACTTTGAAAATCCCTAGGGTACTAAGTGAAAGTGCCTAGGGATTTTTTTATGTATAGATATTTTGCTGTAGTAGACCGTTGATAAATGTGTCCAAACTGTGTAGAATTTCTAAGAATGAAAATAGAATTTTATATTTTCTACAAAAAACTATGCTGATAGAATCATATCATAGTTAAAAGCAACAATGAGTTGCTTACAAATCTTTTAGGAGGAGAAGAAAATGAAAAAAAAGATTCTAAGTTTGATGCTCACAGCAGTATTGGCTATGGGGTTAGCTGTAGGATGTGGCCCTGCTGACAACGGACAGCCAGCAGATGGTACAGCTACAACAGCAGATGGCTCAGGTGATGCATCTACACCAGCTGCATCTACAGGAAAGAGAGTTGCAGTTGCAATGCCTACTCAGTCTTCTGAGAGATGGATTAACGATGGTAACAACATGAAAGAGAAGCTTGAAGCTTTAGGTTACGAAGTTGATCTTCAGTACGCAGAGGATGATGTACAGGCTCAGGTATCTCAGATCGAGAACATGATCGCATCTGGCGCTGATTGCTTAGTTATCGCAGCAGTTGATTCTTCAGCTCTTGTAAACGTTGAGCAGCAGGCTAAGGAAGCTGATATTCCTATCATCGCTTATGACCGTCTTCTTATGGACACAGACGCTGTAAGCTACTATGCAACATTCGATAACAAGGGTGTTGGTACAGCAATTGGTAAGTACATCGAGGAAGCTAAGGACTTAGCTAACACAGATGAGACTTATACAATCGAGTTCTTCATGGGTTCACCTGATGATAACAACGCTGTAATGCTTTACAACGGTCTTATGGAAGTTCTTCAGCCATACCTTGACAACGGTACATTAGTATGTAAGTCAGGTAGAACATCTTTCGAAGATACATGTATCTTAAGATGGTCTCAGGAGACAGCACAGCAGAACTGTGAGAACTACCTTACAGGTTTCTATGCTGATGAGAAGTTAGACATCTGTGCTACAGCTTTTGATGGTTTTGCTTATGGATGTAAGGCAGCTCTTGAGGGTGCTGGTTACACAGTAGGTAAGGATTGGCCACTTATCACAGGTCAGGATGCTGAGCTTATGGCTACAAAGAACATCATCGCTGGTTCTCAGACAATGTCAATCTACAAGGATACACGTCTCCTTGCTGACAAGTGCGTAACAATGGTTCAGGCAGTTCTTGAAGGCGCAGAGCCAGAAATCAATGATGAAGAGCAGTATGACAATGGTAAGCTTGTTGTTCCTTCATACCTTTGCACACCAGTTGCAGTAGATAAGGACAACTACAAGGAAATCATCGTTGATGGTGGTTACTACACAGAAGAGCAGCTTGCAGAGTAATTTTTAAAAGTTTATTAGAAAAGTAATTATAGTGGCGACTTAAGTCATTAAGTCGCCACAGTTTTTAAAGAAGGAGAATAAAATGTCAGATTACATCTTGGAAATGAAACATATCACAAAAGAGTTTTCTGGAGTTAAAGCCCTTGATGATGTTAATCTGCAAGTAAAAAAGGGAGAAATCCATGCTCTTTGTGGAGAGAATGGTGCTGGCAAGTCCACACTTATGAATGTTCTCTCAGGTGTTTATCCTTACGGAACATATGAAGGTGATGTTGAATACAATGGTGAAGTATGTAGATTCCATAATCTTAGAGATTCGGAACATAAAGGTATTGTAATCATTCACCAGGAGCTTGCTTTATCTCCACTTCTTTCAATCGCAGAAAATGTATTCTTAGGAAACGAACAGCTTTCCATGAAGGGCGTTATAGATTGGACTAAGACCAGACAAAGAGCTCAAGAGATGCTTGCAAAGGTTGGCCTTGAACATGAAAACGTAAATGCACCAGTTAATTCACTCGGTGTTGGAAAGCAGCAGTTAATAGAAATAGCAAAGGCAATGGCCAAGAAGGTAGAACTTCTTATCTTGGATGAGCCAACAGCGGCTTTGAATGATGAGGAATCTAAAAAGCTTCTTGATATTATGCTTGAGCTTAAGAGACAAGGTATTACATGTATTATCATTTCACATAAGTTAAATGAGATTAGTTATGTAGCAGATGCAGTTACTGTCATTCGTGATGGTAAGACAATTGAAACTCTCGTTAAGGGAGTTGATGATTTCTCTGAGGATAGAGTTATTAAGGCAATGGTTGGTCGTGAGCTTACTAACAGATATCCAGTGAGAGAGGGAGTTACTATAGGTGACACCATTTTTGAGGTTAAGAACTGGAATGTATTTCATCCAGACGATCCAGATCGTCAGGTTCTTAAAGACATTAACATCGAAGTTAAAGCAGGAGAGGTAGTTGGTCTTGCAGGACTTATGGGTGCTGGTCGTACAGAATTTGCCATGAGTGTATTTGGACACAGCTACGGACAGAAAATCTCTGGAACAGTTAAGATTAATGGCGAGGAAGTAACTATCCACAATGTAAAAGATGCCATTAACAACAAGCTTGCTTATGTTACTGAGGATAGAAAGACAAATGGTCTTAATTTGATAGGCGATATCAAAGAAAACATGACTATTGCGGCTCGTCCTAAATTCTTCTCTAAGAGAGGCGTAATTAACGGTAACGATGAGATTTTAGCTGCTGAAGAATATAGAAAAAGAATTAACGTAAAAGCCAATTCCATCAATCAGGTGGTAGGTTCTCTTTCAGGTGGTAACCAGCAAAAGGTTGTACTTGCTAAGTGGATGCTTACCCAGCCAGATGTGCTTATCCTTGATGAGCCAACTCGTGGTATTGATGTCGGTGCTAAATATGAGATTTATTGTGTCATTAATGAACTTGCAAAAGCAGGTAAAGCTGTAATCGTTATTTCTTCAGAAATGCCAGAAATAATTGGTACATGCGACAGAATCTACGTTATTAATGAAGGCGAAATTGCGGGAGAGCTTTCAAGCGCAGAAGTTTCTCAGGAGAAGATTATGCAGTGCGTAATGGCACACAATAGAAAGGATGATGGAAATGGAAAAGAAGAGAGTTAATTTAGACATGAAACAATACGGCATGTTCATTGCCCTTATTGTTATTTATTTAATATTTGCTGCACTTACAGGCGGTAAAAACCTTACACCAATGAATATTAACAACTTAGTTATGCAGAACGGCTACGTTGTTATCCTTGCTATCGGTATGTTGCTTTGCGTACTTACTGGTAACGTCGACCTTGGTGTCGGTTCTGTAGTTGCACTTTGTGGTGCATCTGCTGGTATTGTTATGATGGACTACAAGATGAATATGTGGGTTGCTATTATTGCAGCACTTGCTATTGGTCTTTTAGTTGGTATGTTTGCAGGATTCTTTATTGCTTACCTTAGCATCCCTCCATTCGTAGTTACCCTTGCTACAATGCTTATGGGCCGCGGTCTTACCTATACACTTTTGCAGGCACAGACTAAAGGTCCTCTTCCTGCAAACTACAACTTTATCGGTGCTGGTTTCCTCCCAACTTACAAAATCTTCTTTGGCGATGGAATCCTTGATTTAGTTTCAATTTTTGTTGCAATTATTGCTTCAGTAGCACTTGTTTGGACAGAGCTTAAGAGCATCAAGACAAAGAAGAAATACAACTTTGCACTTGCTCCTACATGGCAGACAGTATTAAAGCTTGGTATTGAACTTTTCATTATTTGGTTCTTCTTCTACAAGCTTGCAAGATACAATGGACTTCCATTTGTTCTTCTTATCATGGTAATTCTCATTGGTATCTATGCTTTCGTTACAACAAAGACAGTAGCAGGCCGTCAGATTTATGCTCTTGGTGGTAACAGAAAAGCTGCTAACCTTTCAGGTATTGATACAAACAAAGTATTCTTCTGGGTATACACAAACATGGGTGTACTTTCAGCTATTGCAGGTATTGTGCTTTCAGCAAGAAACGGTTCTTCAACACCAAAGGCTGGTGATGGTTTCGAAATGGATGCCATCGCATCATGCTACATCGGTGGTGCTGCCGTAGCTGGTGGTTCTGGTACAATCCTCGGAGCAGTAATCGGTGCCTTCGTAATGGGTATCCTTAACAACGGTATGTCACTTTTTGGATGGTCAACAGATATCCAGAAAATTGTTAAAGGTGCTGTTCTTCTCGGCGCTGTAACAGTGGACGTACTTTCTAAGAGAAAGAAAAATTAATTTGTGTTCCTAAAAGAGGCCGGGCAGGAGTTTCTTGCTCGGCTTTTTTGGACCTGGGGGACGGGGTTAGTGGTCCATTTTGCTATTTGAAAATGGACCACTGACTCCGTCCCCCAGGTCCATTTCTTCTATACTTGTGAGGCAATTTTTGCTATAATTTAGGCATGTTTTAGGTATTCGGGGGAATAATTTATGTACAATGTTATGCTTGTTGATGACGAGGAGGAAGTTCGCCTTGCCATCGAGAAAAAGATTAATTGGCAGGAGCTTGGATTTAATGTGGTGGCCACTGCGGAAAATGGCCAAGATGCATTGGAGAGAGCCCTTGATACTCAGCCAGATGTTGTAATGACTGATGTCAATATGCCTTTTATGAACGGTCTTGAATTTTCTAAGCAGTTAAAGGCTCAGCTGCCAGCTACTAAGGTGGTTATTTTTTCCGGCTATGATGAGTTTGACTATGCGAAGGAGGCAATCGAGCTTTCTGCTGAAGAATATATTTTAAAGCCAATAGATGCAGATGAGCTTTATCAGGTTTTTGCTCGGATTAAGGTGCGCCTTGATGACGAGGTAGATAAGCGCCGCAATATGGAGACTCTGGAGAAGTACTATCAGGAGAGTTTTCCTTTTTTTAGAGAGCAGTTTTTGATTGGTCTTATAGAGGGCCATATTGAGCCTGATAGGATTAATGAGATAGCAGCAGACTATGGACAAGGTATTGAGGGGAATTTCTATGCTGTCGGCATAATAAAGCTTTCCTTTGAAAATCAAAATGAAATTAATAACGATACAAGGCGTCTTCTTTGCGTTTCTTTAAATCAGCTTGCCAAGGAGAGGCTTGCTGGTCATGCTAATTATTATTGCCTTAATTATCTGGGCAATGTAATTGTGCTGGGATGCTTTGAGAGAGCCGAAGAGTACGATGAGTTTGTTACAGACTTAGACAGAATTTGTAAGCTTTCTGCCAAGCTTTTGCAGACTAATACAACTGCAGGTGTTGGTGGTATGGTTACAGAGCTTAAGGATTTATTTAGCTCATTTAAATCCGCAGGAGAGGCAGCTGCCTACAGAATACTTTTAGATGAAAATCAGGCTATTCCTATAGGTGATGTTGAGCCTAAGGGTGCCCATATTAACTTATTTGAGACAGATAATGTAAATCAGATTTTAAAGCAGATAAAGATTGGTTCACCAGAAGAACTTAAGGGTTCAATACATGAGTTTTTCTCCAATCTTCATCAAAAAGGTGTGGCTCTTTATCAGCTGAAGCTTTCAATCCTAGAGGCTTATTTTGAGATAATTAAGCTGGCTAGAACATATGATATTAATTCTGAAGATGAAAAGGGTGACAAGGACATACTTGAACTTTTGGAAAAGGTAGAATCCCTTGATATGGTGGAAAAGTGGTTTGAGGACAGATGCTTTAAGGTAAAAGACATGGTCAATAAAACCAGACTTGATAGCACAGGTCTTATGATAGAAAAGGCCAAGGGATTTATTGCAGAGCATTTTACAGAGTCGGATATTTCTGTTGAAAGTCTTTGCACTTATCTAAATGTTAGCCCTAACTATTTTTCGTCGGTGTTCAAGAAAAATACGGGCCTGAGCTTTGTTTCATATCTTACTGATATTCGCCTTAAAAAAGCAGTAGAGTTACTGGAAAACACAGATGAGAAGGCCTATATGATTGCAGGAATGATTGGCTATGAGGAGCCAAATTATTTCAGCTATGTATTTAAAAAAGCTTATGGTATATCACCATCAAAATATAGACAGCAGAGAGGTAATTAATGGAGCGCTTTGACCTAAGACATTATTTTCATCGGGTCAAGAGAGCTTCCAAAAGAAGGAGCATTCAGCTTATTATTTCATTGTCATTTACTATAGTTGCCATACTTAGCATGTCATTTATGGCATTTGCTTTTTACACCAACTATATTAACACTGCCAAGCAGGCGGCAATTGATAATAACAAGCAGGTCGTTGACCAGATGAGTTGGAATCTTAATTCCTATCTTAGAAATATGATGGGAATTTCTAATAGTATGTATTACAGTGTCATCAAAAATATGGATCTTACCAGTGACACCATGACCAAGGAAATGGATATTTTATATGAGGCCAATAAGGACAACCTCATAAGTATCGCCTGCATTTCCCAGGATGGTGCCCTTATTTCTGCTGCTCCAATTGCAACTAGAAAAGCTGGCGTTGATTTTACTGAGCAGGATTGGTTCACAAACACTGAAGAGAAAATCGAGAACTTTCATTTCTCAACCCCACATGTACAGAATATGTTCGAGAGCAGTAACTACAGATATTTCTGGGTTGTTTCCTTGAGCCGTAGTGTGGATCTTAATTTTATGGGATACACAAGAAGAGGTATTCTCCTTGTAGATATGAACTATTCTGCTATAGAGCAGATGTTTTCAAGGGTAAATGAAAGAGGCGCTGGATACGTTTATCTTGTGGATTCAGATGGCGAGATAATCTATCACCCTAAGCAAAAGGCTATTTATGCAGGCCTTGTTAAAGAGAACAATTTGGTTGATGTCACTTACGATGACGGGGATTATATAGAGACATTTGAGGGAGATAAGAGAGCGGTTATCGTAAAGACGATAGGCTATACTGGATGGAAAATTGTGTCAGTTGTGCCTGTTTCTGAGCTTACAGGAGACTATAATCAGCTTAGAGTTTTTATGTTGGTTATAATTACATTTACCATTTTCTTAATAGTATTTGGCAATGTTATTATTTCTAAAATTGTTACTGATCCAATTAAGCGTTTAGAGGCATCTTTAAAGGATATTGAAGAGGGTGCGCTTGATGCTGAGCAGGTATATATAGGTGGTTCCCACGAGATTAGGCATCTGGGCAGGACCATTAAATCTCTTGTTGTCCAAATGAGAAATATCATGGATGAGCGAGTAAAGGAACAAAAAGAAAAACGTAAATCCGAATTAAATGCGCTTCAGGCTCAGATTAATCCTCATTTCCTTTACAATACACTGGACTCAATTGTCTGGATGATTGAGACGGAAAAATATCCAGAGGCGATTTCCATGATTACAAGCCTTGCCTCCCTGTTTAGAATCAGTCTTAGCAAGGGCAATAACATAATCACAATAAAAGACGAGATAACTCATGCTAAAAACTATCTTGCCATCCAAAAGGTGCGCTATAAGAACAAGTTCGAGGCAAATATTGATATTGATCCAGCTATTGAGGATTGCATTACAATAAAGCTTATTATTCAGCCGTTAATTGAAAATGCCATATATCACGCAGTTGGCGATTATGATGACGAGGGCGTGATTGATATAGTGGGATATGAAAAGGACGGTGATATATTTATCGAGGTTAGGGATAATGGAATGGGAATTCCACCTGAAACCTTGGAGAATCTTCTCAAGGATAAATCTCAGTCAAAAGGCAAGGGCTCAGGAATTGGTCTTTGGAATATCAACCAGAGAATCAACCTCTACTTTAAGGAGGAGTATGGACTGACTCTTGAAAGCGAGCTGGATGTGGGAACAACAGCCACAATTCATCTTCCTAAGATGACTATGGAAGAATATCAGGGAGGTGAAGGTCGTGAAAAATAGGAAAATTATTATCGGCTTCATAATAGCCTTCTTTTGCCTGCTGTTGATAGAGACTTTTATATATCTAACTTACAGCAATACACAAAAGGATGAGGTAAAGATATCCTTTATTGTTACAGGTGATAATTTAGATGAATGGGAGAGCATGAAGGCGGGAGCTGAGACTGCTGCTCTTGATAAGGACGTATCAGTAGATTTTGTAAATGTGCCTGTGGATTTAGGAAGCGAAGGTGAACAGGAAGCTGTTTTAAGAGCCTTTAACGATGGAGCTGACTATGCGGTGGTTGCCACTAGCGACTATCCTGCAATGATTTCTTTTATAAATGAAAGACAGCTTTTTAATAAAGTATTCTTGGCGAGAAATGGTGCTCTTAATGCTACTATAAATGGAGTGGTTGCAGATGATGAGGCTATAGCTACTGATTTTTCCAGGTATATTTCCTTTAATTATAACTGTAAGAATATTCTCATAGTTTCATCCCATGAAGATGTCAATGTGGATACTCTTAAAGAGTCCCTTATAGAGAATCTTGATAGCAAGGGAATTAAGGCGGAGTACAGGCTTATGTCCTCTGACCCTTCTGTAATTAAAAAGTCTTTATATAACATAGAAATCCTAGGAAATTACGATGGGATAATTACCCTTGATTATTACACTATGGAGGGAGCGGCTTCTGGTAAATTGAGAATCAATAGAGATATAAAGGTATTCTCGGTCGATAACAGTCAGGAGGCAGTATATTACCTGGATTCTCAAGGAATTAATGCCCTTGCTTTCAAGGATGATTATTCAATGGGATTTCTGGCGGTTTTGCAAATTACAGACAAAAAAGAGTATGGAAATATGGCCTCTAACGCGCCTCTTTACTACATAGCTGATAGAGAAAATATGTACAGTGATGAACTTGAAAAGGTGCTGTTTCCATTTGTTAAATAGGATAAAGGTATGAAAAAGGTATCGTTATTAATTGTTTTTGTTTTGGTGGTTGGACTTATATGGGGATGTAATCTTCCAAATAATGATGTGGAGGAAGTCAGAACTATAAAAGTTGGAATTACAATGTACAATGAGTTTGACCCATTTACAGAACAGATAAGACATAATATAGAAAACAACTTAACTCAGATCGCAGATAGACAGAATGTTGAAATCGTTACAACAACTGTATATTCCAGCCAAAATCAACTAGTTCAAAATGACCAGGTGGAGGATTTTATTGAAAAGGGTTATGACATAATATGTGTAAATCTTGTAGATAGAACTGACCCATCTGTGATAATTGAGACTGCTAAATCTACAGATACACCTATTGTTTTCTTTAATCGAGAGTTGGTAGAGGATGATTTGAAGCGATTTGATAAGCTCTATTACGTAGGTGCAGAGCCTGAAGAGAGCGGAAGGATTCAGGGGGAGCTTGTTCTTTCTGCTCTTGAAAAGAGGTTTGATGAAATTGATATTAGCGGTGATGGTGTTATCCAATATATATTGCTAGAAGGAGAAGTGGGACATCAGGATGCAATTATTCGCAGCCGTGTATCAGTGGAGACTATTTTAGATGGCGGAATTGAGCTGGAACGCTTGGGAGATGAAATAGCCAATTGGGACAGAAAACAGGCTCAAACCAAGGTTACATCACTTCTTCAGGGGTACCCGAGACAAATTGAGCTTGTAATTGCCAATGATGATAATATGGCTCTTGGAGCTGTAGATGCTATGAAGATATTTAGAGTTCAAAACATGCCATTGATTGTTGGTGTCAATGGTGATCAGGAAGTTTTGAAATATATTTCTGATGGAGTGATTGAGGGCACAGCTCTTAATAATGCTGAGGCTAAGGGCCGGATTATTGCTGAGATGGCCTATGGAATTGCTGCAAATGGAAAGGTCCCTGATGATATTAATCTAGTGGACGGTAAATATTACTATGTTCCATACATTAAGATAGATAGGAGCAATGTAAAGGAGTACATGGAGGAATAAAATTCCTATTGATAACATAGGCTTTAAAGGGTTATAATCTTTAAAGTCTATTATTATGTCTAGAAGTGTGCGAACAATAACGGAGGATAGTTATTTTGCTTGATAAATTAGAGAAAAAACTAGGTAAATATGCCATTAACAATTTGATTATTTACCTTTTATGTGGATATGCAATTGGTTATGTACTGTTGTTTGGACAGAGATTTACTGGAGTGCCATACCTTAGTTTTATGACATTGGAGCCACAACTTATTCTTCAGGGCCAGGTTTGGAGATTAATTTCATGGGTCCTTGTACCACCTAGTAGTCTTAGTCTTTGGACTATCATCATGTTTATGCTTTATTACCAGCTAGGTTCTGTGCTAGAGCGTACATGGGGTGCTTTCAAATTTAACGTTTATATATTTGGTGGAATTATATTTACAGTAATAGGTGCCTTTGTTGTTTATTTCTTTTTTCCACCTTTACTTGGAGGGGTTATTCCCCTTTCAATAGGCCAATATTTCAGTACATATTATATTAATTTGTCTATATTTTTGGCTTTTTCTGCATGCTTTCCTGATATGCAGGTGCTTTTATATTTCATTATTCCGATAAAGATGAAGTGGATGTCAATTTTCTACCTTGTTATTGTTGGATATAATGTATTCCAATATGTTAGTGCAGGAGAGTGGTGCGCCGCTGTACCTATCATTGCATCACTTTTGAATTTCTTTATTTTCTGGCTTATGACTAGAAAATATAATAGATATAATCCTAAGGAAATCCACAGACGTGCTGAGTTTAAGCGTCAGGTTACACCACCTAGAACTGCTTATCGGGATGGCACCCCTATTGCAAAGCATAAATGTGCTGTTTGTGGACGCACGGAGATTACTAATCCAGAATTAGAGTTTAGATTCTGCAGTAAGTGCAATGGTAACTATGAGTATTGCAGCGACCATTTATTTACTCATACTCACGTTAAGTAATTACTTTGATTTTTAGGCTGTCATTTATGGCAGATATTCGATGCAAAAATAATGGGAAGGAAATATTAGTAAAATGAGTGAAGAAGTAGTTAGCAAAAATTTTATCGAGCTTGAAATTGATAAGGATCTTAAGGAAGGTGTATACGACCACGTTTGTACACGTTTCCCACCAGAGCCAAATGGTTATTTACATATTGGACATGCTAAGTCAATCATCTTAAATTACGGTCTCGCTAAGAAATACAATGGTGAGTTCCACATGAGATTTGATGACACTAATCCTACAAAAGAAAAGGTAGAGTTCGTTGATTCAATCAAGGCTGACATTAAGTGGCTTGGTGCTGATTGGGGTGACCACCTTTATTTTGCATCAAACTATTTTGATAAGATGTATGAGGTAGCTGTGGACCTTATTAAGAAGGGTCTTGCCTATGTATCTGATCTTTCTGCTGATGAGATGAGAGAGTTCAGAGGTGATTTTGAGCACCCTGGTAAGGAAGATCCTAACCGTAATCGTAGCGTAGAAGAGAATCTTCAGATGTTTGAAGATATGAAAAATGGTAAATACGAGGATGGAAGCCATACACTTCGTGCAAAGATTGATATGGCATCACCTAATATCAATATGCGTGATCCAATCCTTTACAGAGTTGCCCACATGACACATCACAACACAGGTGATAAGTGGTGCATCTACCCAATGTACGATTTTGCACATCCACTTGAGGATGCTTTCGAGAATATTACACATTCAATCTGTACTCTTGAGTTTGAGGATCACAGACCTCTTTATGATTGGGTGGTTAAGTCTGCAGGATTTGCTAATCCACCACGTCAGATTGAGTTTGCTAAGATGTACCTTACAAATGTTGTTACTGGTAAGAGATACATTAAAAAGCTTGTTGAAGATGGTATTGTAGATGGTTGGGACGATCCTCGTCTTGTATCTATCGCGGCTCTTCGTAGAAGAGGATTTACTCCTTCTTCAATTCAGAAGTTTGTAGAGCTTTCAGGCGTATCTAAGGCTAATTCGTCTTCTGACTATGCAATGCTTGAGTATTGTATCAGAGAGGATTTAAAGACAAGCCGTAGCCGTGTTATGGCAGTTCTTGATCCAGTCAAGCTTGTTATTGATAATTACGACAGTGATGATGTGGAGTGGCTTGATGCTCCTAACAACCTTGAGAATCCTGAGCTTGGTAGCCGTCAGGTTCCATTTGGTAAGGAGCTTTACATCGATAGAGAGGACTTCATGATTGAGCCTCCTAAGAAATACTTTAGATTATATCCAGGTAACGAAGTTCGCCTTATGAACGCATACTTCGTTACTTGTACATCTTATGAGACTGATGAGAATGGTAAGGTGACTTGCATTCATTGTACATATGACCCAGCTACTAAGGGCGGCGACGCTCCAGACGGTAGAAAGGTCAAGGGAACAATCCACTGGGTAGCAGCTAAGACAGCTTTAAAGGCTGAAGTGCGCCTCTACGAAAACATTGTGGACGAAGAAAAAGGAGTGTATAATGAAGATGGTAGTTTGAATCTTAATCCAAACTCCCTTACAGTTCTTAAAGATTGCCTTGTAGAGCCATCTCTTAAGGATGCTAAGGCATATGATAGCTTCCAGTTTGTGAGACAGGGATTCTTCTGTGTTGATTCTAAGGATTCTAAGCCAGATGCTTTAGTATTCAATCGTATCGTTTCCCTTAAGAGCTCTTATAAAATTACAAAATAAGCATTTAACTGTTACCAACTAATTAGTTTTTAGTTAAAGGACGTATTATGAATTTACTTTCAGGAATGGAAAAATTTGGCTTCTCAATGGATGGGGAGCTTGATATTTTAGCCGATGAAAAGCAAAAGGCAGGGGCTACTCAGTCTGGTCAGGCTGCAGCACCGGTTGTAAAGGAAGAAAAGGACTTTATTCTTGATAAAAAGGTTAGATGTCCTGTATGTGATAAGGAATTCCCTATCAAGGCTGTTCTTGCTACAAAGCTTAAGCGTCTTGAGCCTGATTTCGACTTGAGACCTAATTATGAGTATGTTGACAAGTGCAAATATGACTTTATATCATGCCCACATTGTGGCTATTCAGCCCTTGATACCACATTCTCTAAGATAGATACAGCTAGAGTTAAGCTTATCCGTGCTGAGTTTTGTCCTAGTTTCAAGCCTCAGATAGGTGAGACACTTCCTGATATATATTCTTATGATTATTCAGTAGAGAAATTTAAGCTTGCTCTTATTTGTACACTTAAAAAGCGTGCTAAGATGTCAGAAAAGGCTTATGTTTGTCTTAAGATAGCTTGGCTTCGCCGTGCCCAGCTCAAGGAATTGCAGGGACAAAAGGATGCAGATCCTAAGGTGGTAGAGCTGGTTAAAAAAGAGTATGAAGGCTTCTATAAGCAGGCATACGAGGGATTCATGAAGGCAGTATCTTCAGAGACTCCACCATATTGCGGTATGGCTTCAGAGGCTGTTGAGTTTATGCTTGCCAACATGTCTATGCACTACAAGCAGTACGATGCAGCTATGAAACTTATAGCTAGACTTATTCAGTCCCCTAGCACATCTCGCAAGCTTAAGGACAAGTGTGTTGACCTTAAGGATGAGATTACTGCTAAGGCCGCTGCTGCTAAGGCACAATCATAATATTTTTGATAAGACCACATATCAAGGGATTCCTTGATATGTGATTTTTGTTGTTATATGGAAATAGGGGAGAGCCTGTTTCCCACAGCGGGACCATTGCTGTAAGCAATAATAAATGGCCCTGCTTTCCCGTAAAAGGAGAAGAATATGAACTGGATTAAATATTCGATTAATACAACTACAGAAGCTGAGGATTTTGTCAGTGCTTCACTTATGGAACTTGGTATTGATTCTATTGAGATAGAAAACAATGTACCTGTTTCTGGAGACAAGCAGGGCGGAGAGTTTGAAGAACTTCAGCCTGATTTACCAGAGGATTTAGGTTTGTCAAAAGTCTGCTTTTATTTATCTGATGAAGAGGACCACGAGGTTTTATTATCTCAGGTAAAGACTTCTTTAGCAGAGCTTAAGGACGTAATGGATATAGGTGAAGGCACCATTGATACATCTGTTACAAAGCAAGAGGATTGGATTAACAACTGGAAGCAGTTCTTTAAGTCCTTCTACATTGATGACATTTTAATCAAGCCTACTTGGGAGGAGCTTCAAGCTTCCGATGAGGGCAAAATCTTTGTGGAGATTGATCCTGGTGTTTCATTTGGTACTGGCAAGCATGAGACCACTCAGCTTTGTATTAGACAACTGAAAAAGTATCTCAAGCCAGGGAATGAAATTCTTGATATTGGATGTGGAAGCGGTATTCTTTCAATTATAGCAAGCAAGCTTTTAGACGGACAATGTCATCTTGTTGGTACAGATATTGATGAGGACTGTATTGCTTCTACCTATGAGAATTTCCAGGTTAATCATATTGATAAATCATCTGGCGATTTCTATGTTGGCAATCTTATCGACGACAAGGATTTGCAGGACAAGGTAGGATATGAAAAATATGATGTGGTAGTTGCTAATATTTTGGCAGATATCATTATTGCTATGGCTCCAGCTATTCCGCCTACAATGAAAAAGGGCTCTTACTTTATTTCTTCTGGAATTATCGATTTTAAGGAAAATGAAGTTAAGGAAGCGTTGGAAGCTGTTGGACTTACTATTGTTGAAATAAACCATCAAGGTGAGTGGGTAAATATCACCGCACGTAAATAATATGCAACAGGTATTCATTGATAATTCGCCAGTAGATGGCGTAATAACAATAACTGGACAGGATGCACATCATCTGATTAGGGTAGTACGCCTTAAAAATGGTGAAAAAATAAGAGTGTCATGTTCTGACGGCAGCAATTATATTTGTCAGGTTAATGGACCAAGTGGCGATGATTTAATTGTTGATGTTATTGAAGAGGTTCCATCTACCGAGCTAAACAACCGTATATATTTATTCCAGGCAATTCCTAAGGGAGACAGAATAGAGACGATTATCGAAAAATGCGTTGAACTTGGAGTCTATGAGATTATTCCTGTGCAGATGAAAAACTGCATTGTAAAGCTTGATGAGAAAAAGAAAAAGAACAAGCTTGCTCGTTATCAGGCTATTGCAGAATCTGCTGCCAAGCAATCAAAGCGTTCTATTATCCCTAGTATTCATGAGATTATGGACTTTAAGCAGGCTTATGAATATGCCTGTGATTTGGATGTTATTCTTTTGCCATACGAGTGTAAAAATGGCATGAAAGACACATTTGATGTGCTTGCTTCTCTAAAGAAGGGCCAGAGCATTGGTGTGTTTATTGGACCAGAGGGAGGATTTGATCCTTCTGAAATTGAGCTTGTTAAAGATAGAGCTAAGCTTATTTCTCTTGGAGGCAGAATCCTTCGGACTGATACAGCCGCTATATGTTCACTTAGTATGTTAATGCTTAAATGCGAGGAAATGTAATGATTTATTTTGATAATTCCGCCACCACCAGATGCTCTGATGAGGCGATGACAATAATGCAAGAATGTCTGCAGGAAAACTACGGCAATCCTTCTTCGTTGCACAGTATGGGTGCAAAGGGCAAGGATTATCTCAAGGACGCTAGAGACATTATTTCTGGCATATTAAAAGTTAATTCTAAAGAAATCTATTTTACCAGTGGTGGTACAGAGGGAAACAACCTTGCTATTCGCGGTGGAGCTATGGCTAAAAAGCGAAGAGGCAACCATATTATCACCACAAAGATTGAACATGCTTCTGTTTTAAATCCTGTAAAGGCCCTTGAAAAGGAAGGCTTTGAGGTTACATATCTTGGCACAGATGAATATGGCGTGATTAATCTTGATGAGCTAAAGGACGCACTTCGTGAGGATACTATTCTTGTTTCAATCATGATGGTTAATAATGAGATAGGTGCGCTTCAGCCAGTTGCAGAGGCAGGCAAGCTTATTAAGAGCTTTAACAAGGACATTTTATTCCATGTTGATGCTATTCAGGCCTTTGGAAAGTTCAAGATATTCCCAAAGAAAATGGATATAGATTTTCTTACAGTCAGCGGACATAAGATTCACGGTCCAAAGGGATCTGGATTTATATATATTAATGAGGCTATCTTTAATATTATGGTACCTCAGATTTTAGGTGGTGGCCATGAGAGAGGGATGCGCTCAGGTACAGAGAATGTGCCAGCTATAGCAGCTCTTGGAATTGCAGCTAAGGCATGCTATGACAATCTTGACAGCAATGCTTCTCACATGTATGCTATGAGACGTCGATTGATTGAGGGCGTTTCTTCTATAGACGGCGTCAGTGTCAATGGACATCTTGATGATAATAGCGCTCCACACATTGTAAGTGTATCTATAAAGGGTAATAGGACTCGTGCTCAGGTTATTCTTAATGCACTTCAGGATAATTACGGCATATTTGTATCAGCTGGTTCTGCTTGTTCATCTAACAAGCCGGCTATTAGCGAGACTTTAAAGTCTATTGGACTTGAGAAGGATTTGCTTGAGCGTACAATACGTTTTAGCTTCTGTCCTGAGAATACAATGGATGAGGTAGAAGAGGCTATTAAGGCGCTTACAGATTTAGTTCCTAAAATGACATTATAAAGGATGGGAAATATGACATATCAGGCATTTTTGATTAAATATTCAGAGATTGGTGTTAAGGGCAAAAATAGATACGTTTTTGAAGATGCTCTTGTTACACAGATTAAGAGAGCTTTAGACCCAGTAGAGGGTAAGTTCGTTGTTAGAAAGCAAAGCGGTAGAATTCTTGTTTCTATAGATGGCGAATACGATTATGATGAGGCAGTAGATGCGTTGCAGCATGTATTTGGTATCAGTGCTATTTGTCCTACTGTTGTAGTACCAGATGAGGGCTTTGACGCAATGGCAGAGGCTGTTATCAAGTATGTTGATGAGGAGTTTGAGGATAAGAATTTCTCGTTCAAGGTAATGGGACGTCGTGCTAACAAGCAGTATCCTATGACTTCAATGGAGGTTGCTGCTGAGATTGGAGCCCGTCTTTTAGATGCATTCCCAGAGATGCATGTTGATGTACACAAGCCAGAGCGCATTATTTATGTAGAGGTGAGAGAGAATATTGCAATCTATTCTACAGAGATTCCTGGTCCACATGGCATGCCTGTAGGTACAGCTGGCAAGGCTATGCTTTTACTTTCTGGTGGTATTGATTCACCTGTTGCTGGCTACATGATTGCTAAGCGTGGTGTTAACCTTTCAGCTACATATTTCCATGCACCACCTTATACATCTGAGCAGGCTAAGCAAAAGGTAGTAGACCTTGCAAAGCTTGTTGCTAAGTATTCAGGTCCTATTGATTTACATATTGTAAACTTTACAGATATTCAGCTTTATATATATGAGCAGTGTGCTCATGAGGAACTTACAATCATTATGCGTCGTTACATGATGAGAATTGCAGAGCACTTTGCAAAGGAAAATGACTGTCTTGGTCTTGTTACTGGTGAGTCTATTGGACAGGTTGCCAGCCAGACAATGCAGTCTCTTAACTGTACAAATGCAGTTTGCTCACTTCCTGTATACAGACCACTTATCGCATTTGATAAGCAGGATATTGTTGATATTTCAGAGAAGATTGATACTTATGAGACTTCAATCTTGCCTTACGAGGATTGCTGTACAATTTTCGTTGCAAAGCATCCTGTTACAAAGCCAAAGCTTGAGGCTATTGAAAAGCACGAGCACAATCTTGATGAGAAGATTGACGAGCTTATGAAGCAGGCAATTGAGTCTGTTGAGATTGTAAAAGTACGATAACAAAAAGGAGCTTTGCTGTATAAGCAAAGCTCCTAAATATTTACTGTCAGTTGGGATTAAACGATATAATCCTTTAATGTAGACATAACGTCTTCTGCATCACCTTCAGCGTGAACTGTGAGATCGATTGGCTTAGAAAGGTCAAGGGAGAAAATACCCATGATAGACTTAGCATCGATAACATAACGTCCGCTTACAAGATCAAAATCATAATCAAACTGGCTGATGGTATTAACGAAAGACTTTACCTTGTCAATTGAATTAAGAGAAATTTGAACTGTTTTCATGCTTTTGCCTCCTCCGAAGATTTATAAAAAATATAAGATTATACTAAATCAACGATGCCCAAAAGTCAACAAACTATTGATTAATTCACAACAATTAGAAAGGCTATTTATATATGAAAAAAGCGGCTTTACACAACCTTGGTTGCAAGGTTAATGCATATGAAACCGAAGCCATGGAAGAACTCCTTAAAAAGGATGGTTTTACCATAGTAGGATTTGATGAAATGGCAGATGTATATGTTATTAATACTTGCTCTGTTACAAATATAGCTGATAGAAAATCTCGTCAGATGATACATAAATGCAAAAAGCTTAATCCTGATGCTTGTGTAGTAGCAGCTGGTTGTTATGTTCAAAACTTCGGCAAGGAAGTTGCTGATGAGCTAGGAGCAGATATTATACTTGGCAACAATAAAAAGAATGAGCTTGTAGGCAAAATACATGAGTATTTTGCTAATCTTGATGAGAGTTCTGGTCCTATTCTCGATTGGATAGATATAAATGATGGCAACGTATCATATGAGAATATGGTAATTGAAAAGGATTCTGAACACACTAGAGCATTTGTAAAAGTTCAGGATGGTTGTAATCAATTCTGTAGTTATTGCATTATTCCATTTGCCAGAGGTCGTATCAGAAGTCGCGACGTAGATGATGTTATTTCAGAGGTTACAGGACTTGCTAAGAATGGATACAAGGAGGTTGTTATTACTGGTATTCACCTTAGCTCATATGGCAGTGGTACGGATTATACACTTGCTGATTTGCTTGAGGCTGTTGAAAAAATAGAGGGTGTTGAGCGTATTCGTCTAGGTTCTTTGGAGCCTCAGATTGTAACAGAGGATTTTGCAACTAGAGTTTCTGCCCTTAAAAAACTCTGTCCACATTTTCATCTTTCCTTACAGTCAGGCTGTGATACTGTTCTTAAGAGAATGAACAGAAAATACACAATTGAAGAGTATACTAAGGGGGTTAACATCCTTAGAAAGTATTTTGATGATCCAGCTATTACAACAGATATCATTGTAGGCTTCCCTGGGGAGACAGAAGAAGAGTTTGCAATCACAGAAGACTATGTTAAAGAGATAGCTTTTTATGAGCTTCATGTATTCGCGTACTCTAAGAGAAAGGGCACAAAGGCTGCTACTATGCCAGGCCAGATTACAAATGCCGTTAAAAAGCAGCGCAGTGCTAGTCTTATTGCTCTTGGAAATGAGACAACATTACAGTACAGAAAGTCTCATATAGGAAAGACTCTAGATGTTTTGTTTGAAGAAGAGGCTACAATTGATGGCGAAAGCTATTACATTGGTTTTTCAAAAGAGTACATTAAATGCGCAATTAAATCTGATGGGAACACCGATTTTTCTAACTGCATTATGCAGGTAAAAGCAAAGGAAATTATAGGCGACGGTCAGTACTTGGTTGTTGAAATTTAAGGTTTTCTATATTACAATAGGGCTAAGCAAAAGCTATTATTGTATATTAATTTCTAATGATTCTTATATAGTTTAGTAATAGTGTGGGAGTTTGAGAGACGAGGTTTTTATGGCAGATTTAAGTAACACACAATATTTTAAGGTTCAAAAGGATAATCCTGTTGGAGTAAAGGAAGTAATCGAGCAGGTGTATAGTGCACTTTCCGAAAAAGGCTACAATCCAGTGAATCAGATTGTGGGCTACATAATGTCTGGTGATCCTACATATATTACCAGTCATAATAATGCTAGAAGCCTTATTATGAAAGTTGAACGTGATGAGCTTGTTGAAGAGCTTCTAAAGGAATATATTTCTAGTGAGAGCTGGAGAAAGTAATGGGAAGAATTCTTGGTCTTGATTATGGGACGAAAACAGTTGGGGTCGCGCTAAGTGACCCTTTGCTTTTGACTGCACAGGAGTTTGAGACGATTACAAGAGAACGTGCCAGTGCTTTGCGCCATACTCTCGTTAGAATAAAAGAAATATGTGAAGAGTACGATGTTGAGCTCATTGTTCTTGGTTACCCTAGGAACATGGATGACACAGAGGGATTTCGTTGCGAGGACACTCTCAAGTTCAAGGGTCTTCTTGAGAAGAGAGTGGATATTCCTATTGTGCTTGTGGACGAGCGACTTACTACCGTATATGCGGATGAGATACTAGAAGAATCAGGAGTCGCAAAAAAGGATCGTAAGAAAGTTATCGATCAAATTGCGGCGGCAATAATTTTGCAGGACTATTTAGATAATAAATAGCCAGTAGATGTCAAGCTCTTAGATTTCTCAAGCTAATCATGTTAGATTAGCGGAGAAATACTAAGGCTTGATATCGTAACTGGCGAGAAAGGCATTTATATTAGGATGGATAAAATTATTTTTACCGGTGATGACGGAGAGAACATTGAATTTTTTGTAATTGAGGAGACTCAGTTATCAGGAAATAAATATTTACTTGTTTGTGATAGTGAAAACGAGGACGAGGATAGTGAGGCCACTATTCTTAAGGAGACTGCATTAGATGGCGACGAGGTCGTTTACGAGTTTGTAGAGGATGACGTTGAATTTGAGGCAGTTGCAAAACTATTTGACGAGTTAGTTGGCGAGGATGCTGACATTGAATTTTAATTGATTTATTAACTTGATTTTTTATTATTTGTAGGAGGTTATTTTTTGAAAAAGAAAACTGAACAGACGGCTGAAAGGCTAAAGATTATTCCACTTGGAGGTCTTGAGCAAATCGGCATGAATATTACTGCGTTCGAGTACGGAGACAGTATTATTGTTGTGGATTGCGGACTTTCATTTCCTGAGGATGATATGTTGGGCGTGGATCTGGTTATTCCAGATGTTTCATATCTCAAGGAGAATCAAGACAAGCTTAAAGGCTTTTTTATCACCCATGGTCACGAGGATCATATAGGTGCTATTCCTTATGTTTTTAAGGAGCTTAATGTTTGTCCTATTTATTCTACTAAGCTTACTAATGGCCTTATTGAGCACAAGCTTGAAGAGCACAAGATGCTTACTAAGGTTAAGCGCAAAATTGTTAAATATGGTACACATATAAACGCTGGGGATTTTAGAGTTGAGTTTATTCGTACTAACCATAGTATTCAGGATGCTGCAGCTCTTGCCATTTATTCTCCAGCAGGTATTGTTGTGCACACAGGCGATTTCAAGGTTGATTACACACCTGTATATGGTGACCCAATCGACTTACAGCGTCTTGGCGAAATAGGAAAGAAGGGTGTACTTGCCCTTATGTGTGATAGTACAAATGCAGAGCGCCCAGGATTTACTGCATCAGAGAAAACTGTAGGTAAGACTATCGATTCTATTTTTGCTGATAACACATCTAGCCGTATTATCATTGCTACATTCGCGTCAAATGTTGACCGTGTACAGCAGATTATTAATTCGGCAGACAAATATGGAAGAAAGGTATGTGTAGAGGGCCGTTCAATGGTTAATACTATTGATACTGCTTCAAAGCTTGGCTATCTTCACATTCCAGACAATACACTTATTGATATTGAGTCCCTTAAGGCGTACCCTGATGAGAAAATTGTACTTGTTACAACAGGTTCTCAGGGTGAGTCTATGGCAGCACTTTCTCGTATGGCTAACGGTACACACAAAAAGGTACAGATTAAGCCAGGTGATATGATTGTATTTTCATCTCATCCAATTCCAGGTAATGAGAAGGCTGTATCTAATGTTATCAACGACCTTACTATGCGTGGAGCTCAGATTGTAATGCAGGATGTTCACGTATCAGGACATGCTTGCGCTGAGGAGATTAAGCTTATCTATTCTTTGGTTCGCCCTCAGTATGCAATTCCTGTCCATGGTGAGTACAAGCATCTTGTGGCTCAGGCTAAGATTGCCGAGTCTCTTGGTTGGGATCATGATCATATTAAGATAATTCACTCTGGAGATGTTCTTGAACTTGGAGATAATTACTCTAAGATTTCTGGTCATGTTCATACAGGTGCCATCATGGTTGATGGTATCGGTGTAGGTGATGTAGGTAATATCGTTCTTAGAGATAGACAGAAGCTTGCTGAGGATGGAATTATCATTGTTGTGCTTACACTTGATTCTGCTACAGGTACAGTTCTTGCTGGACCAGATATTGTATCTAGAGGATTTGTTTATGTAAGAGATTCTGAGGATCTTATGGATAGTGCTCGTGCTGTTCTAGCTGAGACCATGGAGGCCCTTGAGGAGAAGAACATTACTGATTGGAACAAAATCAAGGGAGATATCAGAGATAATCTTTCTGATTTCGTATGGCACGAGACACAGCGTCGCCCTATGATTATTCCAATTATCATGGAAGTATAAAATGATTGTTGATGAGAGATATACCACCTATTTGAATAGCCTTTATCCTGAGCTTAGCCCAGTGTTAAAGGATATTCAAAGGGAGGCGTTAGAGAGTTATGTACCTATCATCAGACCTGAGACGGTAAATTTACTACAGCTTCTCATTAAGATGAATCAGCCCAAGACAATTCTTGAGGTTGGAGCAGCAGTTGGATTTTCTGCTAATCTTATGGCGGAGGCTGCAGGCGATGATGTTAGGATTACCACTATAGAAAATTATGAGCCTCGCATTCCTATCGCAAATGCGAATTTCAAAAGGACTGGAAGAGATAATCAGATTACTCTTTTAGAGGGAGATGCAATGGAGATTCTTCCTACCTTAGAGGGACCTTTTGATTTTATATTTATGGATGCAGCGAAGGGACAATACATCAATTTCTGGCCAGAGATTAAGAGGCTTATAAGAGATGGTGGAGTAGTTGTTACTGACAACGTTTTGCAGGATGGAGATATAATAGAATCTCGTTTTGCAATCACTAGACGCAATCGCACTATTCATAAGCGGATGCGTGATTATTTATATGAGTTGACCCATGACGAGGATTTTTCTACTACGATACTTCCTCTAGGGGACGGTGTTAGTATATCTGTGAAAGGAAAGTAATGAGAAATACAGAGTTATTAGTTCCAGCAAGCAGCCTTGAAGTACTTAAGGTTGCTGTTATTTATGGAGCAGATGCAGTTTATATCGGTGGAGAGGTGTATGGCCTTAGAGCTAAGGCTAAGAACTTCTCAAAAGAGGATATGATTGAGGGTATTAAATTTGCCCATGATCATGGCGTGAAAGTTTATGTTACAGCTAATATTTTAGCTCATAACGGAGATTTAGAGGGTGTTAAGGAATACTTTAAAGAGCTTAAGGAAATTAAGCCAGATGCCCTTATTATTGCCGACCCTGCTGTCTTTATGCTTGCAAAGGAAATCTGTCCTGAAATAGAGCGTCATGTCAGCACACAGGCTAACAACACAAACTACGGCACATACAAATTCTGGTATGACCTAGGCGCTAAGAGGGTTGTTTCTGCTAGAGAGCTTTCTCTTGCGGAGATAAAAGAGATTAGAGCCAATATTCCAGATGATTTAGAAATAGAGACATTTATTCACGGAGCAATGTGCATTTCATATTCTGGACGTTGCCTCCTTTCTAACTATTTTACTGGTCGTGATGCCAACCAGGGTGCATGCACTCATCCATGTAGATGGAAGTATGCTGTTGTAGAGGAACAGAGACCTGGTGAGTATTTCCCAGTTGAGGAAAATGAAAGAGGTACTTACATTTTCAACTCAAAGGACCTTTGTATGATAGAGCATGTGCCTGATTTACTTGAGTCAGGTATAGATAGTTTCAAAATAGAGGGACGAATGAAGACTGCTCTTTATGTTGCAACTGTTGCTCGTACATACCGCAAGGCTATTGACGATTGTAAGGAATCTATAGAAAAATATGAGGCTAATTTAGATTGGTATAAGGAACAGATTGCTGCTTGTACATATCGTCAGTTTACAACAGGATTCTTCTATGGCAAGCCTTCTGAGGAGTCTCAGATTTACGACAACAATACCTACAATATCGGTTATACATATTTGGGTATTGCCGGAGCCGCTGATAATCAAGGATATTTTGAAATTGAGCAGCGCAATAAATTTTCAGTGGGCGAAACTATTGAAATTATGAAGCCAAACGGAGATAATATAGAGGTAGAAGTTCTTGGTATTAAAGACGAAACTGGTGCGGATATGGAAAGCTGTCCACATCCAAAGCAAAAGCTATTCATTAAGCTTAGCGTCACACCGGATGAGTTTGATTTACTTAGACGCAAAGAAGCATAACATAACTTCTTGTGGTAATCCCACAAGAACCTACAGGTTTTAATTACGAGGAGAATAAGATGGCAGAGAGTAAATATGTGGCTTATGTTGGTACTTACACTCACGAGACTAGTGTTGGTATTTATGTTTATGACGTTGATCCTGATAAGGGACTTCTTAAGGAGCGCAGTGTAGCACCAATTAATAATCCATCAGACATTATTAATTCAAAGGACAACAAATTCCTTTATTCAATCGCTGATGAGGGTGTGGCTTCCTTCAAGATTCTAGAGAATGGTGATTTGGAAAAGATGAATCAGGAATGGGTTGGAGGCATGCGTGGCTGCAATCTTTGCGTAGATTCTCAGAATAGATATTTATTTGTAGCAGGATATCACGATGGTCGTGTTACAATGATGAATTTAAATAAGGACGGTAGCATAGGCTCTATCGCTGATGGTATTTTCCACCAGGGTATTGGTAAGTCAGTTGCTGATAGACCACTTTACCCACACTGTACATGTGTAGAGCTTACTCCAGATGAGAAGTTCTTATGTGTTGTAGAAAATGGTCTTCATCAGATTAAAATCTACGAGGTAGATTATGAGATGGGCAAGCTTCGCCTTGTAGACATTGTAAGATGCGCTATGGGTTCTGCACCTCTTAAGATGAAGTTTTCTAATGATGGCAAATATGCTTATGTAATTACAGAGATGTCAAATGAAATCCTTGTATATGATTATCATATTATCGAGGGACATCCTGATTTTGAAAATATCCAGACAGTTTCACTTCTTGTAGGAGTTGATGAGGAGATTTCTACTGGTACTAATATCAAGTTTGGCGATGATGATACATTCCTTTATGCCAGTGTAGATGGTCTCAATGCTATCTGCATGTATAAGAGAGATGTTAAGTCAGGCAAGATTGATTACTTCGCTCATAGCTTTATTAGTGGTGATTATCCTAAGAGCTTTGCTGTATTGCCAGGAGATAAGTATTACGTTTCTCTCAATCATGATACAAATGAGATTCGTAGCTTTACAATTGATAAAAAAGAGGGACATTCTCTTATGCAGAATGCACCTATCAAGATTGCAAAGCCAAATAGTATTGTAGTTGTAAAGATTAAATAGGTCTTTAGTGTGGGGCTGTTTTAAACAGCCCTTTTTTTGGAGGGAGAAAAATGGCAGGTTCAACATTCGGAAATAGAATTTCCATTACCACATGGGGCGAGTCTCACGGGGCAGCTCTAGGCGTTGTTATTGATGGTTTTCCAGCTGGGCTGAAGCTGTGTGAAGAAGATATTCAGGTTTATTTAGATAGAAGAAAGCCTGGTCAGTCTAAATTTACTACAGCTAGAGCGGAGGGAGACAAGGTAGAAATCCTTTCAGGTGTATTTGAAGGACATACTACTGGTACACCGATTTCTTTGATGGTTAGAAATCTTGACCAGCACTCTAAGGATTATGGCGATATCGCTACTACCTTTAGACCTGGACATGCTGATTATGGTTTTTATGAGAAATTTGGTCGTCGGGATTACAGAGGCGGCGGACGTTCTTCTGGTAGAGAGACAATTGGCAGAGTTGCTGCTGGTGCTATTTGCGCTAAGCTACTTAGAGAGCTTGGTGTTGAGGTATTCGCATATACGAAATCTATCGGAGATATTAGAGTATCAGAATTTGAATTAGGAGAGAGAGATTTAAATCCACTTGCTATGCCTGATTCTCTTGCAGCTAAGGAAGCTCAGGAGTATCTTGAAGCATGCATGCTTAACAAAGACAGTGCAGGCGGTGTTATTGAATGTGTAATCACTGGCGTGCCAGCAGGAATTGGTGAGCCAGTATTTGATAAATTAGATGCTAAAATTGCTCAGGCACTAGTATCAATTGGTGCAGTTAAGGGCGTTGAGATTGGTGATGGTTTCGAGGCTTCCAAATCAGTGGGAAGTATTAACAACGATGCCTTTGAGATGGTTGATGGCAGAATTGTTAAGACTACTAATCACAGTGGAGGAATTCTTGGCGGTATTTCTGATGGAGACGATATTATAGTTAGAGCTGCCATTAAGCCAACACCATCTATTTCTCAGGTGCAGCATACTGTTAACGAAAATGGCGAGAACGTTGATATAGAGATTCATGGAAGACACGATCCTGTTGTTGTTCCTCGCGCAGTTGTTGTAGTTGAGGCAATGTGCGCTATTACTATCTGTGATGCTATGCTTTCACATATGACAGATAGAGTTGATTATATTAAGGAGTTTTATAAGAATTGAAGTACGAGTTATTAAAAACTGAGGGTAAGGCTAAAAGAGGCAGATTTCATACTGTTCATGGTGTGATTGAGACTCCTGTATTCATGAATGTTGGTACAGTTGCGGCCATAAAGGGTGCGGTTTCTACCGATGATTTAAGAGAAATCAAATGCCAGGTAGAGCTTTCTAACACATATCATCTTCATGTTCGTACAGGCGATACTCTTATTAAAGAACTTGGCGGTTTACATAAGTTTATGAACTGGGACAGACCAATTCTTACTGATTCTGGCGGATTTCAGGTGTTTTCTCTTGCAGGTATTCGCAAGATAAAAGAAGAGGGAGTTACATTCAATTCCCATATAGATGGACGCAAGATTTTTATGGGTCCAGAGGAGTCTATGCAGATTCAATCTAATTTAGGTTCTACAATTGCTATGGCATTTGATGAGTGTCCACCTGCACTTGCAGAACGTAAATACGTAGAGGATTCTGTTGCGAGAACTACCAGATGGCTCTATCGCTGCAAGGATGAGATGGAGCGTCTTAATTCTTTAGATGACACTATTAATAAGGAGCAGCTTTTATTCGGTATCAATCAGGGAGCTGTTTTCAATGATATTAGAATCGAGCACGCAAAGCAGATTTCAGAGCTTGATTTACCGGGATATGCAGTTGGTGGACTTGCGGTAGGCGAGAGTCACGAGCAGATGTATGACGTTCTTGACAATGTAGTGCCTCACCTTCCACAGAACAAGCCAACATACCTTATGGGAGTTGGTACTCCTGCTAATATTCTAGAGGCAGTTGATAGAGGTATAGATTTCTTTGATTGTGTTTACCCTAGCAGAAATGGACGACATGGTCATGTATATACCAATCATGGCAAGCTGAATCTTTTCAATCAAAAGTTTGAAAAGGATATGCGCCCTATAGAAGAGGGATGTGGTTGTCCTACATGTAGAAGCTATTCTAGAGCATATGTCCGTCATCTTCTTAAGGCTAAGGAGATGCTTGGTATGAGACTTTGTGTTCTTCATAATCTCTATTTCTACAACACAATGATGGAAGAGATTAGAGATGCTTTAGATGCAGGCAATTTTGCAGCATATAAGAAATTCAAATTAGAGTCTATGGCTGCAGGAGAACAGTAAGATAAATACTAGTAATTGATATTTGGATTTTTCTTAAATAAATATTAATTCATGGAAAATTGTTGCTTACGAAATGGTATTTATGTAAAATATACATCAGTGTTATAAAGGCTATTAGCCATAGTTTAGGAGGATAATTTAATGGACGGAATGAACAGCTCAATCAGCTTAATTATTTGGATTGTAGTACTTTTTGTATTCATGTATTTCTTCATGATTCGCCCACAGAAGAAGGAGCAGAACGCTAAGACAGCTATGATGAATTCTCTTGCAGTAGGTGATACAGTACTTACATCAAGTGGTTTTTATGGTGTTATCATCGCTATTCCAGATGAGACAACTGTTATTGTTGAGTTTGGTAGCAACAAGAACTGCCGTATTCCAATGCAGAAGGCAGCTATTGCTCAGGTAGAGAAGCCTGAGGACGCAGTGAAGACTGAGTCTAAGTAATTAACAAAAATAAAAAGCCATCTGGTTACACTTTCAAGCCTTAAAGTTGCTACGCTTAAGCGACTTTGAGCTTGATAGTTACCAGGTGGCTATTTTTATGCCAATTTGTTAATTACTTTTTGCGGCGGCGTAAGTATTCGGAACCCTTATCCAAAAGTGCCTTTGTAGAGGCAACTGGATGAGTGAATTTTGCAATATGACGGAACTGACCGAGCTGAGTTGCTGTGGCATTTTTGATCCATTGCTTAACATATTCTGTAGAAAGTCGTTCCTTGATTGCAGTGTCATCTTCATCGTCAGATGTCTCAGGCTTGGAATATAGAGCCTCTACACGCTGAGCCATTTGAGCGTTAATCTGATCATTGATGCGCTCGAATTCCTTGGCAAAGCTTGTGAGAGCTGAAATAGTTAGTGCCATATCAAATCCAAAAACAAACATAAATAGTAAGGCTAAAAGCTCTACCAATAATTGGGGTATCATATCAACTACATGAATTACTGGAGGTTCAATAAATTGAGTAACTATGATTCCTGCAATTCCAAAGCATACAGTAAAGATTAGGCATACTCGTCCGTTTATGTTCAGTGGAAGATGAGAATAATCCCACCATCTAGCATGAAATCTTTTTTCTAATAAATATGAAGTGGTGTATTCAAGTATGAATGAGCCGATAGCACATCCTAAAAAGATAGTAAGATAGGATGGGTGTGAAAAGCGCTGGATTGGCAAGTCCACAAATAAAAACTGGGCAGATATTGCGCCCACTCCGTATAGTGGAATACATGGGCCATAGAGGAATCCACGATTCTCCCAGGCCTTTTCACTGACTGTGCAGTAGATAGTCTCATAAATCCATCCAAAGAAACTGTATATTATAAAACAAACAAAATATTTACTTAGCATTTTTCTCCCCGCTTTGATTTAGTTAAATAATTTTACGCATTTATGTTAGTATAAATTACATTGTTATAAAATTAAAGATGTTCATAGTTTTTTCTTATTAAGATGATAAGATAATACTAACTATAAGCTGCATTAAAGGGTGGTGTTAATATGCTAGGTATTAATTCAGCATATAATGTAGTAGGTCAGCCAAATGGACTGACTTTCAGTGAGAATAAAGTTGCAAAAGAAATAAAGCTACAAGGCGGAAATGAGGCTTTAGCCAAGAACTACGCTTCTGAAAAAGCTGCAAAGAGAGCTGGAGTTATAGAGTGCGAAACATGTGCCAACAGAAAATATCAGGATGGCAGTGATGAAAATGTTTCCTTTAAATCGGCACAACATGTTTCACCTGAGGCTGCAGGCGCTAGGGTTAGAGGTCATGAGCAGGAGCACGTAAACAATGCTTATGACAAGGCGGCAAAAGAAGGTGGCAAAGTCATCAATGCCTCTGTAGCTATTCATACTGCTATATGTCCTGAGTGTGGAAGAACCTACGTGTCTGGTGGTACTACAACCACTCAGATTAAATATCCTAATGAGGATAATCCATATCAAAAATCAAGAAAAGCAGCAGATGAAGGTGCCCTTGCAGGAATGAATTTTGATGCTAAACTTTAAGGGGTTGAAATACTCGAAACGCTATGATATACTTCAAATGTTGCGAAAGATGTAGCAAATAATTAACCCCTAAATAGGAGGCAATATGCAGACTTTAAGATATGTTTTAATCGGTTTATTAATAGCAATTTGTGTGGTACTCACAGTTATAATATTATTCCAAGAAGGAAAGCAGAATGGACTTGGCTCATTATCAGGCCAGCAGTTCGATTCATACTGGAGCCGTAATAAGGGACGTTCTAGAGAGGGATTACTTGTTAAACTTACAAGTGTTTGTGTTATCCTTTTCTTCGTTCTTTCAGCAGTTCTTAATATTAAGAGTTTTTAATAACTAAGTATGTTATGCCACCCTGTTGGGTGGCTTTTCGTGTTTTATTAGAGGGTAATTACTAGGAGATTATATGAACGAATTTGAAAAACAAAAGCATTTTTTGATGGATGTCTTTAAGAGTCAGGCTTATATCCCTATGAAGAAAAAGGATTTAGAGATATTGCTTGATGTACCTAAGGACAAGAGGGCTGAGTTCGCTATGGTTCTGGATGAACTTGTAGGTCAGGGGCAGGTGGAGATTACAAAGCGTGGCAAGTATCAGATACCTGAAAATAGACCAAAGTTCATTAAGACTAAGGATCATCGTTCAAAAAAGCCTACAAAGGCTGAGCAGGCTTCTAAAAAGCAGTCATTAAATGCAGTTGCAAAAAAGGCTAATCAGCCTAAATATGACAATATAGAACCAGACATTATCGGCAGATTTATTTCTCACAAGGATGGCTTCGGCTTTATAGAGGTTGAGGGTCAGGAGGAAGATTACTTCGTTGGTAGAGATAATACTGGCTTTGCTATGCAAGACGACATAGTCGCTGCAGTATTGACTTTTGGAGCACCTGGCAAGCGTCAGGAAGCTAAGGTCATTAGGATTATCACCCACGGCTTTTCAGATGTTGTTGGTACATACGAGAAGAGTGAGAATTTTGGATTTGTTATTGCAGATAGTCAAAAGCTTGGAAGAGATATTTTTATCCCGGCAGGTAGAGATTTAAATGCTGTAACAGGTCACAAAGTAGTATGTCACATTGATGACTATGGTGATGATAACCACAAGCCTGAGGGACACATCACTGAGATTTTAGGTCACAAAAATGATCCAGGAGTTGATATTTTATCTATTATCCGTAGCTTTGGCATTGAGACAGAGTTCCCTGATAAGGTGATTAAGCAGGCTTCTACTGTAGCTAAGCCAGTTTCCGAGGCTGATATGGCTGGACGTAATGATATTAGAGATTTGTGTGTCATTACTATTGATGGCGAAGACACCAAGGACATAGACGATGGAGTTTCACTTGTTAAGGATGGTGATAACTACGTATTAGGAGTCCATATTGCTGATGTTACCAACTATGTGCAGGAGTCTTCGGCTCTTGATGTAGAGGCTCTAAAGCGTGGTACTTCCGTTTATTTGGCAGATAGAGTTATACCAATGCTTCCACATACTCTTTCCAATGGTATGTGTTCCCTTAATGAGGGGGAGGATAGACTAGCCCTTTCTTGTATCATGACATTTAATCCTAAGGGAGAGCTTGTTGATCACGAGATTTGTGAGTCGGTTATCCATAGCAATCATCGTATGACTTATACGGATGTGTATGCTATGATGACAGGTGATGAGGATACTAGAGCAAAGTACTCTGATATAGCAGAGATGATTGATGAGATGGCTCAGCTTTCAAAGATTCTCAGGGCTAAGCGCAAGAAGAGAGGAGCTATCGACTTTGATTTTCCAGAGACTCATATTTTAATAGATGAGAATGGAAAGGTGGTTGGACTTGCGCCATATGAGCGCAACGATGCTCACAAGCTTATTGAGGATTTTATGCTTGCTGCCAATGAAACAGTTGCCGAGCATTTTCAGCTTATGGAATCCCCATTTGTTTATCGTGTTCATGGTGCGCCAGATCCTGAGAAAATGCAGACATTAGGTAGATTCCTTGGCGCATGTGGCTATGCCCTAAAGGGTAAGACTGACAATATTCATCCAAAGGAGATTCAAAAGATGCTAGAGTCTCTTTCAGGCCATGAGGATGAGGCTGTTATTACAAAGATGACTCTTCGCAGCATGCAACAGGCTAAGTACGATACAGAGTGCAAGGGCCACTTTGGTCTTGCGGCAAAATACTATTGTCATTTTACTTCGCCAATTAGACGCTATCCTGATTTGCAGATTCACAGAATTATTAAGGATCATCTTCGAGGTCGCATGAATGAGAGAAAGATTTCTCATTATGAGTCTATTTTGCCAGAGGTTGCAATGCAGACCAGCAAGCTAGAGCGTAGAGCAGAGGACTGTGAGCGAGAGGTGGACAAGCTCAAGATGGTTCAGTTTATGAAGGAATTCATTGGAGAAGAGTTCAATGGTACTATTTCCTCAATAACAGGCTGGGGAATGTATGTAGAGCTTGAGAATACAGTTGAGGGACTTGTGCATGTTTCTACTCTCTATGACGATCATTATGAGTTTATAGAGGAGAATCTCACCTTAGTTGGAGAACGCACAGGTCGTATATTTAAGCTAGGACAGCCAGTGCGAGTGATTCTTGACTCTGTAGATGAACAGGCAAGGACAATCGATTTTATTCTTGACGAATTCAAGAGATTTTAATAACTGACGGACTTGGAGATTATGTATGAATAAAGAAGGCAGAAAGTTAATAGCAAATAATAAAAAGGCCTATCATGAGTATTTCATGGAGGAAGAGTATGAGGCTGGTATTGAGCTTCATGGCACTGAGGTTAAGTCCATGAGATTAGGACAGTGCTCCATCAAGGAGGCCTTTGTAAGAATTGATAATGGGCAGATTTACATCTATCAGATGCATGTAAATCCATACGAAAAGGGTAATATTTTCAACAGAGACCCACTTCGTCCTAGAAAGTTGCTTATGCATAAGGCAGAGATTAATCGTCTTTTCAGCAAGATAAAAGAAAGCGGATATACAATAGTTCCCCTTGAGGTATATCTTAATAATGGTCTTGTTAAGGTGAAAATCGCTCTAGCCAAAGGTAAAAAGCTTTATGACAAGCGAGCTGATATTCAAAAGAAGGATATGAAGCGAGAGGCTGAGCGAGACTATAAAATGTCTTTAAGATAAGGTGAGGATTATGGAGATTATTTTGGCATCAGGTTCACCAAGACGACGTGAGCTACTTTCACAGGCTGGAATTGATTATATTGTTAAGCCTGCAGATATAGATGAAAATACAAAAGAGACTTTACCATCAAAGGTGGTAGAGGATTTAAGCAAAAGTAAGGCTATTGCAGTGTCTAAAGACAATCCAGGACGTGTTGTTCTTGCGGCAGATACAGTAGTTGCCTTTGACAATAGGATTCTTGGTAAGCCAAAGGATGAGGAGGACGCTTTTGAGATGCTTTCAGCTCTTTCTGGCAGGACTCATCAGGTTTATACAGGAGTGACTATTATTGATGAAGCTGGAAATGTTAATACATTTTCTGAGTGTACAGATGTGGAGATGTATGAGAATTCACCTGAGCTGATTCGCTCATACATTGCATCTAAAGAACCAATGGATAAGGCTGGCGCTTATGGCATTCAGGGGCTAGGGGCTATTCTGGTCAAGAGTATTTCCGGAGACTACAATAATGTGGTTGGATTGCCTCTTGCTAAAGTCTATCGCGAGCTTTATAATAAATAACGCTTATGTTTTGGGCATTAGAGAACTTGCTCAGCATAAAGAATTTATTTTGGGCTAGTCATGGTTTCGACAGGGGTCATGCAGCGGAAGAAGCGAGTCCCACGCTAATGGGTTAAATGGGCAAACTTAAAATTAAACGCTGATAATAAATTAGCATACGCTGCCTAAGCGCAGCAGTCTGACCTAGGGCACCTACATCTTAGGATCCAGACTTCGACTTTGTAGGAAACGACGTTATCAAAGCTTTGCGATAGCGGGCGTATCATGAAGCTACTAAAGCACATATCCTGTTTGTAGGAGCTGTGTGGAGGGAATGTAAAAATACAAACTACACTCGTAGAAGGGCCGGGAATTGGCTTTTGGACACGGGTTCGACTCCCGTCTAGTCCACTATTTTAAAAGATCAGATACATTTGTGGTATCTGATTTTTTTTACATGTAGATTATTAAAATGGAGGATAGAAAGAAATGAAGGGAATAGCTTATGGCGTAGGAGTAGGACCAGGAGACCCTGAGTTAATGACACTTAAGGCCATTCGTATGATTCGTGAAAATGATATTATAGCGGTTCCAGGAAAGAACCCTAAGGAGTCTGTTGCATATAAAATAGCTGAGGCGGTTGTTCCTGAAATTTCTGAGAAAACACTTATCCCTATATATATGCCTATGGTAAAGGATAGGGAATTAATAAAACAAGAACATGAAAAAGGTGCCAACTTAATAGAGTCATATCTTGACCAAGGGAAGAACGTTGTTTATCTAACCCTTGGGGATGTGACAATCTATTGTACTTTCAGTTATTTGCAGCATATTCTAGAGGACGATGGATATGAGGTAAAACTTGTCAGTGGCATACCTTCATTTTGTGCGGCTGCCGCAAGACTTAATTTGCCACTTGTTGAATGGGATGAGTCTCTTCATATAATTCCGGCTGTTCATAAAGAGGATGAATCTCTTGAATATGAAGGCAACTACGTTTTTATGAAATCTGCAAGTCATATGAAAGAAGTTAAAGAGCTATTGTCTGCAAAAAATATGCAGGTTCAGGCCGTAGAAAACTGTAGTATGGATAATGAAAAGATATATAGAGAGCTTTCTGAAATACCTGATGATACAGGATATTTTTCTCTTATTATTGCCAAGAATCAATCAGTCTAAAATAGATAAAGAAGATTATATGTTTAATTTATACAAATGTTACGGAAAGTCTGTTCTGAATTGAAGACATGATGCGTCAATGTTAAAATTTTTTATAAGTTAGGGGAGAGGGAGAAGTTTTTTGTTATGAGTAATTATAGAAGACGAAGTACCATGTCTTACGAAGAGCGACGTGTATATCGTAGACGTAAGAGATTAATTCGAAGAATACAGGTTTATGCTGAAATAGCATTTATTTCTATAGCAATTTTTGTCGTTGGCAGTTTCATTGTTTCTCATATAAAGGGCAATAACAAGACTATGACAGTGGCAGCCGAGGAAAAGGCAGCTGCTGAGGAGAAAGAAGAAAAAACTGGTCTGAAGGTATCTTCAGGTGATGTGGATCCTGATGCAGCCAAGGAAGATGCTTCTGCAGAGGAAGCGGAGGAAGTTAGCGGTTCTGTTGGCGCATATAGCGCAAAAGAAACAGGAGATACTGTTCAAATTAGCGGCGATGTTGTCAGTGAGTATGCCATTTTGATAAACAATAACACCAAAGAAATCGTCGGTGAAAGAAATGGTAATGAAAGAATAGTGCCAGCGTCTATGACGAAGGTAATGACTGTTCTTGTTGCATCAAAGCATATTTCTCCAGATAAACTGGATGATAAGGTGACAATGTCTCATGAGGCAGTTGATTATTCTTATGCAGGCGAGGGCTCAACATCTGGATTTGTTGAAGAAGAGGAAATGACGGTTAGAGATTTGTTCTACGGAACTATTCTTCCTTCTGGTGGAGATGCTGCTGCACAGCTTGCAATGTATGTTGCAGGTGATATTGACAGTTTTGTTGATATGATGAATGAAGAAGCTAAAAATATGGGACTTAAGGATAGTCATTTTACTAATCCAGTAGGATTCCATGCTGATGATCACTATAGCACTCCATACGATATTTCAATAATCATGATGGCGGCTCTTGATGATGAATTTTGCAGAGAGGTTCTAACTACTAAGGTTTACAATTCTACTGCTACTAATGTTAATCCTGAGGGAATTACAATTTCTAACTGGTTCCTTCGCCGAATTGAGGACAAGGATATTGGCGGTACAATTCTTGGTGCTAAAACGGGATACGTAGATGAATCAGGAAGCTGCGCAGTTAGCTCTATGACTTCTGAAAGTGGAGCGGAATACATCTGCTGTACAGCTAAATCAACTAGCTCTTGGCGATGCATCGATGATCATGTAGCTATTTACAAGGCTTATGCTAAGTAAGGCAATTATTTAATTACAATATTTGAACACTAAAATAGGCACTGAATTCAGTGCCTATTTCTTATTTGATTACATCTAATAATTTGTCTATTGAGTCTATGAATGCCACCGGCTTAAATTCTTTTAAGTCTTCCATATCTCGAAAACCGTAAGTGCATAGTACATAGTCTAGTCCGGAGTTTTCTGCAGTTGTTGCATCTACATCAGAGTCCCCTACATAAAGAACTTTTGATTTATCATTTGCACCAAGGGCTTTTAGTGCCATGTTGATTGGCTCAGGATCTGGCTTTCTTGCGTGATTTCCATCATCTCCAATTGCAATTGTTATATGTGGCTTGAAGTAGTCCTCTAGTAGAGAATTGGTGGCTGTCTGACCTTTGTTAGTTACAATGGCCATATTAATTCCCATAGAAGCAAGTTTTTCGGTGGTTTCAAGTATGCCTGGGTATGGCTTGGTTTTGATTCTGTTATGGTGATTATAATAATCGATAAATTCATTTAAAAAATCATCGAATCCTTCCTGATTTTCTCCATTTGGAAGGGCTCGTGTAACTAGCATTCTAAGTCCATTTCCTACAAATTGCCTAACGCTTTCAATTGGATGTGTAGGATAGTTATATTTTGAAAGCATGTAATTAATGCTGTCGGTAAGATCCTCTAGGGTATATAAAAGAGTTCCGTCTAAATCAAAGAGTATAGTGTTATATTTCATTTTTTACCTCGTGCTTCTTTTGGATTATCCTTAATACTTATAAGACTATTTGCTATTTTTGTAAAGTCATAAGGGTTCTTCCATTGACCCTATTTTTAATATTTGTTAGAATTTTTTTATCGTTTTATTTAGGAGATTAGCAATGGAATTTACCATTAGAGAGGCTGAGATTAGTGATGCCTCAGCTATCAGAGATATTTATGGTTACTATGTAGCCAATTCATTCGTTACTTTTTCAGAGGTCAATGGTTCTATTCAGGACTATGAGGATTCAATAGTTGAAACAAAAAAAGCATATCCTTATATTGTGGCATGTGATGAATCAGGCAAGGTCATTGGTATGGCCTATGCCGGTCAGATTAGACATCACGATGCCTACAAGTTTTCTGTAGAATCTACTATTTACACCTCACCAGAGGTTCCTAAAAAAGCTGGGATTGGACGTGCATTGTACGAGGAATTAGAACGCAGATTATCAGCTATTGGTTACAAGTATATGTACGGTGTAATCACAGATGATAATGTTGCAAGCATTGCTTTTCACAAGGCTCTTGGCTTTGAAGAAGTAGGACATTTTACTAACATAGGTTACAAATTCGGAGAATGGAAGGGAATTGTGTGGTATCGCAAGCAGATAGGTTCGCTTGATGATATGACATTAAAATTATAAGTTATGAGAAGAGCATTTCGTTATTTCTTGGTATCTATATTATCTATTATTTTGACATTGGTTGCAGTTGGGGTGATTTATATTGTCGCAGACACTCACAACCGTATTCAGGTTAAGACTGGTAAGTCATACACTAGCGAGGAAGTTGAGGCTCTCATTGAAGAGGCTAAGGAAGAGGGCATAGATCAGGGTAAAATATCTGTTCTTGCCAATCTTAAGGGCTCACTTGAGGATGGTTCATCAGTTATTGCAGTTCTCAAGTCATTTTATCCTGACTATATAGTTGTAGCAGCTAATAATAGATACAACTTCGTAGAGATAGATGATTCATTGGCTAAAAATGAATATAAAGTTGAAAATTTGTCAGTAGATGAGACTACTGGTAGATACTCTTATTCGGATGGACAGACTGTTTCTAGATTTGGAATTGATGTGTCATCCCACCAGGGAGATATTGACTGGGAGGCAGTTGCCGCTGATGGAGTAGAGTTTGTTTTTGTCAGAGCAATGTATAGGGGCTATGGCACAGGAAAGCTCATGGTTGATGAGAAATGTGTAGAGAATATAGAGGGAGCACAGGCTGCCGGACTTGATGTTGGTGTATATGTTTTTTCTCAGGCCATCAACGAGGCTGAGGTAGTGGAAGAGGCTGCCACAGTATTAAATATACTAGATGGTTATGAGCTACAATTGCCTGTAGTTTTTGACGTGGAAAAAGTTGCTGCCAAAGATGCTCGTACTAACATTCTTTCTGTTGATGAACGTACTAATCTTACAAAAGTATTTTTGAATACAATTGAGGGTGCAGGTTATGACACTATGATTTATCATAACACTGAAATGGGGGCTATGCTTTTAGATTTGAGCCAGCTTACTGACTATAAAAAATGGTTTGCGGGATACAATCAGGAGTTCTATTGGCCTTATGAATTTGATCTCTGGCAGTATACAGAGTCAGGCCATGTAAATGGTATCGAAGGAAGCGTTGATATGGATATTTGGCTTAAGCCTTAATATGAAAAGACCTTTTGTGAAAACAAAAGGTCTTTTTTATTGCTATTTAATTTAAAAGTAAGTCTACAAGACGGTCATTGTCTTTTGGATTCATAAAGCAGAATCTAATGTAATTCTCCCCTAGATAAGGGAAAGTAGAACAGTCTCTTATCATAAGACCGGCTCTAATGCATTTATCAAATAAGTCATTGCTGGTAATTCCATCCTCAAGAATTTTCAATAGCATAAAATTACCATGTGGCCAATATGGCTTGAATCTAGAGCTCTTTTCAAAAATATCGTATAGACGATTTCTCTCTGATGCGATAAGTGAACGAGTGGCCTCTATGTATTTGGTATCTGAAAACATAAGTGTTCCAGCAATAACAGCAATAGAGTTGATTGTCCAAGGATCTTTTCTTTGGTTCATAACTGACATCAAATCTGAATTAGAGCAGATGGCGTATCCAAGCCTTAGACCTGGAGCTGCAAAAAACTTTGATGTACCGCGAAGTATTGCAATATTGCCATAGGTGCGAGTGAGGCTCACCGATGAAACTTCTTTTATGTTTTCAGCAAACTCAACATAAGTTTCATCCACCATTACAAATATGTCGCATTCCTTGCAGGCATCAAGTATTTTTCTCATGTCATGATTGTTAATTGCAGTACCTGTAGGGTTATTTGGATTACATATAACAAGCATATCAATATCCTCTGACAGCTTGCTTATAAAGTGGTTAACATCTAAAACAAAGTCGTTTTCCTCTCTGAGAGGGTAATAGATGGTCTTGCCTCCCTCTAGAGCAATTTCACGTTCGTATTCAGAGTAGGTAGGGCCTAGGATTAATGCCTTCTTTGGCTTTTCAATTTGGATGAAAAGGGAAATAAGCTCTGTAGAACCATTTCCTACAATGATATTGTCTGTCTCTGTGCCACAGTACTCTGCAATACATTTTCTCAGCTGAACATAATCTCTATCAGGATATGTAGTGATGCAGTCAATATTTTTAGCAATGCCATCTCTAAGGTTGGGAGAGATGCCAAGTGGATTTACATTAGCAGAAAAGCTTATGATGTCCTCTTTTTTTATGCCATAAATTTGCTCAATTTTTTCTAAGTCACTTCCGTGAAAATGATCCTTGTGTTTTATCATGATTTCTCCTTGAAATATAAGCATTTTTTTAAACATCTACATAATAGCACCGACTAGACTAAATATCCATAAGTTTGTTATGGATAACGTTTGAAAACACAACATGTTGTGCTATAATTGACTATGAATATGCTAGGATTAGTGTGCAAAGACTTATTTTTGCAAACTAATATGAAAGAGGTAATGTTTTGAGAAAAAGAATCTATCGAATTTCAGAGGATAAATTCGGCGACTTAAAACCAAATATTGAGTTTGATGTTGAGCAAATCCATGAGACTTGCTTTATTCATGATTCTTTTTCAGGGGAGATTTCTTTTAAGAGTCTTAATGATGTAAAAATCAGAGGTGTAATTTATTGCACCAATCCATACATCAAAATCCAGGAACCTTTATTTGACAGTGTTAATGTTAAAATCCACTATACAGTTGATGATTTAAATTTTAAAGTTGGGGAGGAATTAAAGGGGGATTTTGTAATTGTTGCGGTAGGAGTTGAAAATTATATTCCTTTTACAATTAGCTATATTATGCCACCTCTTATTTCCTCAAATGGAGAGATTCGTACTCTTCAAGAATATGCAGACTTTGCTCAGAATAGATTTACAGAGGCTGTTTCTCTTTTCTATTCAGATCGTTTTGCTAATTTTATATTAGATATGGACAAGCGTACCCGTCTTTTGTACAGAGGATTTAAGGCGGCGCCTATTTCTGCTATCAATGTTGACGAGTTTTTAGTTTCATGTGGGCTCAAAGAGAAGATGACCTTTGACCTAGATGAAAGATGTGATAAATACTACGAGATTAATGAAAATATAAAAGGTGAAATAGAGATTACCAGATCTACCTGGGGCTATATTGATATTGCTGTTTCTTGTGATGCTGACTTTGTGTCTATTGATAAGAGCCATATTACATCTGACTTTTTCTTGGGTTCTATCTTTACCATGAATTACTATGTCCACAAGGAAAAGATGCATGCTGGTCTTAATTACGCACGCATTTCATTTGATTATCGTAATATTCATAGGGAGATTACAATCCTCGCCACTGCAGACAAGGAAGGTACTGTCCTTGATACAGTTTCCCATGAGACTAATCTTATAAAGCTCAATGCATGTCGTCTCTATGAGGATTTCAGACTTAGAAATATTACTACAGGTCAGTGGTGCACTAAGACTCTTGAGATGATTGATTCATTGGCACCAGATCTTGCAGATGATAATTATATCCTTCTGATGAAGGCTCTTTTATACGTGACTAACAATCAAAAGCAGGAGGCCCTTTGGATTATTCAGGATCTAAAGCGCACAATCGAGGATAAGGGCAGCGGTGACTGGGCGTTTTTGCTTTATATTTGTACTCTTATTGAGCGTGAGGAGGGCTATGTAGATAGGCTTACTGAGACCATTGAGTCTATTTTTAGAGAGCATTATGACGATGTTAGGATTTTTTGGTTCCTCCTTTTCCTTAGAAAAGAATACATTAAAAATCCTACAGCCAAGCTTCGCGATATAGGAGAGTGGATTAGCGATGGCTATGATTCGCCTCTTTTGTATATTGAGGCATACTATATATTCGTTCAGGACCCATATTTGATTTCTGGGTTTGACGAGCTTACTGTCAAAATACTTAACTGGGCTCGGAAGAAAAAGGCTATTAACAATGACATAGCTATTCAGATGGTTCATGTTCTTGAAACTGAGCGCACATATAACCCAATGGTGCTTCCTATTTTGGAGGAGTGCTACAAGGTATATCCTGATTTGAAATTATTGCTTGGCATTGTTACATATTTGCTTAAGGCCAACTATGTAGAGGATAGATTCCTTAAGTGGTTCAAGCTGGCTATAGATTCTAATTTGCATGTGTCTGGCCTTTTTGAGGCCTACATGGAGAGTCTTCCAGACTATTCAGTTGATAAGCTGCCTAAGCTTCTCACCATGTTCTTTAAATACAATAATGAGCTTTCACCTGAGAAAAAGGCTCTTTTGTATGCCAATATTATTTTGCACAAGAGCGAGGATCCAGAGACCTATGAGCAGTATGAGTCTGCCATTGAGACATTTGCGCTTGAGCAGTTAAAAATAGGTCGTCTTGATGACAATTTGGCGGTTTGCTATCAGCGCCTCATGGAGATGGGGATATTTGATTCCGAGATTGCTCATCTGGTTTCTGAACTTGCATTTAAGAAAAAGATTGCAGTTATCAATTCTGATGTTAATAGAATTTTTCTCTATCAGGATGAGTTTAAGGCACCTACTATTGCCAATATTTCCGACCACAAGGCATATTTTCCTTATATCGGGAAAAAGGGTGTTATTTTCCTAGAGGATGAAAATGGATTTTTGTTTGTGGATGAGGATGCCTATTTGATAGAGGATGTTATTCATCCAGAAGCCTACATGGGTACACTTAGAAGCCTTACTCCTTTAAATCTTCCTTATGCCATTATGGATTTGGAAAATAAGGGTGAGATTAATGAAAAATCTGAGCAGGATGCAGATGAGGCTGAGTTACTCATTAACTCTAAGCAGCTTTCTGCTGATTATCTTAGAGAGCTTTATCCTAAGATTATAGAGATTCTTCGTTTTAATGACCGAGAGGCTGTCATTGAAAAGCATTTTATGAATGAGGCAGATCTTACCTCTTTAGATGCAGCTACAATAGCCTCTGTGCTTGAGGTATTTATCTATAGAAGCAAGTACGAAGAAGCTTACTATATGATTAAAAACACCAATGCTACCTCTCTTGATAATGGGGCAGCGAAAAAGCTATGCCAGTTTATGATTAATCAAAACCCTGAAAAGTTAGATGACTTCTTAGTTGGGCTTGTAGCTCATTTAACAGAAGAGGGATTATATCATAGTGATATGATTCGTTATCTAATTCGTTTTTACGTAGGTCCTACAAAGACTATGATGAAGGTTTTTGATAATGCCTACGAAAAGGGCGAGGATGTGGTTGAGTTTGCTGAGCGAATTATCACTCAGGTTCTTTATAGAGATTTCCTTCCAGAAGGAATAATGGATATTTTTGAGGCTTATGCTGCTCGCAAGAACAATAAGATGATTGTGGAGGCATTCCTTACTTATCAGGCTCATGCGTACCTTTCTGATGGACAGGAGATTCCGGAGATTATTTTCTCTTATATTTACAATAGATATAAAAAGGGACTTGCTGTCAATGAGAGTATGAGAATTGCCCTTTTGAAATATCTATGTACCTCAAAGGATTTGGATGAGGATGATATGGAGATGCTTGATATCCTCCTGGCTGACGCAATCCTTAGAAATCAATATTTTGGTTTCTTTGCAGGATGTAATCAGGAGCTTAAAATCAAATATCATCTCTATGACAAGCATTTTATTGAGTTTAACAGTGACCCACGTCAGTCTATTACCATCGCCTACTCTGTAAATGGTGGCCAGGCAGTGGAAGAGGATATGATAGAGATGTACGATGGCTTGTACGTAAAGCAGTTTATTCTGTTTTATGGGGATGAGCTTAAATACGAGATCTATTGTGACGAACAGTCGGAGGAGCCTCTTAAGAGTGATACATTTGTAGCTAGTGATGAGCTAGACAACACAACTGGAAGATATGCTCTGATGAATGACATTTCTCGATATAGCCTGTATGGAGAAATGGAAGCTCTTGCAGCTTCAATGAAGAAATATCAAGGGCTTGAGACAGTTACCAATAATATTTTCTCAATATTATAATATTGAGTGAAGGAGTTTTATGAGTTCAGAGGGAGCTTTTTTAGGAATTGATATAAGCGCTAAATCTACCGTTGTTAGCCTTTATAAGGCCGATATGGCAGAGCCTTCTACTGTTAGTACAGTACTTGGAGAAGAATGTTATTCTATTCCTACTACTGTGGCTAAGAGAGTTGGCATGAGCCAATGGTTTTTCGGTGATGAGGCCATCAAACGCAGTCGCACAAAAGAGGCTGTTTTAGTTGAGGACCTTTTTACTCTTGCTCTGAAAAAGGATATGGTTTTTATTGATGATTCTTCCTATGAAGCCCAGGATTTACTTGTTATTTTCTTCAATAAGATTTTTTCTATTCCAGGTCCTATGGCTGCAATGGACAGTATCGATAAGCTGATAATTTGCGTCGAGCAGGTTAGCCTTGAAATTATGGAGCTTATGAATTATGTGGCATCTAAGCTTGGCTTTTCATCTAAGCAGTTGATGTTAATTGATAGAAATGAGTGTTTCTATTATTATGCTCTTTCGCAAAAGCCAGAATTATTCTTATACAAGGTGGCCCTTTTTGATTATAGTGGCTCCAATGTTATCTCTTGTGTTTTAAACAGAAATCAAAGCACAAGACCACAGCTTATTACACTTGATGTGGCCAACCATGGTGATATCATAGACAACCGTGATGAGCTTTTCGAGAAGATTATCACAGATACAATTGGCAATGAGCTTTACTCGGCGGTCTATCTTGTTGGAGATGGTTTTGATGGTGATTGGATGAAATCATCTCTTACCAAATTGTGTAAGGGACGAAAGGTATTCTTAGGTAAGAATCTCTATTCAAAGGGAGCATGTTACGCAGGGTACATAAAAGAAGGAAATAGAGATTGGCCATTTATATTTATTGGTGACAACGACCTTAAGATGAATCTTTCAATTAAGATTCTTGATAACAATGTGATGAAGTTTTATACACTCATAGATGCTGGCCAGAGCTGGTATGATGTAAAGGGTGAGTGTGAGGTTATCCTTGATGGAGAGCCAGAAATAGAATTTTTCATTCAAAGACCTGAGTCTAGAGAGGCTCATACAGAGGTTCTTGAACTTACAGATATGCCAAAGAGAGAAAATAGAACTACTAGACTTCGTATTGAGGCTAGTCCTGTTTCTGATGTTGCTGTTTCTATCGCAATTACGGATTTGGGATTTGGGGAGATATCTGCAGCTTCTGGTAAAAAATGGGAGCATATTATATCTATTAAGTAGGGTGTTTTATGAGTACATTAATTATTTGCAAAAACTCAATAGCGGCTTCACCTTATTACATTGAGGAGGCGTCCTTGAATGTATACTCTTTGGAAGAGCTTAGTTATTATATTTTAAACAATGTATATCTATTATCTTCCAAGTTGATGAGCCCAGAACTATGTAATTGGATTGGTCGAGAGCTTAAGAATCAGACTCTTTCAAAAGAGCTTCTTGGACTGGTTCAAAGCAATGCACCTTTACATATTTTTGTGGGACACATTTTAAGCGCCAATGGTTATTCTTCAAATAAGGAGATTAAGGATGTTTTATCTATTATTTCCACATTCGAGAATAAATCAGAACCAGAGCGAAGAAAGCTTCGCGCTGATAGGCTGATGGCTGGAGACAAGCTTATAGATGCAGTATATGAGTATGAGACACTTCTTGCTGATGATTTAACCAAGCAGATGTCTGCAGTGACAGAGGGAGATGTGTACCACAATTTAGGTTGCGCTTTTGCTAAGCTGTTTCTGTTTGATGAGGCTATCAAATGTTTTGATGAGGGATACAAGAGAAATCATAAAAAACAGACATTATATTGTCTTTTGTATGCCAATAAATGTGCTCACAATGAAGAGGGCTTTCAGGAGTTTGTGAAGAAATATCAGGTTCCTAATGATGAAATTTATGAGGTTAACAATATTATCTTGGGGGCTACCAACAACGAAAAGATAGTAGATTTTGACAGGGCTATTAATGATTTACTTTCAGATGATTCCAATCGCCAGTCCTCTAGGGAGGTAATGACTAATATAATTAATAGTTGGAAGAAGGAATATATTAAGCTTTGTAAAATATAATTCGGGAGAGTCTAAATGGGTTTATTTACAAATCGTAAAAAGAAAAAGGAACTTAAGGCAGCTAAAATCGATGATGCTTTCAGTAGAGTCTATTCTCAAATTGAAGGCATTGACACTTGGAATCCTAAAAAGCTTGAGCACTATATTTTGGATTCCTGTGAGCAGATTATTGCCTCCACCAAAGAATTAGAGAAGCAAAAGACTGAGTATAGAATTGTCACTCAGTATCTTAACGACATCAAAGCTATCGAGAATATGCCTAAAGAGGAGGCAAAGATACTTAGGAACACAGCTTCTAAAATCTGCGAGCTTGAGGAAAGCATTCTCAGTTCAAAGGGTGTTTCTCGAAACATTACCGAGGAACAATTCGAGGTGATTTCCAGCGATGAGAAGGATATGCCGGAGATTATTAATCGATATATAGATAACGAGATTTATCAGGCTAAAATCAAGCGAAGCCTTTCATATATGGAGGGGGAGAAGAGCCGTTGGGAAATCGAAAGAGAAGAGCTTAGAGAGCAGAAAAAGCTATTTAAGAAAATGGCCTCTATCATTATGGTTAGTTTTATGGCCCTTTTGATGCTTCTGTATGTTATGTACAATGCAGCTCAGAATTCTGCTAAGGCAGATATTTATATATGGGTGTATATAGTATTATTTATATGCGCTACCAGCGGTTTTATTGTATTCCTTAGACAAAACTCCATTGTTAAAGGAAATCACCAAGCGATAGTTCATCTCAATCAGGCAATAAGCGTATTGAATGTTGAGAGAATGAAGTACGTTAATGTCACCAATGGCATTGAGTACATAAAAGACAAATATCACGTTTCTTCAGCTGCTGAACTACAGTATGTTTGGGAACAGTATCAGGACAAGATTCGAGATCAAAAGAGATATATTCAAAACAATTATGATCTTGAGTTTTACAACGATAAGCTTGAGAGAATTCTTTCTGAGATAGGTCTTGCTGATGACAAAATATGGCTTAATCAGGTAAATGCTTTGATTAACCGTCAGGATATGTCAGAGTGTCGTCATAGACTTGTTATGAGACGCAAGAAAATCAGAGATAGAATAGAAGATCATAGAAGAATTGTCCAAGAAGAAAGAGATGAAATAGATAGGCTCATGACTGAGCATGAGCACTATCTTCCTGAAATTCAGGAAATCATCAAATCTGTTGATAAGCTATGTGGCACTAGTCCTAAGGCTAGCCAAGCTTAATTATTTCAAAATGAAGTCCATGTAGACTGGATTGTGGTCTGAGTATTTAAACTCTGAATTTAAAACATTTGCATCAACGAGTTCTACGTTTGATGAGATGATAAATCCGTCTACAGTTAGTACAAATGTATTCTCAGTATATGGTGCATCTGCGTTACGGCAAGATGGAGCTGGATTGTTTTCATCAATTGGACCTACTATTTCAAATGAATCTGGCAAGAGCTCAGTTGGGAATGTTTTTGCCCAAGGATGGCTTTCCTTATCGCCTCCGAAATAATCAGAGGAATCACCTAATAGATCCTTATTCATGTCGCCACCTACTATTACGTAGTTGCCAGCATCATATTCAGCTTGCATATCTTCTGTAAGCATTTTGATTTGATTTACAGCCGTACTTGGGTCGGTTGTATATGCAGAAAGATGTACGTTGAAAAGGACTAGTTGTTTACCGTTATCTACGTCTATATAGTTTTTTGCGTAGCAGCGATCTAAATCTAAGAATTTAGAGAATCCAGTTTCAATAGGAAGCTGTCGGCGAACAGAATCATTTATTGTGACACTGCTCACTGTTAAAAGTCCTGATTTTGACTTGCCATGTGGTTGAGTCAATGGATACATTAAAAATGGACTATCGTAGTTTACAGCAAATGTACAGCTTGTATCTTTTGTGTTTTCAGATATTACCTGTGTGAGAAGCGCTGCTTCGTCTACATGGTATGAGCGAGTGGAATCAATATCCACTTCCTGAAAGAGATAAAAGTCAGGTTGTAAAGACTGACAGAGTTTAGCTTCATTTGTGATATTGTTGTTTACTGCCTCTTTTGAAAAGGCCCATGACTCTGTGCCTCCATCCATGAAAAATGAAAAGTCATCGGAGTAGGCACCAAATCCTACATTTGCAGAGGATACTCTATAGGTTTGACCGACGTTGATTTTATCTGTTGGATTGCCACTGTTTGAAATATCAAGAGATAGATTGTCATCTATCCTGTGGTATGCGATAAATAAGTAAGCAAAATAACCTAATACAATCAATATAAGTGAGAGTAATAGAATTAGTAACGATTTGATTGTTTTTTTCATCATAAGTAATAATTTGTGTTCCTTTCTAAAAATTGATTGTTACATTCTATCACATTATGCACATATAGTGAATTTTTGATATATTTCTACAGATTTACTATAATGTAATAAAAGGAGAGTTAATATTATGCTAGAAAGATTAAAGACATCAAATGACTTCCGATTAAATTTCCAGTATTTTTTATTACAGGGATTTTATTGGATGATAGTGTGCTGTGCTATTAGTTTGGGCTCAGCTTACCTATCGGACAGAGGGTATTCTACTGCGGGAATAGGAATACTTTTTGCACTTGCTTTTGCAATGGCTGCTATTTTACAGCCAATTATTTCAATTAATACAGATAATTCTAGCCGCTATACAGTAGTGGATGTACTTACAGTTCTTGGTATTATTGTTACTATTGATATGTTTCTTGCTTGCACTACATCAGGAAAGTCTATAGCTACAGGGCTTACATTCTTTATTGGTGTTATGTTTGCACAGCTTGTACAGCCATTCCTAAATGCGCTTAATTTCTTCATCGAGGATCGTGGCGTTGAGATGAATTATGGTGTTGCTAGAGCAAACGGTTCTTTGTTTTTCTTTGTCATTAGTTTGGTGGCAGGAAATTTAATGAAGGCTTCTTCGGAGCGTGTTCTTCCAATACTTGGATTTATTGCTTCAGTTGGATTTATGTCTATACTCATTTGGCTTAGATATACTCTTAGTAAATCATCTAAGTCTTTCGCAAAAGAATACGATCCATTTGAGAAAAGACAGGCTGGAGAGGAAATCACAGTTAAGACAGTGAAGAAATTTATTTCAGATAACATGGCTTTCTTTGTAATCATGATTGGTGTTACATGCTTTTTCTTCGGACATGTTTTAATCAATAACTTTGTTTATCAGATTACAAGTCACGTAGGTGGAGATGAGGCTGATACAGGTGGAATCTTAGCACTTGCTGCTTTAGTTGAACTTCCAGCAATGATTTTATTCAACAAGATAAAATATAGATATAGCACTAAGCTTTTATTTGGAATATCAGCATTTTTCTTCTTTGTTAAGATTTTATTTACAGCATTAGCTTCAACTGTTGGCATGCTTTACTTTAGTATGATTTTCCAGGCACTTGCTTTTGCACTTTTCATTCCAGCATCTGTACATTTTGTTGATGAGTTTATGCCTGCTAAGGATTCAGTTAAGGGACAGGCGTTCCTTGTAGTTGCCATGACACTTGCTAATGCCCTTGCAAGTTTTGTTGGAGGCGGCTGCATGTATACCTTCGGTGTTACATTCTCATTATGGTTCAGTACAGTTATTACATTGGCTGGCGTAGTGGTTTGTATTTGCGGACTTTTCAGAATAAATGCAAAAAAATAAAGATATTGATAGATTTTTTTGTCTATAATTGCTAATATATTAATATAATCATTTTCAGGTAAAAGATATGGCAAAATATAATATAGGTGGATATATCTTTAACGATGAGGAAAGCGCAAAGAAGGCAGCTAAGGAGCTTAAGACTGTAGAGTATATTCTTGGTCAGATAAAAGAAGCTGACGAGAAGACAGTTCTTCAGATTTACAACAAGCTTCTTAAACAGCGCTTGTTTTCAACTGAAATTGGATTGGGGTTTTTATCTCAACTTCGGCAGAATTTATTAGCTTCAGGGATGTTTGCTGAAGATGAGGTTGAAGATGTATATACGATAGGGGAACAAGAGTTACAGTCAGAATCTGATGAAAAGGGTGATGATGATTCTGATGCTCAAGAAAAAAATAGGGTGCTTTCTAAATCTGATACTAGTCCAGAGCTAAAACAGATTAGAAAGTTAAAAATCATTAATAGCGTACTTATAGTTGTTTCGCTTACACTTCTGTTATGTGTCATAGGTATGTTTTATGTGAGTAGCACAATTAACAGTCCTACGATACTTAATTACGAAGAGACTATTACTGATCAGTATTCTACCTGGAAGCAGGAGCTTGATGAAAGGGAAGCCGAGTTAAAAGCTCGTGAGAAGGCTCTTGAAGAAAGGGAAAACTCTTCAGTTCAATAGAGGAACAAATAATTATTCAAGGATGGGGTTGGTGTTATGTCGAAGAACAAAATTCTTGTGGCTGATGATGAGAGCCGAATGAGAAAGCTCATCAAGGATTATTTAGTAAGAGAGGATTACGAGGTAGTAGAGGCTGAAAATGGAGAACAAGCTCTTGATATCTTCTACATGGATAGTGACATTTCACTTATCATATTAGATGTCATGATGCCGAAAGTTGATGGCTTTGCTGTACTCAAGGAAATCAGAGAGACGTCTTCAATTCCTGTTTTAATGCTTACAGCCAAGGGCGAGGAGAATGATGTCCTTAATGGATTTGAGCTTGGCGCAGACGAGTACATTAACAAGCCATTTTCTCCAAAGATTCTTATGGCACGTGTTAATGCAGTGCTTAGAAGAAGCGCAGATGAGTCTGTAGGCAAGAAGGTTGTTGAAGCAGGTGGTATTCAGCTTGATGTGGATGCACATGTAGCTACTAATGATGGAGCTCCAGTTGAACTTTCTGTTAAGGAGTTCGAGCTTCTTTATTACTTCATCAACAACGAAGGTATTGCTCTTTCCAGAGAGAAAATCCTCAATCATGTATGGGATTATGATTACTTCGGAGATGCAAGAACTATCGATACACACGTTAAAAAGCTTCGCAGCAAACTAGACGACAAAGGAAATTATATTAAGACTATTTGGGGCATGGGGTATAAGTTTGAAGTCGATGCAAAGGTCTAATAAAATTAATCGCCAAATTGTAGGATTGATAGCAACTATATTTCTAGGAACACTAGTATTAATTAGTCTGCTAACAGCCTACTTTTTAGGCGATTATTATTTGCGCCAAAAAAAGAAGGATATGCGCTCAGTTTTTAATGAGCTTAAGTTAATGCAAGAGGATGGCAATCTATATGAAGAGGATAATCAGATGCCCCTGACTGCATTATTTGATAGATATTCTGTTTACGTAATTATATTAGGACCTGACGGTGAATCTCTCGTAAAATCTAATTCTGATCCTGAGGTGCTTAGCCAGCAACTCAGCTTTTCTATGTATTCAAAAGATGATTCTGTCAAGATTCTTCAGACCACAGATGAATATCAGATTTTTACCTGTAAGTTTCCAGGAGCAGATGATAGGTATTTAGTTTTTAGAGGATGCCTTCCTGATGGAAGTATTGTATTTATGCGTACTTCATACGCTGGAATATCTCGTACATTACACATTACCAATAGATTTTTCTTATTCATGGTTGTGGTTGCTCTTGGTATTTCCACTGTAATTAGTCATTACGTAATTAAGAGCTTTTCAAAGCCTCTTTATGGGATTATTGATATTACTAAAAGAATTTCCAACTTTGATTTTCAAGCTAGATACTATCCGCAAAGGGTCTACAATGAGCTTGATGATTTGGGCGAGCATATAAATGAAATGTCCACAACCCTTAAGCGTGCTATTGAGCAACTTAGGGATGCCAATGAAAGCTTAAAGCATGATTTGGAAGTTAGAGAAGAGACAGAGAATATGCGTAAGGAATTTGTCTCAAATGTTTCCCATGAGCTTAAGACTCCAATTGCATTGATTCAAGGTTATGCTGAGGGCCTCCAGGAAGGTATTATGGAGGATGAAAATAGCCGTCAGATTTATCTTGATATCATTATCGACGAAGCCAACAAGATGAATAGACTTGTTCGAGAGATGCTTATTTTGAATCAGCTTGAAGCTGGACAGATGAATATCGATTATGTTGATTTCAACCTTACTGAGATGATCGATAGCGTAGTAGATAGCAACAAGATTAATTTTGAAGCTCAGAATATTACCTATTCATTTATTAATAAAGAAGAGTGCTATGTCCATGCTGACGAGTTCTTGGTAGAGCAGGTTATTACCAACTTTATTAGCAATGCCATTCACTATGTTTTGAATGAGAATGTTATAAATGTTAAGTACGAATTTGTAAAAAAAGGAAAAGTTCGAATTAGTGTATTCAATTCAGGCAATAATATTTCCAAGAAGGATATTAAACATATTTGGGAAAAATTTTACAAGGCTGATAAGGCCAGAAGCCGTGAATATGGCGGAAGTGGTATTGGTTTGTCAGTAGTAAAAGCCACTATGGATTTGCTACACGAAAAATATGGTGTGGATAATCTGGAAAATGGTGTGGAATTTTGGTTCGAATTATCTCTTGCAAAAGATATAAAAACCACCAAAAATTCATAGAATTTTCTGATTTTTCATGTTGAACAATACACATTTTAATGCTAACATACCATTAATGATTAGTTTATTATTGGGAGTATGGCATGAAAATTAAAAGATGTATGCTTTTGATTTGTGTAAGTTGCATTTCTCTTTTAGCTACAGGCTGCGGTGAGCCTCTTTATACTATGACAGCGGAAGAGGAATCAATTATTACCCTATATGCATCTAAAACTGTTTCGAAATTTAACAAGAATCAGACTACTGGTATCTGTAATGCGAGAGTTAAGGCGGGAGAGCTTGAAGAGGGATACGAGGCAACGGTAGACGAGGAAAATCCTTCTGAAGAACAGCCTGTAGATGAAGAAAATGTACAGATTGATCCAGAGACTGGTGAGCCTATAGAGATACCTAATGACACTGAATCATCCACTTCTGAAGATGGGGGTTCAGATGCCGGTTTATCATTTACCGATGCAGTAGATATTGAAGGAGTTACATTTGATTGTTCATCCTTTGATGTAGCTACCGAATTTAAGCCTTCACAGAGCTTTGTGCTTACCGAGGTAAATGGCAAGAAATACGTTATTTTATACGTGACTGCAACTAACACAACTGATTCGGCAGTAGATTTTTCTAATTATAGAGATAGGGAATACAGCCTATCCATAAATGGAGGAGAAAAGGTTTCCACCCAATTTACTCCAGTATCTAATGATTTAGCTAGATTTGATGGTTCTCTGGCGGCTGGTGCATCAAAAGATATGATTTTGGTGTTCTCATTCAGCAATTCGTCAGTAGAAGATATATCATCACTTGAGCTTTATGTTACAAGTGATGGCACAACAAGAGGGACAACAATATAAATCTTTTTGATTTATAAATGAGAGGAGATTTGCATGGATACTAATATTTTATTGGAATCAGGCACTAATGAGCTGGAGGTTCTCGAGTTCAAAGTTGGCAAGAATTTCTACGGAATTAACGTTGCCAAGATCAGGGAGATTTTGTTATATCAACAGGTTACGCCTTTGCCAAACGCGCACCCTTGTATTGAAGGAATCTTCATGCCTAGAGATATTATGATTTCTGTCATTTCTCTTCGCAAATGTTTAAATATTACTGATGAAGCTCCTAATGATGGATTGTTCATCATTACTAACTTCAACAGTTTAAACACTGCTTTCCATGTTGATGAGGTTCTTGGAATTCATCGTGTATCATGGGAAGACATCATTAAGCCAGACGCAACTATTAGCTCTGATGAATCTGGAGTTTCTACAGGTGTTATTAAGCTTGAGGATAGACTTGTTGTTATCCTTGACTTCGAGAAGATTGTTACAGACATCAATCCAGAGACTGGTCTTAAGGTTTCCGAGATGGATGATTATGAGACTCGTGATAGAAGCAAATCACCTATCTTACTTTGCGAGGATTCACCACTTCTTTCAAAGCTTATTGTTGAGTGTTTAAAGAAGGCTGGTTATACCAATCTTATTGTCAACATGAATGGTCAAGAGGGTTGGGATAAGTTAGTTGAATACCATCAGAGAGGTACAGTTCTTGATGATGTCCACCTTATTATTACTGATATTGAAATGCCCCTTATGGACGGTCACAGACTTTGCAAGCTTGTAAAGGAAAATGACACATTAAAGAATATACCAGTTATCATTTTCTCATCTCTTATCAATGATGAGATTAGAAGAAAAGGTGAAAGTCTTGGTGCTGATGCACAGCTTACAAAGCCTGAAATTGGAAAATTGATTGCAGTTGTAGATGAGCTTGTTGCTAAGTACGAGGATGCTCGAAAGGGCAAATAATTTAATTTCTCAGGGGTATGCCAAGCATACCCCTTATTTTAAATAAACAAAATCCTTGTTTTGGGAGGATATATTATGTCTCAGTCAGAAGACTACCTTGATGGACTATTAAATTCAATAAATAAAGCAAAGACTGATGCAGATGAGGTGCAAGAGAGAGTTACAAGCACTAACCAAAAGATCTTGGAAAGCCGTAAAGCTGTTGCGCCAGAGGAGGATTTCTTTACTGCTACGGGAATAGATGCCAGTGCCCTAGAGGACATGAAGCCTAAGAATTCCCATCCTTACCTCAGAAAAGTATTATCTGAGGAGGATTTTTTGCGCCAATTTGAGGAAGAATTAGGTGTTGATGATGCCGATTCATTTATAAGTGATTTTGAACAGGAAATAGATGAGGAGGAGCGTATTTTCCAGGAGACAGGACAGATACCTGAATCGGAAAATGTGGTTGGAGCACTCCTTGATAATATAAGCACAGTCGTATCAGATGCCCATAAGCAGATGGATGAAGATGATGCTGCATCTAATGATGATTCAATTGCAGAAGAAACTGAGGCTTCATCAGTGGATGATTCTACTGATGAGAGCTCTGATGATTCTATGATTGGCGGATTTGATTTAGAGGCACTTATGAATGCGGATGACTCTGAGGAACCGGCTGATTTGGATAATGGTTCAGAGGCTGAAGAGGGCTCTTTGGACGGAGTAGATTTAGCTGGAGACGAGCCAATTAAATTAGCAGATGATGACGAAATAGACTTGTCAGAGTTTATGACGGAGGATTCGACAGATGAGGAATCTGATTTAGGTGGTCTTGAATTAGAATCTGAGGAATCTTCTGAGGAAGACGACTTTGGATTTTCCCTTGATGATGCCACCTCTGATGTTGAGGAGGAGCCTCTTGATGATTCCCTTAAGGAGTTTTTACCAGATGAGATGGATGCTCTAGACGAGGCTCTTTATGGAGACGGAGAGGAGCCTAATCTTTCTGGCGAAGATGATATGGATTTGGAGAATCTCCTAGATGGAGATGACGAAGATCTTCTTGATATTCAATCCCTTTTAAGCGGCGATGAAGAAGGTGCTGCTGAGGGTGCTGAGATCGATGAATCGGCAGAAGCATCTGCGGATGAACCTGCTGATAATGGCGGTAAAAAAGGCAAAAAAGATAAGAAGAAAAAAGAGAAAAAGAAAAAAGGTGAGAAAACACCAAATCCATTTCTACAGAAGTTAGCACTTCTTATTTTTGGAGCTCCAGATGAGGATGAAATAGCAGAGATGGAGGCCGCTGCAGCTACTTCCTCTACTGTTGAGATTACCTATGATGAAGATGGTAATCCTATAATTCCTGAGGGTGGCGCAGAGGACCCTAAGGCCAAAAAGAAGCGAGAAAAGGAAGAAAAGAAAAAGGCTAAGGAAGCTGCTAAAAAGGAAAAGGCGAAGGAAAAGGGCGACAAAAAGGAAAAACCTAAGAAAGAGCCAAAGCCTAAAAAAGAGAAAAAGCCAAAGGAGCCAGATAATTCTCCTAAAATTCCTATTTCCATTATTGCAACATTTTTGGTATTATCTATATCAATAATTAGTGTAGTAATGGTTGGAATGACTTTTACAGGCTTGAAACGTCACATGGCAGAGGCCAAAGATGACTTTGCTGCTGGCAATTATATTTCAGCATACGAAAAGCTTAATGGGTTCCCTATGGATGACGAAGAAGTTGTCCTAATGAGAAATCAAGCGCGTACTCTTGCTGATTTACAGCAGTGTCAGGATGAATTAGATACATTTATTATGTACAAGCAGTACAATTACGCATTGGATTCACTTATAAAGGGCGTTGGTCGTTATGACAAGTACAAGGATAATGCTGTTGAATATGGCATTTCCGAGCAGTACGATGCATACGGAGAAAAGCTTATTCAGGAGCTGGCAGACAATTTTGGATTGACTGCTGAACAGGCTCTTGAGATTTATAAACAGCCTAACAGACATTACTATACTATAGAACTTAGAAAGGTGCTGAGAGGCTTAGGGTTACCGGATTTATGATAGCAATACTAGATTATGATGCAGGAAATATTAAAAGTGTAGAAAAAGCATTTAAAATCCTTGGTGAGGAAACTATCCTCACCAGGGATTTTAGTGTAATTGAAAGAGCTGACAGACTGGTTCTTCCAGGGGTTGGCTCTTTTGCTGATGCTATGGGACATTTAAAGAAATATGAGCTTGATAAGGCTATTAAAGAGTTTGTTGCTAGTGGCAAGCCATTTATAGGTATTTGCCTTGGCCTTCAGCTTTTATTTGATTCCTCAGAGGAGTCGCCTGGCGTTGAGGGGCTTCATCTCTTGGACGGCGTGGTTAAAAGAATCCCTGATGGAGAGGGAATCAAGGTTCCTCACATTGGCTGGAATTCTCTTGATTTTCCAAATGAAGGCCGTCTCTTTAAGGGGATTGATGAGGGTTCATTTGTTTATTTCGTTCATTCATATTATTTGGAGGCTGCTGACCCTTCTATAGTTAAGGCTACAACTGAGTACGGCTGTCATATACATGCTTCAGTTGAAAAAGACAATGTCTTTGCTTGTCAGTTCCATCCAGAAAAGTCCTCAGCTGTTGGACTTCAGATACTTAAGAATTTTGCCAATGTTTAAAGGTTGAGGTGTTAATATGTTTACAAAAAGAATTATCCCATGTCTGGATGTAAAAGATGGGCGTGTTGTAAAGGGCGTTAATTTTGTTGATTTAAGAGATGCAGGTGATCCTGTTGAAATTGCTGCAGCCTATGATAAGGCTGGAGCAGACGAGGTAGTATTTCTTGATATTACTGCATCTTCTGACCACAGAAATACAGTTGTAGATATGGTTCGTCGTGTGGCTGAGCAGGTATTTATTCCGTTTACTGTTGGTGGCGGAATTCGTACTGTGGATGATTTCAAGGCTCTTCTCAGAGAGGGAGCTGACAAGATTTCAGTTAACTCAGCAGCGATAGATAACCCTAGACTTATTTCAGATGCTGCAGACAAGTTTGGAAGCCAGTGCGTTGTGGTTGCTATCGATGCTAAAAAGCGGGATGATGGAAGTGGATTTAATATTTTTAAACATGGCGGACGCTTGGATTGCGGTATTGACGCAGTGGAGTGGGCTATAAAGTGTGAGAAGCTTGGAGCAGGAGAGATTCTTCTTACATCTATGGATCAGGATGGTACAAAGGCAGGATTTGATTTGGAATTGACCAAGGCGATTTCTTCATCTGTAAATATTCCAGTTATTGCTTCAGGTGGTGCAGGAGAAAAGAAACATTTTCTAGAGGCTCTTACAGTAGGTGGAGCTGAGGCGGCTCTTGCAGCTTCGTTGTTCCACTATAAGGAGCTTGAGATTAATGATTTAAAGGCATACTTACGTGAGAATAATGTACCAGTACGCTTGTAGATGTTGATTTGAGCATAACAGTTTCAACACAAATATATAGTATTATAATTACAAGTATAAACAAAAGTGGGTTAATAGACATAAGGAACAGGGAAGTTCGAGGTTTTATTGTCAAAGGAGTGATGTATATGTCTCTAAATATTAATTCAAATAACAATTCTTTTTATTCACTTTTTGGAGGAAGTTCTTCTAATTCCAACACTATTTTTGGCGGTTTGGAAGGTTCCATTGGTAGTTTGTCTCAGCTTAGATCAGGTTCCTATGGGAAGTTGATTAAGTCTTATTATGCAAAATATGATTCTGATGGAAATTTAAAGAGTGAAGGTTCAAAGAAATCAAAAGCAGAGACTGGTAATTTAGGTCAGATTAGAAATGAATCTGCTGCTTTAAATAAGGCTACAGATAAGCTTTTGTCTAAAGGCAAGGATTCTATTTGGAACAAGGTAGAGACCGAAGATGAAGATGGAAAGGTAACATCTGATTACGACAAGGATAAAATATATAACGCTGTTAATGACTATATTAAGGCATATAATTCCCTTGTTGACACAGGAAAGAAGGCTGAGGGTACAGGCGTATTGACTCAGCTAGCTTCAATGGTTACTACAAGTGCCAAGGCCGTTAATACTCTTGGCAAGGTAGGTATTTCTATTGATACTGCAAATCATCTTAACATTGATGAGGATTACTTCAAGAATAAGGCTAACATGACTTATGCTAAGGATTTGTTTAATGGAACAGGAAGCTATGCATATCAGGTAGCAACCAAGGCATCAATGGCTAATTCATACGCAAGCAATGAACTTGCAAGTATTACTGGCAAGAAGTCGTATACAGACCAAGGTTCATATGCAATTTCTGCAGATGACGTAATTAGAAAATTTAATGAAACTACATAGATATTTTGGAAGTTAGCATTTATTCCCCTGGTTAGATTATTAACCGGGGGATTTTTATGTGGACTTATTTCATGGGTTCGGTTATAATTTTGTGCGGAAAATGTAATTAAGGAGGAACCCATGGTAGTAAAATCTTTAGCAAGAGAATTATCAGAAACCAGTTATCCGGGCAGAGGCATTGTCATTGGTAGATCATCAGATGGTACCAAGGCTGTCGCTGCCTATTTTATTATGGGACGTTCTGAGAATTCGAGAAACAGAGTATTCGTAGAGGATGGTGAGGGCATTAGAACACAGGCTTTTGACCCATCAAAGCTTACCGACCCTAGTCTTATCATTTATGCGCCTGTACGCGTGCTTGGTAATGACACAATTGTCACAAACGGTGATCAGACTGATACTATTTATGATTATATGAAGTCAGGTGAGACATTTGAGCAGACACTTCGCAGACGCGAGTTTGAGCCAGATGGTCCTAATTACACACCTCGTATTTCAGGTCTTCTTCACGTTGAAAACGGTGAGTTTTCTTATTTAATGTCTATTCTTAAATCTAACATGGGTGACGCTGATTCATGTAACAGATACACCTTTGATTATTCTAATCCTAAGGCTGGTTCAGGCCGTTTTATTCACACATATATGAATGATGGAAATCCACTTCCTTCATACGAAGGCGAGCCAACTCCAGTTGAAATTTCAGGAGATATCGATGAGTTTACCAATATGATTTGGACAAACCTCAACGAAGATAACAAGGTATCACTTTTCGTAAGATACATCGACATCGCTACAGGCAAGTACGAAACAAGAATTATTAATAAGAATAAATAAGTTGAACACCGTAAGGGCGGAAGCCGCTTCGGTGCTAAGTCTATTTGTTTTTATGTGGATTGATTAGATGAATAATTCTGTAGCTATCAAGCTCTTGGTGTTGTGCAACGAGACGTGTTGGTCGAGTGGAACAATATCCAAGGCTTGAGAGCGTGACAGAATTATGGATTTGGAGGATTTTATGAAAGAATTAGAGTTAAAATATGGCTGTAACCCAAATCAGAAGCCAAGTAGAATCTATATGGAAGAAGGCGACCTTCCAATTGAAGTTTTATCTGGCAAGCCAGGTTACATCAATTTTTTAGATGCGTTTAACGGTTGGCAGCTTGTTTCAGAGCTTAAAAAAGCTACAGGTCTTGCAGCTGCAACTTCATTTAAGCATGTATCACCAGCTGGCGCAGCTGTGGGACTTCCTCTTTCAGATGTAGAGCGCAAGATTTACTGGTGTGATGACCTTGATATGGAGTTTACTCCACTTGCTAATGCTTATGCTAGAGCTAGAGGCGCTGATAGAATGTCTTCATTTGGCGATTTTATTTCCCTTTCAGATGTTTGTGATGTTGCTACAGCAAAGCTTATTAAGCGCGAGGTTTCTGACGGTGTTATCGCTCCTGGATATGAGCCTGAGGCACTTGAGATTTTAAAAGCTAAAAAGAACGGCAACTACGCAGTAATCAAAATTGATCCAAATTATGTTCCAAAGCAGCTTGAGAGAAAGGAAGTATTTGGTATCACATTTGAGCAGGGTAGAAATGAGCTTGTTATCAATGATGATTTCTTTGCTAATATTGTTACTGAGAACAAGGATCTTCCAGAGCAGGCTAAGATTGATCTTGCAATTGCAATGATTACTCTCAAGTATACACAGTCTAATTCAGTTTGCTATGTAAAGGATGGCCAGGCAATTGGTATCGGTGCTGGACAGCAGTCTAGAATTCACTGTACTCGTCTTGCTGGACAGAAAGCTGACAACTGGTGGCTCCGTCAGTCTCCAAAGGTTCTTGGTCTTGACTTTGTTGATGGAATTAAGAGAGCTGATAGAGACAATGCTATCGACCTTTACATTGGCGATGAGTTTGAGGATGTAATCGGTGATGATGTATGGGCTAAGACATTTAAGACTCGTCCATCAGAGTTCACAAAAGCTGAGAAGCGTGCTTGGCTTGATAAGCTTACAGGTGTTTCTGTAGGTTCTGATGCATTCTTCCCATTCGGTGACAACATCGAGCGTGCTCACAAGTCTGGTGTACAGTATGTTGCACAGCCAGGTGGCTCTGTTAGAGATGACAATGTTATCGAGACATGTAACAAATATGGAATGGTTATGAGCTTCACAGGCCTTAGATTATTCCATCACTAAAATTAATTTATAAGAACTTCGCTTTTTAAGCGGGGTTCTTTTTTATTTGCTACAAACTATCACTTTATCCACATATCAACAAAATTCTCAATTTATTCACAGATATCTTTGAATGTCTTCACAACTATAAAACGAGGGTTTTGTAAAATCTATATTAGGTAATTATAACTGCTTTTATAGTTTTAGCAGATATAGATATGTATTGGAGGGGACATTCATGAAAAGATTTTACGTATTATTTTTATCGCTAATATTAGTATGTGGACTTTTTGCTGGATGCAAGAAATCAGGAGGAGATAAAGAGGCTGCCCAGGACAATTCTGAAAAACACATTACATTGTTTAATGTAAAAAGTGAGGTTAATACCCAGATTGAAGAATTAGCTGCAGCCTATACTGCAGAAACTGGTGTTGAGGTAACTGTGCTTTCTGTTCAGGCAGGCGTTGATGCATCGGCCACTATCAAGGGATATTATCTATCAGATCAAATGCCAGATATCATAGCTTGCGAGGCTTCAGGATTTGGTAACTGGGAAGGTCTGCTTGTTGATATGAGTGATCAGGATTGGGCTAGCCGTACTAGTGCAGCTTATGTTGATGCAAATTATGGAACAATTGGATTCCCATATACAACTGAGGCAATTGGACTTGCATACAATGCAGATATATTAAGTAAATGCGGAGTGGATCCAGCATCTATAACTGGACCTGATGCCTTAAGATCAGCATTTGAAAAAGTTGATGCAAACAAAGAGGCTCTTGGACTAAAAGCTGTGGTTGGATATTATGCAGAACCAAAAGATTTAGGATGGTCTGCAGGAAACCATATTTTTGGCGCGTATTTAGATTCCGGATTGGGACGAGATGATAGCACATACATTGATGGTTTAGCTGAAAATAATAAAGTTGATTCTTCTAGATTCATGGATTATGCATCTATGATTGGTATGTTTAATCAATACTCAGATCCTGAATTCATAACAACAGGAACTTATGACCAGCAGGTTGAAAATTTTGCTGCAGGTAAGTATGCGTTCATTACACAAGGTTCTTGGATTGGTGCATCTTTAACAGGAAATTTCTCCTCTCAGTACCAAGCGGCAGGAAGCTTTAAGGTAGGTATGGTTCCTTATGCATTTGAAGATGGCATGGACACAATTATGACCTCGGCACCTCAATGGTGGGCAGTTCCCAAAGAAGGAAATGTGGAGGAGGCACTTGCATTCTTGCAGTGGTGTTCTGAGGATAAAGGACAGCAGATGCTTGTTGAAAATGCAGGATTTGTAAGCCCGTTTACAGATTGCAAGTATGTGGCTAATGATCCATTTGCTCAGACAATTTCAGATTATATAGCTGCTGATAAAACTTCTAATTGGCACTGGATGGAATTACCAGAAGGCTGTGGAAATAGTGATGATGGACTTTGTTACTGTTTCTATGAATATGCTACCGGAGAGGTAGATGCTAATGGATTTATGAATAGAGTAAACGGCGTTATTGCTGATTACTATGCTAGACAGTAGAAAGGGGGAAATGAAATGGCTAAGAATTCTAATAACAATGCAAAAGTAAGTGGTATAAATTCAATCGTAGTTCAAATTTCAGCCCTCAATCTAGGAATGCTAATTGCTTTCCTTATTGTCATGGCACTTATTATGAATGCTATGAATAAATCTACCACAAGCAGTATTGAGATGTTTGATTCTATGATGGAGCTTACATCTCATGAGGCTAATTTAAAGACTGACATTATGTCATACTACGATCAGGTTACAGGATATGTTGCTTCTAATTCTGTTGAAACACAAGGAGCATTACTTCCTCAGCTTGATGTAGCTAAATCAGCAATAGAGCAGGATATTGCTGATTTGAATAATGATTTTAGTTCTTATAATAATGAGGCAGCAAAAAATCAGATGCTTGAAATTGAAGAGCAGTATCAAAAGCTGTGTCAGTATATTGATAATGCTATAGCAAAATGCGATGCGGGAGATCAGACTAATGCCTATAAGATTTTATTTGATAAGGCTGAGATTCAAAAGGTCGCAATAATTCATTCTACAAAGGTACTTGATACAGCTGTTCAAGATAATGCTAAAAATACAAAGACAATGATGAATGATTTGCTTTCTAGCGGAACTATTATTTCCATTATTGGTACAGCAATTGTTCTTATTCTTATTGTTCTTAACTTCATCATTACTTATGTTACTGTGGTTAAAAGGATTAAATCTATTAGTGATGAGGTCAATGGAATTATTAGAAAGATTGAAATGGGCGAAGGCGATCTTACAGCAAGAATCAACACTAAGACAAAATCTGAACTTTTGTATATCAAAAACGGTATCAATCTTTTTATTGCCACACTACAAGGCATCATGAAAGATGTAAAGGATGGTACCATTGTACTTTCAGAAAGCTCAGAGCAGGTAAGCTCTCAGCTTCGAATTGCAGATGATAATGTAACCAATTCATCGGCTGCACTTGAAGAACTATCAGCAAATATGGAGTCTGTTGTTGGTATTCTTGAATCAATCAATGAACGTGTTGATGATGTAAAACAGGCAGCACAGAGAATTACAGATCAAGCTAATATTGGAACTGAAACTGCTAACGAAATCAAGCAGGAAGCAGATGAGCTTCAGGTAAAGGTAAATGTTAAGAAAGCAGATGCTGGTGATAGAGTTGCTATCCTTTCAGAAACTCTTACCAAGTCAGTTAAGGAATCTGAGAAGGTTAGTCAGATTACTGATCTAACAGATGATATCTTAGATATAGCTAGTCAGACAAATCTTCTTGCTCTTAATGCTTCGATTGAGGCGGCTCGTGCCGGTGAGGCAGGAAAGGGATTTGCTGTTGTAGCAGATGAAATCAGTTCACTTGCTGCTAATTCAAGACAAACTGCTGCAACTATTCAAGATATTGCTAACGAGGTTACTGCTGCAGTTAATAATCTTGCTAAGAATGCCCAAGAAGCTCTTGATTTCATTAACGGAACTGTTATCGGAGATTACAATGAATATGTTGACACCGGAGAAAAATACGGCAAGACAGCTGATGTAATGAATGAGATGCTTACAGAGTTTAGCGAAAAAGCTGATAGCCTTAATGAAATCATGCAAGCTATGGTTGAATCTGTAGACACTATTACAAATTCAGTTCAGGAAAGCTCTCTTGCAATTAATATGAGTGCTGAAAACTCAACTGAAATTGTTACAGGTATCAAGAAAATCTTTGATGCCATGGACAGAAATACAGAGGTTACAGAGCAGCTTAACGATACAACCCAGAAATTTAAGTCATTGTAAAACAAAAATGCCGGCATCTTTTGTAGGTGCTGGCATTTTAAATATTAACTAATTCGAATTTTCTTGTGTATTCTGTAGGAGAAGAAGTGCCTGTTTTTGAGGTCACCATTGCCCTTAGAATATCGCTGGAAAGAATATCATATTTATTGATTATAGAATTATCAGGAGCTGTTAAAAGAGGTGCAGCTCCTTTTTCTTTTATTTTAGAAAGGATAGTGCTGCCATTTTTGCTGAATCCAAGCATCCTGATATATGTGCAATAACCCATATCTTTGGCAGCTTTAAAATCTGAATCAGTAATTCCAAGGAGTATGTGGCAAAGTGCTCGGCTTATGCGAGAATACTCCATATTTTTGCTTTTAAGTAACTGACAGAAGGATGAAAAATCAGTATAATCCTTTAGTTTGTTTTTGATTCTATCTGACAGGTCACTATTACAGTCCAAGTATTCATCAAATGAGTCAGTTGTAAGCAGTTTATAATGTAATATTTCAGATATGTCGTCTGAAAAGATAAAAGTGCTGTTTTCATAAAGGTTTTTTGCCTCCAGGGGGATGGCTTCGTACTCCTTGTGGAGCTTGTAATGCTGGCGTATAGAGCTAGCTGAGCTTAAATCTCCAGAAAGACTTAGGTCTTCGTATTTGTTCCCTTGTCTTTTCATGACAGCAACATCCATAGAAAGGCTATGCTCATTGATATATCTACAATATTCAAGGCCTAAAATATTATTAGGAGATGATATTAATTCTTCATCTAGAAATGTCTTTAATGCTTTTGCTCTTGCAGTGGCATAGCTAATGCCTTGGGACATGAGGCTGTTTACTTCATTATTGAAATCGCCAGATTGCTCTAGCTCAAGAAGTTTTTTGCTTTCGCTAATAAATAATTCCCTATTGTCGCACTCAGCGGAAAATAAAAGGGTATCTACGACGCCAGTGCTTGCAAGGAGCTGTACACCTGCTGATGCAAATTCTCTAGCGGATGATGTGGCAAAAATGGTTGGAATTTCAAGTACGATATCGGCACCACATAATAGGGCAGCCTTAGCTCTTGTATATTTATCGAAACAGGCTATTTCGCCTCTTTGAGTAAAGGAACCTGACATGGCAACTATAATCTGGTCAGCTTTTAAAACAGATTTAGCGTATTCGATTTGAAGTTTGTGACCATTGTGAAATGGATTGTATTCTGCCACGATTCCAACTACCATTTTTGTTCCTCCGAAAAAACTTTTTATAGGTGAATTATACTATAAAATTCTATTGTTATGTATTTTTTTAGTGCTATAATATTAAATGTATTTTTTTGTATTTTAAAGAAAGAAAGGAATATATATTATTATGAAGATTTTAGTTATCAACTGTGGTAGCTCATCTCTTAAGTATCAGGTAATTGACTCAGAGAGCGAGCAGGTACTTTGCAAGGGCCTTTGCGAGAGAATTGGTATCGATGGTCGTATCGTATATCAGAAGGCTGGACTTGATAAGGAGATTACAGACATTCCAATGCCTACTCACAAAGAGGCTGTAGCAGCAGTTATTGATGCTATTACTAATGCTAGTACTGGTGCCATTGCATCACTTGACGAGATTGATGCTGTAGGTCACAGAGTTGTACATGGCGGTGAGAAGTTCGCAGCTTCAGCTCTTATCACAGATGAGATGATTAAGGTTGTAGAAGAGTGCAATGACCTTGCTCCACTTCACAATCCAGCAAATATTATTGGTATTAATGCATGTCGTGAGCTTATGCCAGGTAAGCCACAGGTAGGCGTATTCGATACAGCTTTCCATCAGACAATGCCTCAGGAAGCATACATGTATGCTGTTCCTTACAAGTATTATGAGCAGTATGGAGTTCGTCGCTATGGTTTCCACGGTACTAGCCACAGCTACGTATCAAAGAGAGTATGCGAGTTCTCTGGTGCAGATATCAACAACTCTAAGATTATTGTATGCCACATTGGTAACGGTGCTTCTTGCTGTGCAGTATTAAATGGCAAATCAGTAGACACTTCAATGGGTCTTTCTCCACTTGAGGGCCTTGTTATGGGTACACGTTCTGGTGATATTGATCCTTCAGCTGTTGAGTACATGGCTAAGAAAGAGGGACTTGATTTTGCAGGTGTTATGAATGTTCTTAACAAGGAGTCTGGTGCACTTGGTATTTCTGGTCTTTCATCAGATTTCAGAGATCTTCTTGCAGCTTCTGCAGAGGGCAATAAGAGAGCACAGCTTGCTATGGACATGATTGCATATCGTATTGCTAAGTATGTTGGTGCATATGCTGCAGCTATGAATGGTGTAGATATGATTTGCTTCACAGCTGGTCTTGGAGAGAACAATGCAGGCCTTCGTCAGGCTGTATGTGATCACCTTGGATTTATGGGCGTGGAGCTTGACGCTTCTAGAAATGATGGCCCTTCAGAGGACAAGCTTATCTCTTCTGATTCTTCAAAGGTTAAGGTATTCGTTATTCCTACAAATGAAGAGGTTATGATTGCAAGAGATACAGCAGCTATCGTTTCTAAATAATTGTTAAATGAATTTTTAAATAATGTGTTAAAATTTGCAGAAAGTGTTTGACAAGCATATTTTAGCTATGTATAATTGACAAAGTGTGGATAGGAGATATTTATGAAGATTTCTATTAAGGATATTACTTCATTACCTGATCAAAATAAGAAATTTACTGGAGTTTGCGACATACATGAGTTTTCTTATCTTGGCAGTGATTTTTCTATCAGTCACGTAGAGCCATTTGATGTAGTTCTATCTATGATTGGCACAGGCAAGCTTCATATTACCTTTAGTACTAAATGTACTATCGTAGGTGCTTGTGATAGATGCTTGAGTCAGGTATCATTTGATATTCCTGTTGTGGCTGATGAGACTGTTGAAGTTTCAGAAGGACAGGTAGTTACTGATGATGATATTGGTCCTTACTCATTTGTTGATGGTGAGGAGATAGATATAGATGAACTCATTTTAGACGAGATCTTAGTGAATTTCCCGGCAAAGATATTGTGCCAGGATGACTGTAAGGGTATATGCCCAGTCTGTGGTAAGAATCGCAACTTAGAGCCTTGCCAGTGTGATGATACAGTTTTAGATCCTAGAATGGCACAATTTTTAGATGTCTTTAATAGCTTTAAGGAGGTGAAATAGCATGTCTATTTGTCCAAAGAACAAATCTTCTAAGGGAAGAAGAGATAAAAGAAGAGCAAACTGGAAAATGAGCAACCCAACACTTGTTAAGTGTTCTAAGTGCGGTGAGCTTATGGTTCCACATAGAGTTTGCAAAGCTTGCGGATCATACAACAAGAAAGAGATCGTAGCAGTAGATTAATTCAAAACCTCTCGGTTATGCCGAGAGGTTTTTATTTGAATTGAATTATTCTTTTATATAAAGTATACTTTTATAAGTATGTTAGAAAGGATAATAGTATGAGCAATTTGACTGTTGTTGCACTTGATGCAATGGGCGGTGATAACGCACCTTCAGCTATGGTTCAGGGTGCTGTTGATGCCGTTAATGAGAGTAAAGAAGTTAAGGTTGTTCTTGTTGGTAAGGAGGACGTGATTAAGGCTGAACTTGCTAATCATTCTTATCCAGCAGAGCAGATTGAGATAAAAAATGCTACAGAGGTTATTGAGACTGCAGAACACCCAGTTATGGCCATCAAAAAGAAAAAGGATTCCTCTATGGTTGTAGGTCTTCACCTTGTTAAGGAGGGCCAGGTAGATGCACTTGTTTCAGCTGGTAATTCTGGTGCACTTCTTGTAGGTGGACTTGGTATTGTTGGACGTATCAGGGGTATTGAGCGTTCTCCATTCGGAGCTCTTATTCCTACTAAGACTGGTGTTACACTTCTTGTAGATTCAGGTTCTAATGTAGATTGTCGTAGCAGCCACTTAGTACAGTTTGCTAAGATGGGCAGCATCTATATGGAAAAGGCACTTGGCATTAAAAATCCTAAGGTAGCCCTTGTTAACAATGGCGCCGAAGAGGAAAAGGGCAATGCTCTTGTTAAGGAGACTATGCCTCTTCTTAAAGAGTGCGATAGTATTAATTTCGTAGGTGGTATTGAGGCTAGAGAGATTCCAGCAGGTACAGTTGATGTTGTAGTCTGCGATGGATTTGTAGGCAATGCTATTCTTAAAACTTTCGAGGGTGTGGCTAGTACACTTCTTTCTGTGTTTAAGGAGGGATTGACATCTAATTTATTGTCAAAGATTGGTGCGGCACTTGCGCTTCCTTCACTTAAAAACAAGCTTAAGGCTTTTGACGCCACACAGTATGGTGGAGCTCCACTTCTTGGACTTAATGGTCTTGTTGTTAAGACTCACGGTAGTGCCAAGGCTTTAGAGGTTAGAAACACTATTTTCCAGTGCGTGACCTTTAAGGAACAAAAGATTAATGATCATATCAAAGAAAATATAGTTATAGAGAAAAAGGAGGACTAGAAATGGAATTCGATTTATTAAAGGAGATTATTGCAGAGGTTCTTAATGTAGACACTGCAGAGATCAAGGAGAGCACTACTTTTGTAGATGACCTTGGAGCTGATTCTCTTGATGTATTCCAGATTATCATGGGTGTTGAGGAGAAACTCAATATCGAAGTTGATACAGATGCTGCTGAGAAGCTTTCTACAGTTGGTGATGCTGTTGAGCTTATCAAGAAGACAGTTGCAGAAAAATAAGAATTAAATATATGCGCATTGACGATTTTTTTCGTTGGTGCGCGTGTTTTTGAGTATCCAGTTATCTGGATGCTTTCTTTAAACTCAAAAGGTTTTACCTTTTAGGTACCTTAATGAAATGGAGAGATTATTTTGAAGGATTTAAAAGAATTTCAAAAGACAATCGGCTATGAGTTTAGAGACGAAAGCTTATTACGACAGGCCCTTACCCATAGCTCATACGCTAATGAGCATCATTTGAAAAAGTTCTCTGACAATGAGAGACTTGAGTTTTTGGGAGATGCGGTTCTCGAGATAGTATCGAGTGAGTTTTTGTATCTAAATTACACCGATCTCAATGAAGGTAAACTATCAAGACTTAGAGCTAGTATTGTCTGCGAGCCTACTCTTGCCTATATATGTAAGGAGATTAATCTAGGGGATTATGTCCTTTTATCAAAGGGTGAGGATATGACAGGTGGCAGAAATCGTAAGTCTATTCTTTCAGATGCCTTTGAGGCTACAATCGGTGCTATTTTCTTGGATGGCGGTATGGAGCCAGCCTCTAAATATATTCACCGTTTTGTTTTAAATGATATTGAACATAAGCAGTTGTTCCATGACAGTAAGACTAGATTGCAGGAAGTAATTCAGGCTAATTACAAAGAGCAGATTACATATAGACTTGTATCTGAGTCTGGTCCAGATCACGCCAAGGAATTTAAAGTGCAGGCCCTTGTTGGTAAGCGTGTTCTAGGCACAGGTGTTGGTGGCACCAAAAAGGCTGCTGAGCAGGAAGCAGCCTACGAATCACTTATGATGCTTCATAAGGAAGATTCTATAAATATTATTTAATTATAAGTATTAGGGAGAATTGAATGTATCTTAAAAGTATCGAGTTATACGGATTTAAATCTTTTGCTCACAAGATGAAATTCGAATTTCATAATGGAATTACAGGCATTGTAGGTCCTAACGGTTCCGGAAAAAGTAATGTAGCTGATGCTGTTCGCTGGGTTTTAGGCGAGCAGTCTGCTAAGCAGCTTCGTGGTGCATCTATGCAGGATGTAATTTTTGCTGGTACTGAGGCTAGAAAGCCACTTAGTTATGCCTACGTAGCACTTACAATGGACAATTCCGACCATGTGCTTCCTGTTGATTTTGAGGAAGTTACTATTGCACGTCGTGTTTATCGCTCCGGTGAGAGTGAGTATTTACTTAACGGCACACCTTGCCGCCTTAAGGATGTATCTGAGCTTTTCTACGATACTGGTGTAGGTAAAGAGGGTTACTCTATTATTGGGCAGGGTCAGATTGAGAAGATTCTTTCTGGTAAGCCAGAAGATAGACGTGAGCTTTTTGATGAGGCTGTTGGTATTGTTAAGTTTAAAAAGAGAAAGGCTGCATCTGTTAAGAAGCTTGAGAGCGAGAGAGAGAATTTAGTTCGTGTTAATGATATTTTATCAGAACAGGAGCGTAGAATTGGACCTCTTGAAAAGCAGTCTGAAGACGCTAAACAATATTTAAAATACAAAGAAGAGCTTAAGAGAATTGATGTTAATTCTTTCATGCTTGAGGTTGATAGATTACAGGCCAACTTAGACGAGGTTGAGAAGAATGCTAGCATTGCCAAAGAGAATATGGAATCTAGCAAGGCTGCGCAGGAGGAGATTCGCGTAAAGTACGATTCTTTAGAGCAGCAGATTACAGAGCTTGATACTCAAATTGAGAATTTAAAGCAGAACCAGTCTGAGTCTACCTTACTGAAGGGCAAGCTTGAGAATGAAATCCTTCTTTTAGAGGAACAGATTCGTTCTGCCAATGTTACAGATGAGAATTTGGCTAGTCGTGTAGCTGAAATCGAAGCTGAAAAGGCTGACAAGGAAAAGCAACTTGCAGAATATGCTCAGGAGAAGACTTCTCTTGATAAGACATTGGAGGAGGCTGTTGAACGTCTTGCTTCTGTTAAGGGCAATTACAGTGAGCTTCAGTCTGCCATTGTTTCTAACAACGAGAAAATCGAGCAGAACAATCAAGCTATTATGGAGCTTCTTAACAATAGAGCTTCTATCAAGTCTAAAGAGCAGCGTCTCGAGACAATGCTTGAACAGACTAATATTCGCAAGGCTAAGCTCAACCAGCGACTTTTAGAGCGCAAGACTCGTGAAGAGGATTTGGATGTTGCTGTAGCTCTTGCTGAGGATGATTTTAAGAATGCTCAGACTCTTTTATTAGAGCTTCAGGACAAGGATAAAGAATTTTCTGAGAAGGCTGCTGAGTGGAAGAGAAAATCTCAAGAGACTTCTGAAAAATTACAGGCTAAAAAGGATGAGTTTGCCCGTGTTCAGACTCGTCTTGAATCTGTTAAGAATATTGCTGAGAGATACGAGGGATATGGTAATTCTACTCGTAAGGTAATGGAGCAAAAGGGCGTTATCGATGGTATAGAGGGTGTTGTTTCTGATCTTATCCATGTAGAGAAGAAATACGAGATGGCTATCGAGACAGCTTTAGGCGGTAACATCCAAAATATTGTTACTGCAGATGAAGCTTGCGCTAAAAAGCTCATTAATTATTTGAAAGAGAACAAGCTTGGTCGTGCTACATTCTTGCCACTTACTTCTGTAGATGGCAGAGGCAATTTCAAGAAGACAGAAGTTTTAAAAGAAAAGGGTGTTTTAGGACTAGCTTCAGAGCTTGTAGATTGCGATAGCAAGTTTGATGGTGTTATAGCATATCTTCTTGGCAGAGTTGTTGTTACTGATCATATTGACTCAGCTATTGCTCTTGCTAAAAAGAACAATTACAGCATTCATATTGTTACTTTAGATGGTGAATATCTGGCCCCAGGTGGTTCTATGGCCGGTGGTCACTTCAAGAATAAATCTAATCTTTTAGGACGCAATCGTGAGATTGAAGAGCTTGATGAGAAGCTCAATGCTATTTCCAAGGAAATGGATGAGCTGAAAAATAGAGCTGATGATATTGAGGCTGCTGCAGCTCTTCTTGATAGCGATAAGGAAGAAAATACTGCTAAGTTAAATGAGGCAGCTATTGCCCTTAATACAGCAAAGCTTGGCCTTGATAGAGCTAACGAGCAGAAGAAAGAATCTCTCACAGCTTACGAGGGTCTTTCTAAGGAATCTGAAGAGTTAGAAGCACAGCTTACAGAGATTGCCTCTGGCAAAAAGGAAATCGAATTCGAAAAGAAGGAAAGCGATGATAAGGAAGCCGAACTTAAGGCTGAGATTCAGAGACTTTCTGATGAAGTGGATGAGAAGACCTACATGGAGACTTCTGTTAACAGAACCATGTCTGAGGTTCAAATCGAAGAGGCTAATGCTAGACAGAAGGTTGATTTCGTTCAGCAGAACATTGACCGTATCAATTCTGAGATTGAAAAGGCTGATGCTGATATTGCCTCATTAAAGGAAAATGCTCGTTCTACCAAAGAAGAGACAGAGGCTAAGAAGGCTCGTATCGATGAGATTAAGAGTACTATTTCAGCATCTGATGAGACATTTGGTCAGCTTGAAGCTGAAATTAAAGAGACTATTGAAAAGCGTGATGCCCTCAATAATTCTCACAAGAATTTCTTTGAGCAGCGTCAGGAGATTTCTGATAGAATCTCAGATTTAGATAAAGAAATATTCCGTCTTGATTCTCAAAAAGAGAAGATTAACGACGCTATTTCATATCAGAACAATTACATGTGGAATGAATATGAGCTTACATATCATTCAGCAGAAGAACTTAAGGATCCTGAGTACAATGATTTAGATCAGATGAAAAAGGATGCCAGCAAGATTAAAAATGCTATTCGTGCAATGGGCAATGTTAATGTCAATGCCATTGAGGAGTTCAAGGAGCTTTCTGAGCGCTACAATTTCCTCAAGGGACAGCACGACGATTTGGTAGAGGCAGAAGCTTCTCTTGTTCGTATCATTGATGAGCTGGATGAGGGAATGAGAAAGCAGTTTGCTGAAGGATTCAAGGATATTAAAAAGCAGTTTGATGCTTCATTTAAGGAGCTTTTTGGTGGCGGTCACGGTACACTTGAGCTTGTTGACGAAGATGACCTTCTTGAGACAGGCATTATTATCAATGCTCAGCCACCTGGAAAGAAGCTTATCAATATGATGCAGATGTCCGGTGGTGAGAAATCACTTACTGCTATTGCACTTTTGTTTGCAATCCAGAATCTTAAGCCTTCACCATTCTGTCTGTTAGACGAGATTGAGGCGGCTCTTGATGATGCTAACGTAGACCGTTTCGCAAATTATTTGCACAAGCTTACTAAGAATACTCAGTTCATTGTTATCACTCACCGTAGAGGTACAATGAATGCAGCTGATAGACTTTTCGGTATTACTATGCAGGAAAAGGGTGTATCAGCACTTGTATCAGTTAACCTTATTGAAGCACAGTTAGATGACTAGTAGAGATTAATTATGGCAGAGAAAATTCCATTTTGGCAGCGCCTTATTAAGGGCCTGACCAAGACAAGAGACAACTTTATCAAATCCATGGATTACATATTTAATGGATTTACAAATATTGATGAGGACTTCTACGAGGAGCTTGAAGAAGTCCTTATCATGGGCGATATAGGCGTACGCACTACTGAGACTATTATCGACGATCTCAAGGACGCTGTTAAAAAAGAGCATATTAAGGAGCCTACCGAATGCAAGGAGTTTCTTATTAATGAAATCAAGCAGCAGATGGCTCTTGATGCCACATCTTATGATTTTGAAAATAAGACAAGTGTGGTACTTGTTATTGGCGTCAATGGTGTTGGTAAGACTACGACTATTGGAAAGCTAGCTGGCAAGCTTACAGCTGCCGGTAAAAAAGTTATGGTTGCAGGAGCGGATACATTTAGAGCAGCTGCTTCCGACCAGTTAAAGGAATGGGCTGATAGAGCTCATGTTGATTTTGTTGGTGGACCGGAGGGGTCTGACCCAGCGGCTGTTGTATTTGACGCTGTTCATGCTGCTAAGGCTAGAGGAGTTGATGTTCTTTTGGTTGATACAGCTGGACGTCTTCACAACAAAAAGAATCTTATGAATGAGCTTTCTAAGATAAACAGTACTATTTCAAAAGAATTTCCAGAGGCATATAGAGAGACTCTTATTGTACTTGATGGTACTACAGGTCAAAATGCCCTTGTTCAAGCTAAAGAATTTTCTGAGGTTACGGATATTTCTGGCATTGTACTCACAAAACTTGACGGAACAGCCAAAGGAGGTATTGCAATTGCAATACAATCTGAGTTAAAATTGCCAGTAAAATATATTGGTGTCGGTGAAACAATAGATGATTTGGAGAAGTTTAATCCAGAAGAGTTCGTCAATGCGTTGTTTTACTCAGAATAGACACTTGTAATCATATAGCAATACAATAGGGAGAAGAAATCATGCTTACATTGGACAAATTTGAAGAAGCCTCTAAGATTGTTACAGAGGTTACCCACGAAACAAAGCTTGTTTACAGCGATTACTTCAGTGAAAAGAGCGGCAATATGGTTTATCTTAAGCCTGAGAATATGCAGCTTACTGGAGCTTATAAGTTAAGAGGTGCTTATTACAAAATTAGCACACTTACTGATGAGGAGAGAAGTAAGGGACTTATTACAGCATCTGCTGGTAATCACGCACAGGGCGTTGCTTACGCAGCATCTAAGTACGGAGTTAAGGCTACAATCGTTATGCCAACAACAACACCTTTGATTAAGGTTAATCGTACAAAGAGCTATGGTGCTGATGTTGTTTTATACGGAGATGTTTACGACGAGGCTTGCGAGTATGCTTACAAGCTTGCCGATGAGCATGGTTATACATTTATTCATCCATTTGATGATTTAGCTGTAGCTACAGGACAGGGTACTATTGCAATGGAAGTATTTAAGGAACTTCCACTTGTAGAATATATTCTTGTTCCAATTGGTGGTGGCGGTCTTGCTACTGGTGTTTCTACATTAGCTAAGCTTCTTAACCCTAAGATTAAGGTTATTGGTGTTGAGCCTAGCGGAGCAGCTTCCCTTAAGGAGTCATTTGCAAAGGGAGAGGTTTCTACACTTTCTTCTGTTAATACTATTGCAGATGGTACTGCAGTTAAGACACCAGGAACAAAGATTTTCCCATATCTTCAGAAGAATATTGATGAGATTATCACTGTTGATGATGATGAGCTTATCGTAGCTTTCCTTGATATGGTAGAGAATCACAAGATGATTGTTGAAAATTCTGGACTTCTTACAGTTGCTGCATTAAATCACCTTGGATTCAAGGACAAGAGAGTTGTTTCTATTCTTTCTGGTGGTAACATGGATGTCATTACAATGTCATCAGTTGTTCAGCAGGGACTTATCTTTAGAGATAGAATATTTACAGTTTCTGTTCTTCTTCCTGATAAGCCAGGTATGCTTGCAAAGGTAGCTCAGGTAATTGCTGACAATCAGGGTAATGTTATCAAGCTTGAGCACAATCAGTTTGTTACAACAAACCGTTCGGCAGCTGTTGAGCTTCGTATTACTCTTGAGGCATTTGGCCCAGATCACAAGCAGCAGATTCTTAATGCTTTGGATGAAGGCGGCTATAAGCCAAAGATTGTTAGAACTTCATTATAAAAAATATTGGGTGTCAAGTAATTATACTTGACACCTTCTTTTTTATATAGTATATTAGTCTCCGGTGATAAAGGAGAGTCATGGAAGATAAGATTAAATCAGGATTTTTATATGATTTCTATGGCGAGCTTCTAACGGAGCGTCAGCGTAGTGTTTATGAGATGAGTGTTTTAGATGATTTGTCTTTATCAGAGATAGCTGATACTCTTTCTATTTCTAGACAGGGAGTTCACGACTTGCTTAAGCGAGTGGACCATCAGCTAGAAGAGTATGAAGCGAAGCTTCATTTAGTTGAAAAGTTTATGAATATCAGAAGTGATGTCATTTCTATTAATGAATTGACAAAGGGACAGGCGGATGCCCACACCATGGCAGAGATTTCCCGACTTTCTAGTTTGATTTTAGAGGAATTATAATATATGGCTTTTGATTCACTTTCAGAAAAGCTTCAAGGGGTTTTTAAAAATCTTAGAAGCAAGGGTAGACTTAGCGAGGCAGATGTCAAGGCAGCTCTCAAAGAAGTTAAGATGGCCCTTCTTGAGGCGGATGTTAATTTTAAAGTTGTAAAGCAATTTACAAACACAGTTACAGAGAGAGCTATTGGCTCAGATGTAATGAATGGCCTTAATCCAGGCCAGATGGTTATTAAGATAGTTAACGAAGAGCTTGTTAATCTTATGGGCTCGGAGGTTACTGATATTACTTATGGAACTGGTGGCGCCATCACTACTATTATGATGGTTGGTCTCCAGGGTGCTGGTAAGACTACCACCACAGCTAAGCTTGCTGGTAAGGTCAAGCAGCGCGGCAAAAAGCCACTTCTTGTTGCATGTGATATCTACAGACCTGCCGCTATTGAGCAGTTACAGGTCAATGGTAAAAAGCAGGATGTGGAGGTTTTTTCACTAGGACAGGAAAAGCCACTTAAGATTGCCAAAGAGGCAATGGATTACGCTAAGAAGAACGGATTTGATGTGGTTATCTTCGATACCGCCGGCCGTCTTCATATAGATGAGGATATGATGAATGAGCTTGAGTCAATCAAGAGCAATATTGATATCCTTAACACAATTTTAGTAGTTGATGCCATGACTGGTCAGGATGCTGTTAATGTATCTCAGACATTTGATGAGAAGATTGGCATTGACGGTGTTATCATCACAAAGCTTGATGGTGATACTCGAGGTGGTGCAGCTCTTTCAATTAAGGCTGTCACTGGCAAGCCTATTTTGTACGCTGGTATGGGCGAGAAGCTTTCTGACTTAGAACAGTTCCATCCAGATCGTATGGCAAGCCGTATCCTTGGAATGGGAGATGTCCTTTCTCTCATTGAAAAGGCAGAGGCAGAGATTGATAAGGATGCAGCTATTGCCCTTTCTAAAAAGGTTAAAAAGGCTTCCTTTGATTTCAATGATTATCTCACATCTATGGCTCAGATGAAGAAGCTTGGTGGACTTACTTCTATACTTGGTATGATGCCTGGCATTAATTCATCTCAGATGGCACAGCTTGAGAATGCAGTAGACGATAAGAAGCTTGCTCATATAGAGGCAATCATTCTTTCTATGACACCTGCAGAGCGTGAGAATCCAAAATTACTAAATCCTAGCAGAAAGCACAGAATTGCTGCTGGAGCTGGTTTAGATATAGCAGAGGTAAATCGTTTCATCAAACAATTTGAACAATCAAAGAAGATGATGAAGCAAATGCCAAATATGATGGGCAAAGGTAGACGCGGAATGCGCTTTCCATTTTAGTCCATGACCATTTATTTTATATTTATTGTTTTAGGAGGAAATAAAAATGGCAGTAAAGATTAGATTAAAGAGAATGGGTCAGAAGAAGAGACCAATCTACAGAATCGTTGTAGCAGATGCAAGAGCACCACGTGATGGTAGAAACATTGATGAGATCGGTACATATGATCCAAATCAGGAGCCAGCTGAGGTTACAGTTGATGCTGAGGCAGCTAAGAAGTGGATTGCTAATGGTGCAAAGCCAACTGAGACAGTAGCAAGACTTTTCAAGCAGGCAGGCGTTCAGTAAACATCTCGAAAGGAAAAGGATAATAGTGATGAAAGAATTAGTTGAAGTAATTGCTAAGTCACTTGTAGACAATCCTGAGGAGGTTGTAGTTTCAGAAAAGGAAGACGCTAAGTCAATTGTTGTTGAGCTTCGCGTTGCCCCTTCTGATATGGGTAAGGTTATTGGAAAGCAGGGCAGAATTGCCAAGGCTATCCGCGCTGTGGTAAAGGCTGCAGCCTCAAAGATTGACAAGAAGGTTATCGTTGATATTGTAGACGTTGACTAGTTATTTGGGCCTGATTTTTATCAGGCCTGTTTTACTTAATAGGAACTCTATTATATAGGAGTAGAATTTGGAAGATTTATATCAAGTAGGATCAATTACACAGACACACGGTATTAGAGGCGAGGTTAAGGTATTCCCTCTTACTGATGACATATCCCGTTTTAAGAATATGAAGAACTTGCTTTTGGATGGAGGCAAGGATGGCTATATTAGCCTTGAGGTTGAAAATGCTCGTCCTCAAAAGAATCTTGTTATTCTTAAATTTAAAGGTATTGATAATATCAATGATATTGAAAAATACAAGGGACAGGGACTATACGTAACAAAGGAAAACAGAGTAGAACTTAAGGACGACGAGTACTTTATTGCTGATTTGATTGGCTGCGAAGTATATGTTGATACAGACTCTGATAAAAAGTTCGGTACTATTTCTGATGTTATGGAAACAGGTGCTAACGACGTATATGAAATCACTCTGGAAAATGGAAAGACAGTTTTAGTTCCAGCTATTAAGGAGTGCATTTTAAATGTTGATATCGAAGGCGGCAGAGTTGATATTCATTTATTGGAAGGATTGATGGACTAATATGAAGTTTTATATTTTAACATTATTTCCTGAGATGATTGAAGATGCCTTAAATACCAGCATCTTAGGTCGTGCTAAAAAAGCAGGCTCCATTTCCTTTGAGGCTATTAATATCCGTGATTATACACTTGATAAGCATAAAAAGGTTGATGATTATCCATACGGCGGAGGTGCTGGAATGGTTATGCAGGCACAGCCTATATACGACGCTTATCAGGCTGTTTGCCAAAAGGCAGGCCACAAGGTTCATTGTATATATTTGACACCACAGGGCAAGCTTTTTAACCAAACTGACGCCAAGGAATTAGCCCTTAAGGAAGATATCTGTCTATTGTGCGGTCACTACGAGGGCATTGATGAGCGAGTTTTAGAGGAAATTGTCGATGAATACTATTCTATAGGTGATTATGTTCTCACTGGCGGTGAGCTTCCAAGTTTAGTTATGATAGATGCTATATCTAGAATGGTTCCAGGTGTTCTTACAAATGCTGAATCAGGCGAGGATGAGTCATTAGAGAACAATTTGCTTGAGTATCCTCAGTATTCTAGACCAGAAGTTTGGAATGACCGAAGGGTACCGCCTATTTTGCTTTCTGGAGACCACGCTAAAGTAGATGCTTGGCGTAAGGAGCAATCTATTGAGCGAACAAAAGAAAGAAGACCTGATTTATATCAAAAATATTTGGAAAATTCGGTTGATTAATAAGATTAACCGTGTTATTATACTATAGTTGCTAAAAGAAGAGATGGTCCGCTGATCTACAATAAAGTATTTCAAGAACGTCGCGAGTGTTTAGGAGGATTTAAAATGAACGCAAACGAGATTATTAGAAACATTGAAGCTGGTGAGCTTAAGGCAGAGTTACCTGAGTTTCAGGTAGGTGACACTGTAAAGGTTTACGGCCGTATCGTCGAAGGTAACCGTACTCGTACACAGGTATTCGAGGGTACAGTTATTAAGAGACAGGGTGGAAGCAACCGTGAGACATTCACAGTTCGTAAGTCATCTAACGGTGTAGGCGTAGAGAAGACTTGGCCACTTCACAGCCCTAACGTTGAGAAGATCGAAGTAGTTCGTAAGGGTAAAGTTCGTAGAGCTAAGCTATACTACCTCAGAGATCTCACAGGTAAGAAGGCAAAGGTTAAGGAGAGAATCTAATCTCGAAATAAGTAGGACAGTCACCTTGTGTGGCTGTTCTTTTATTTTTAATGGAAATTATATGCAAAGTGCGGTATATTTATACTATAAATTATAAAGGAATTTTGTATGTTTTTATCAATTAAGAGATTCTTCAGTAGGATTTTTTCCAGAAGAAAAGATGGACTGAATTTTAACAGACGTCGTAGAAAAATTAATTTCGAAAAATTGAGATATGTTCTCATCTATGCATTGGAACTTGCTTGTGTAATTGTACTTGCTTATGGTGTGGTATTGGCATTTGGCAAACAGGTGGAATGTTCTAACTCATCTATGGAGCCTACCTATAATACATCCGATAAATTACTTGTAAATACTATTGCTTACAATTTATCTAGTCCAGAGTCTGGGGATGTAATTGCGTTCAAACCAAAGGCTAATGTTAATGCTAGTTATTCTGTTAAGCGCATAATAGCAGTTCCTGGTGATACGATTTATATCAACAAGGGTCGTGTCTACATTAATGATGAATTATACAAAGAGGCTATAGAAGTTGAGAGAATAGAGAATCCAGGTATTGCTGCATCGCCTATTACACTTAGGGATGACCAGTATTTCGTACTTGGAGACAATCGCAATTCTTCTGAGGATTCTCGTTATGAGAGTATTGGTTTTGTTTCTTCAGAAGATATTTTAGGAAAGGTATGGATTAGATATCCATTTTAGGTGATTATGGAATTTCAGTGGTATCCAGGGCATATGACCAAGGCAAAGCGTCAGATGCAGGAAGATATTAAACTTATTGATTTAGTAATAGAGGTTATTGACGCCAGATGTCCTGTATCTAGTCGTAATCCAGATATTAATGGACTGGCTTCTGGCAAACTTAGACTTATTTTACTTAATAAATCAGACTTAGCTGACAAGGAAGCTAACAAAAAGTGGGTTGAATATTTTAAAGGACAGGGCTTCTATGTAGTGGAGCTTGACTCTAGAGACAGAAAGAATATGAAGGGCGTACAGGCTACTTTAGATGAGGTATGCGCAGCCAAATTTGAGAGAGATAGAAAGCGTGGAATTAAGAATCGTCCAGTTAGAGCGATGGTTGTAGGCATTCCTAATGTAGGTAAGTCTACATTTATCAATTCTTTTGCAGGTCGTTCTGTTGCTAAGACTGGCAATAAGCCGGGTGTTACAAAGGGCAAGCAGTGGATTAAGCTTAATAAATCAGTTGAGCTTTTAGATACTCCAGGTATCTTATGGCCAAAGTTTGAGGACAATACAGTAGGCTTACATCTTGCATTTATTGGCTCTATCAATGATGCCATTATTGAGACTAGGGAGCTTTCACTTGAGCTTGCTGATTTCTTAAAGGAGACTTATCCTGGCATTCTCAACAAGAGATATGAGGTGGATGAATCGGCTGTTAATCATGAGATTATCACGGAGATTGCAGCTAAGAGAAACTTTGTAAAAAAGGGTTCGGAGTTAGATTTTGATAAGGCGGCAGCGGTTTTAATTGACGAGTTTAGAAGTGGTAATTTAGGAAATATTACACTGGAGAGGCCATAAAATGAAGGTTATTGACTTTAACGAAGAAGAACAACTTATTAAAAAGGACATCGAAAGGGCTAGAGCCAATATGAAGGACGTAGAAGACCTGTCTGATTTCGGTTCCACAAAGGAAAAGAAGACTCCTGAAAAAAAGACTTCTGATTCAAAGAAGAAGATGAAGAAGGAAGAGGAAGAAGAGCCTTTGACTTCAAAGGCTATTATCAAAGAGGTCATAAGTGTCATTTTAAATGTACTTATTTGCTTTTTGGTGGTTTTTTTAATCACTCAGTTTGTAGGTCAGAGAACTGTTGTCAGTGGCAGATCTATGGAGGACACACTTCAGGATAGAGACAATCTTATCGTTGACAAGATTAGCTATAGATTCCATGACCCTAATCGATTTGATGTGATTATTTTCCCTCATGATGAGTCTGGTATTGGTGGAGAGGAAAAAGATACTTTTTATATCAAGCGTGTTATCGGTCTTCCAGGTGAGACAGTTCGTATAGATGGTTCAGGCAACATTTATATTAACGATATTCTTCTTGAGGAGACATATGGTACAGAGGTTATGGCTAATCCAGGCAATGCCAGCAATGAGATGATTCTAGGACCTGATGAATATTTTGTCCTTGGAGATAATCGTAACAATAGTACAGATTCTAGAATGATTGGACCTATTAACAGGGATATTATTGTGGGAAAGGCATGGCTAAGAGTATATCCATTTAAATCATTTGGCTTAGTCGACAACATTGAATAACATGAGCGAGAAGAAGATTTCAGAGATTCAAAAGGAATATAAGGATGCCAGCATAGATTTTCTTCCAGATTTTATAGAAGAATACATCAATGATGGCAGACCGGGTGTTTCCAAAATTATTGGTCAGGCTCAAAAGAAGATGGAAAAGCTTCGATTGGAGCGTGAGCGTATTGAAAAGCTTAAAGAGTTTGAGAAAAAATACTGGGAAAAATACGATTATATTGGAGGCATAGATGAGGTTGGAAGAGGTCCACTTGCTGGTCCTGTTGTAACTGCCTGCGTAGTGCTTCCAAAGGATTGTGATATCTTATATATTAATGATTCCAAAAAGCTTACAGCTGCTAAGCGCGAGGAGCTTTATGACGAAATAATGGAAAAGGCAGTGTCTGTTTCCATTGGCGTGGTTTCTGAAAATAGAATCGATGAAATTAATATTTTACAGGCTACCTATGAGGCTATGAGACAGGCAATTAAGGAAAGCAAGGTACAGCCACAGCTTTTACTTAATGATGCTGTTACAATTCCAGAGGTGGATATTCCACAGGTGGCTATTATAAAGGGTGATGCTAAGTCTATTTCTATTGGGGCGGCAAGTATTATTGCTAAGGTCACTAGAGATAGGATGATGGTTGATTACGATAAGATTTATCCAGAATATAATTTCGCATCCAATAAAGGATATGGCTCAGCGGAGCATATAGCGGCTCTTAAGGAGAATGGACCATGTCCAATCCATAGAAAATCATTTATTGGAAATTTTGTTTAGTTCTATATATAGGTGAGTTATGAATATTAACACTGGATTTAATCCATACAACTCAAACTATGTTAATAATGCGGATTTGACCAAAATGAGTCAGAGTCAATCATTGACAGGTTCTCCTCAGGATTCTCTCAAAGAGGGGGAGATTTTTGAGGGTTCTGTTAATAGTATTGATAATGGCAAGGTTACTATTGGCTTAGCCAATGGTCAGACTATGACTGCTAGATTGGATAGCGGCGTTAGTCTTTTGGAGGGGCAATCCGTATTTTTTCAGGTAAAGAGTAATGATGGTAATCTTATTCAGATTCGCCCTGTATCTCTTGGTTCATTAGATGCTAATCCTACACTTCTCAAGGCCTTAGATATGGCCAATATCGCAGCCACAGAGCGCACAATAAATATGGTAAATTCCATGATGCAAAACTCTCTTTCAATTAGTCCGGAGAGTCTTGCTGCCATGAATCGTGCCATGATCAACAATCCTGGTGTAGATCCTCAGACTCTTGTTACTATGTCAAAATATGGCATGGAAATGACTCCTGAGAATGTAAACATGTTCCAGAACTATGCTAATGACAAGGCTCTTATTATTGATAATTTTGATACTATTTCCGAAATGCTCCCAGAGCTTATGTCTTCAAAGGAGCTGTCAGCATCAGATGTTATTAACATTAATAATTCTATCAGAGAGATATTTATTCCGGAGGTTGCAGTTTCTGAAGAGGCTGTGGTTGCTTCTGAGCAGGCCAATCCTCAGGCAGGACAGACTCCGGTTGTAGATACTGCGGTTACTAATGAGGCAAATACTAATCAATCAAACAATATAGAAGTTAATCCTCAAAGTGCTGCCCAGGTCAAGGATGCTGTTATTAATAATGCTCAGGATGAAGTAATTGATATAGTTAATCAGAATCCTAATTCGGAGCAGGCAGCAAAGGCACAAGGAATTGTTCCTGAAAGTGAAATCCTTACTAATTCAAAAGTTGATATCAACCAGCAGGTTATTATCAATGAAAATGAAGCATCTAATCAAGTGCTAAATAGTTTTGCTGGAGAAAAGCAGATTACATCTTTTAATACCTTGCTTAATTCACCTCCTGATTTTCCAAAGGACAATTTGCAGATATTCAATGAAGATGGAAGCCTTAGAGCTGATGCAGACATTAATCAAGTTTTTAAGGAGATTACTGATTACTTTAATAATCATCCTGATATTCCAAAAGAGACTTTAAATGATATAATACGAGAGCCCCTTTACAAGGGAATTCTTAAAAATATTATTGCCAACAGTTTTGCTATGGAGCCTAAGGATATTACAAAGCCAGGTGAGATATCAAAGCTTTATGAGCGAGTTTTAAAACAGACAGAAGCTTTAGAGAGACTTATGGCATCATTTTCTGGCAAGGCTGCAGAGACAATTAAGAATCAGACTGCAGAGATTAGACAGAATATTAATTTTATGAATTCTGCAAATGAAATGTATAATTTCGTTCAGATTCCTCTTAAGATGTACAATCAGAACACTGACAGTATGCTTTATGTTCGACAGAACAAAAAGAGCAGCTATGAGGCTGGCGAAGAGATTACTGCATTTTTGCATTTTGATATGGAACATTTAGGTTCTACAGATGTTTTTATTCGTTTGAAAGAGAATAATGTAGGTTGCAAATGGAATTTGGCTAGCGAAGAGTCAATGAAGCTTATTGAGGATAATCTAGATATTCTTACAGCTAGACTTGAGGCTAAGGGCTTTTCTGTCAAATCAGAAGTCACTTGTGGTGAGCCAAAGACCTCCTTTGTAGAGGATTTCTTGGGTGCGCCTCCTGTTTCTACAGAGGACAGGGCTGAGGGATTAGTGCATAGATATAGCTTTGATATGAGGGCATAATGATGGCTGAAAAAAAGGAATTCGACAAAAATAAAACAGCGGTGGCCCTTGCCTATGAGGCTGGAGATAGTGCTCCTAGAATACTTGCTTCAGGCAAAGGATATGTTGCTGAGCAGATAATTGAAGAGGCTAAAAAAGCTGATGTTCCTTTTTATCAGGACAATGAATTGGCTGAGACCCTTAGTAAGCTTGATATAGGAGATGCGATCCCTCCCGAGCTGTATGAGGTTGTTGCAGAGATTTTGGTCTTTGTTAACGATATGGAAAAGATAAAATCTAAGTTAGGATAGAGGTAAATATTGAATTATAGAAGGCAAGGAAATGCTTTTGAAAAGCTTGCTGCAGAATATTTAAAAGAACAAGGTCTTAAGATAATTAAGCTTAATTTCTATTGTAAAATGGGAGAAGTAGATATAATTGCTATGGATGGCGATTATCTAGTTTTTATAGAAGTTAAGTATCGCAAGTCATCTTCCAAGGGTTCTGCACTTTCTGCTGTTACTTTTGGAAAGATGAAAAAGATTTCGAGAGTGGCTGATTTTTATATGTATAGCCACAAAATAAGTGGCGACACGCCAGTTAGATTTGATGTAGTTGCAATAGAGGAAGGACATTTGACGCACCTTAAAAATGCGTTTGAGTATATACCGGTATGTTAAATAGTAGTCATAAAATTAAAGAGATAACGCCTGGTAGTCCAGCTGATTTGGCTGGGCTTAAATCAGGAGACATTATCACTAAAATTAATAATGTAGAGCTGGTGGATATTTTTGACTATCATTATTATTCAGATGATGCCAATATCACGGTTGAGCTATTGCATGAGGATGGCACCACAACATCAGTACTTGTTCCCAAGGAAGATGGTGAGGACCTTGGAGTTATCTTTTGTAATGGTCTTATGGATGATTACAAATCATGCTCCAATAAATGTGCTTTTTGCTTTATTGATCAGATGCCACCGGGCATGCGAGAGACTTTATATTTCAAAGATGATGACACACGTCTTTCATTTTTGCAGGGTAACTATGTTACTTTGACAAATATGAAGATGGCTGATTTAGATAGAATTATCGCCTACAAATTAGGCCCTATTAATATTTCTGTTCATGCAACCAACCCAGAACTTAGGGTTAAGCTTTTACATAATAGATTTGCAGGAGATATTCTTGAAAAAATAGAAAAGCTTTACCATGCAGAGATTCCTATGAATGCTCAGGTTGTTTCCTGCCCAGGGCTTAATGACGGGCCGGAGCTAGATAGGACTATTTCAGATTTGCTTCAGTTTGCCCCTGTTATGGGCTCTATGTCAGTTGTTCCTGTGGGAGTTACTAAATTTAGAGAGGGACTTTTTCCACTTCGCACATATACAGCTGAGGAGGCTGGAAGGGTGATTGACCAGATTGAGCATTGGCAGAATGTGGCAATGGAGCGTGTGGGCAATCACTTTGTCCAGGCTTCAGATGAATGGTATATATTAGCAGGCCGACCACTTCCTGAGGCTGATAGATATGATGGATTTATTCAGCTTGAAAATGGCGTTGGTATGCTTAGGCTTTTAAAAGAAGAGGTTCTTGATGCCTTAGAGGATATTAAGAAGCCACTGTTTATGAAAAAGCGTCATGTGACTATTGCTACAGGAAAGCTTGCTGCGCCATTTATGAGGCAGCTTGCTGATTTAGTTACTGAGAAGTTCAATAAGGTTACCGTTGATGTTGTCTGCATTAGAAACGATTTCTTCGGTGAAGAAATAACTGTATCAGGTCTTATAACTGGGCAGGATTTAATCGCTCAGCTTAAGGATAGAGATTTAGGAGATAATCTTTTGTTGTCATGTACAATGCTTAGGGCTCAAGAGGAAGTTTTCCTTGATGATATAACACTTTCTGAGCTTGAGTCGGCTTTACAAGTTAAGGCTCGTATTGTACAATCAGACGGTCGCGATTTAGTTTGTGCAATTATTGGACGATAGTTTTTGTAATCATGGGACTTTAGGTTGAGAAAAAATCTTACGTTAACAATGATTAGTCATTCACCGCTCGACTAACACGTCTCGCTCGAGAATGCTAATACATTGTTAACTAGATTTTTATTGAAAGTATTATATAAATTTATTAATAAATCGGTTTTACGGTTTTAGAAAGAGGTAAGGTATGGCAAGACCAGTTGTGGCTATTGTTGGCCGCCCAAATGTTGGAAAATCTACGCTGTTTAATGCCCTTGCTGGTGAGCGTATTTCTATAGTTAAAGACACTCCAGGTGTTACAAGAGATAGAATCTATGCTGATGTTAGTTGGCTTAATTATGATTTCACTATGATTGACACTGGCGGTATTGAGCCGGATTCTAAAGATATTATTCTTTCTCAGATGAGAGAGCAGGCTCAGATTGCTATTGACACAGCTGATGTGATTATTTTCCTTGTGGATGTTAAGCAGGGACTTCAGGATAGTGATTCAAAGGTAGCAGATATGCTTCGCCGCAGTCACAAGCCAGTTATTTTAGTTGTCAATAAGGTGGATAGTTTCGAGCGAGATATGGCTGATGTTTATGAGTTCTATAATCTCGGTATCGGAGATCCAATTCCAGTTTCTGCATCATCTCGCCTTGGTTTTGGTGATATGCTTGATAAAGTTGTTGAGTATTTCCCTGAGCCATCTGAAAATGAGGAAGAGGACGATACTCCTAGAATTGCAGTTATTGGTAAGCCAAATGTAGGTAAGTCATCTCTTATCAACAAGCTTTGCGGTGAGGAGCGTGTTATTGTATCTGATATTGCAGGTACTACTAGAGATGCTGTAGATACAAAGGTTCGTTACAATCATAAGGACTATATTTTCATTGATACTGCAGGACTTAGACGTAAGAGCAAGATAAAAGAGGATCTTGAGAGATATTCTATAGTTAGAGCTGTTGCATCTGTTGAGAAGGCTGATGTAGTTATCATTATGATTGACGCTACTGAAGGTGTTACTGAGCAGGATGCTAAAATTGCAGGTATTGCCCATGAACGTGGAAAGGGTATAATTATTTGTGTAAATAAGTGGGATGCCATCGAGAAGAATGACAAGACTATGAAAGAACATGAGACTAAGATTCGTCAGATTCTTTCGTTTATGCCTTATGCATCTATTCTTTTTATTTCGGTCAAGAGCGGTCAGCGTCTTGGTAAGATATATGAGACAATTGATGCAGTTATCGAGAACAACTCTATGCGTATTGCCACTGGTGTTCTCAATGAAATTGTTACTGAGGCAGTTGCTCTTCAGCAGCCACCTACAGATAAGGGTAAGAGACTTAAAATTTTCTACACAACACAGGTTGCGGTTAAGCCTCCTACATTCGTTATATTCGTAAATGAGAAATACTTGATGCATTTCTCATACGTACGATACCTTGAGAATCGAATCAGAGATGCATTCGGATTTGAAGGCACATCTTTGAAATTTATAATTAGAGAGAGAAAGGAAAACGAATAATGACAAGTGGGGAAATAATTGGAAGAATTGTAGCGGTAATTATTGGATATTGCTTTGGAATGATCCTTATGGGATATCTTATTGGCAAGTCTAAGAATATCGATTTGACAAAAGTCGGAAGTGGTAATGTTGGTTCTACTAACACTATGAGAAATTTAGGTGTTCCAGCTGGCCTTATTACTCTTTTATGGGATTGTACAAAATGCATTGTTGCTGTTGTTTTTGTATGGCTGACATTCCATAGATTTTTTGAAGATACTAATATTTACATGGTTTATGCAGGACTTGGTACTGTGCTTGGTCATGATTTTCCATGCTATATGCATTTTAAGGGCGGCAAGGGAGTTGCATCTACACTTGGATTTATTATTGCATTATTCCCAATAGGTGTGCCTATTCCAGCGGTTATATTCATTGGAATAGTAGCAATCACTAGATACGTATCACTTGGCTCTATTATTGGAGTGCTTTCATTTGCTGCTGAGATGATTGTGTTTGCTCTTTGCGATGTTAAGTCTGTCACTGACAGATTCCAGGGTAGAGAGTTGACAGAAGTGCTTGTTATTTGCTGTTTTGTTTCAGCTCTTTCTATAGCACTTCACCATGCAAATATTAAGCGTTTACTTTCAGGCAATGAAAATAAATTTTCATTCCACCCAGAAACTAGAGCATAGAAACTAGAGGTATTTAATGGCTAGAATTAGTGTAATTGGAGCTGGTAGCTGGGGTGTAGCCCTTGCTGTTATGCTCAACAAAAACGGTCACGATGTTAAGGTATGGTCACACCGTCAGTCTCAAGTAGACCAGATGAATGATACCCATACTAGCGACAAAATAAAGGGAGTGAGACTTCCTGATTCAATGAGCTTTACTGCTGATATAGAGGATGCAGCTAAGACAGCTGATGTTATTTTAATGGCAGTTCCATCTAAGGCTACTCGCGAGACAGCAGAGAAGATCAAGCCTTTTGTCAATGACAATCAGATTTTCATCACTGTAACAAAGGGTATCGAGGAAGAGACACTTTTTACTCAGACAGAGATTTTGGAAGACGTTCTTGGCAGAGAGAAACGTATATGCGTACTTTCTGGACCAAGCCACGCTGAGGAAGTAGTTACTTTCAAACCTACACTTGTGGTGGCAGGCTCTACAGATCGTCAGACATCTCTATTTGTTCAGAACTTATTTATGAACAAGTACTTTAGAGTTTATTCGTCCCCTGATGTTAAGGGTATTGAAGTTGGTGCAGCGCTTAAGAATGTAATCGCTCTTGCTGCAGGTATGTCAGATGGACTTGGCTTTGGTGATAATGCTAAGGCAGCTTTAATTACTCGTGGTATCAAGGAGATTTCAGCTCTTGCAGTGGCAATGGGCGGACAGGCAGAGACTCTTTCAGGTCTTACCGGCGTAGGTGACTTAATTGTTACATGCTCATCTATGCATTCTAGAAATAGAATGGCTGGTTTTTACATTGGCCAGGGTATGACCAAGGACGAGGCTATGGAAAAGGTTGCCATGGTAGTAGAGGGTGTGTTCTCTGCAAAGGCAGCTATGAAGCTAGCTAAAAAATATGATATTGAGATGCCAATAGTCGAGGTGGTTAACGCTGTATTATTTGATGGCATGGCTGTTAAGGATGCAGTATACGAGCTGATGACTAGATCCAAGAAGGATGAAACCGACGAATTAGAATGGTAATTATTTTAGGCAGGCCCTTTAGGGCTTGCCTTTTTTATTAGGAAATAATGGAGTTTTGCAAGGCAAAACTCTATTTTGTTACATGGAATGTTAATGGAATTTTCACACAATTCAATAATAGAGAATGATAATATAAACGTATGAGGTAGAGCATATGTTTATAATGATATTGAAAATGTCTGGTCTGACTTTACTCTATCTAATTCTTACGGCAATTCTTTGGCGTTGGACCAGAATCAGGGGGTTAAATAAGACAAGAAAGCTTATTGTAGGTATTGCATTTGGAATAAGCTCAATTTTGTCTACTCATTTTGGTGTATCCTATGAACATATGGTTATTAATATAAGAGATGTTGGCCCGCTTGCCGCCGGATTATTCTTTTCTCCTGGGGCAGGTATACTTGCTGGTCTTATTGGTGGTATTGAAAGATATATCGTTGGTACGTTTCTTGGCGTGGGTTCATATACAAGGATTGCTTGCAGCGTATCTACATGTCTAGCAGGCTTTGTTGCACTGGGGATGAATAGTGCTGTCTTTAAAGGACGAAAGCCTTCTCCATTCTACGCATTTTTTATGGGCTCTGTTATGGAAGTTTTCCATATGTATGTGGTTTTCTTAACTCATAGAGACGATATGAGAATGGCTTTCATGGTTGTCGATACCTGTTCTATTCCTATGATTATTTTCACTGGTATCTGCCTTGCTCTTATATCTATAATGCTTCAGGTTTTTACAGGAGAGTGGACCAATCCTCTGAAAAAACAAGACGAAGAGTCTATTTCTGTTTCACAAAAGTTCCAGCGTTGGCTTTTTATAATTACATCTATTGTTATACTTGGAAGCTTTATTATTACATTTTTGATTCAAAATCAGGCAGCATTTCAAGATGGTAAAAATACACTTATTTCAAACGCTCAGTCCATAAGAAACTCTTATATGGAAAATAGGCTGGTGATTGAACATGATAGCAATGTTCAATTCCAGATAATAGCAAAGGATGGAGTGGTCTTAAGAGGAGAACATACTGGGGAAGCTGTACCGTCCAATGAATTTGAAAAATATAAGGTTAATATTGAAAAAATATATTCTGGGAAGTTTTGGGGAAAGGATAGTCTCATCTATATTAGCCAGGTTTATGATGGCGATTATGTTGTTGCTGCAATGGAAAAGGATGAGGTTTATTGGCATAGAAATGCAGAAGCTTACGAAATCGCATTTGCGGATATTCTTTTGTTTACCGTTATTTATGTGTTGATCGCTTTTCTTGTAAATCAGATAGTAGTAAACAATATTAGGCTTATTAATGCATCTTTAAGCAAGATTACAAACGGTGATTTAAATGAGGTGGTTACTGTCAGAAGTTCCTCTGAGTTTGCTTCACTTTCAGACGATATTAATCAGACTGTATTGACTCTAAAAGGTTATATAGCTGCTGCAGAAAAAAGAATAGAAAGAGAGCTGATCCTTGCCAAAACCATTCAGGAATCTGCCCTTCCTAAAGTGTTTAATTTTCCTGGTGAAAAGAAATTTGATTTGTTTGCATATATGAAAACTGCAAAGGAAGTAGGTGGAGATTTCTATGACTTTTTCCTTGTAGATAGAGATAAGCTTTGTCTTGTGATTGCTGATGTTTCTGGAAAGGGTATTCCTGCAGCCTTGTTCATGATGCGAAGCAAAACTGCAATCAGGAGTTTGGCAGAGTCCGGTGCATCTCCTGAAGAAATTATCTATAGGGCTAATAATACTCTTTGTGAAGGCAACGATGCTGAGATGTTTGTGACAGTTTGGATTGGAATAATCGATCTAAAGACTGGTGTAATGAAATGCGCCAACGCAGGTCATGAGTTTCCGTTTATCAAGCGGCGTGGTGGAGACTATGAGGTAATAAAAGACAAGCATTCACTTGCAATAGCTGCTATGCCTAATACTAGAGCAGCAGAATATGAAATTGTCTTAGAGCCTGGCGATAGGATATTCGTATATACGGATGGAATTCCTGAGGCAGTAAATAATAAATTTGAACAGTTTGGTGTGAAAAGGGCTGTGGACTGCTTGAATTCCTTTAAAGGAGTATCTGTTGAAGAATCTCTTAAAAAACTGGCGGATGAAGTGATTTCATTCCAGGGAGATGCAGAGCAATTCGATGATATTACTATGTTAGGCTTTGAGTTTGTTATATATGCTGAAGACTAAAGGAGGCTTGTATGATTTTCAAAAATGTGCTTAGTCGTTCTGATATGATTTCTTGTCTTTTGTGCTTGGACCCACCTTGTTCGGAAGCTTGTCCTAAAGGTGATCCGGCAAAAATGCTTAAAAATGTTTGGTTTGACAATCAGGACATTGCAGCAATGAGTCTTCCCGGTATTAATCCTTGCGTAAAGTGTGACGCACCATGTGAGAAGGCCTGTATAAGTAAAAGGAATGTACAAATTAAAAATATAATTACCAGGCTATCTGATGAAGTTAGACCTGTGGCAGAAATTGAAATACCAGAAAATGAATCTGCCCTTAAATGCGATATTTGCGGTGTGCCTTTGGAAAATCCATTTTTGCTATCTTCATCTGTTGTTTCTTCAACTTATGATATGTGCGCTAGGGCATTTGACGCTGGATGGGCAGGAGCTTGTTTTAAAACCATTTGTTCCTTTGATATTCATGAGGCTTCTCCAAGATTTTCAGCTATTTCTGGAGACAATGGTAGCATAATTGGTTTTAAAAATATTGAGCAGTTATCTGACCACAGTGTTTCTGAAAATATGGAGATATTCAGGAAGCTTAAGAAGAATTATCCTAACAAGGTTATCTTAGCTTCTATAATGGGACAAAATGAGGCTGAATGGGAGTCACTTGCCAAGCTTTGTGAGGAAAATGGTGCTGATGCTATAGAGCTTAATTTTTCATGTCCTAATATGCAAGAAGATGGACTTGGTTCTGATATAGGACAACTTCCGGAGTTGGTTGAGAGATTTACTAAGGCAGCTAAAAGGAGTACTACTATTCCTGTATTTGCAAAGCTTACACCTAATGTGGCAACTATGAGCCCTGCTGCAGAGGCTGCACTTCGTGGGGGCGCTGATGGAATAGCTGCTATTAATACAATAAAGAGTATCACAGGTGTTAATCCATATACTTATGCGGGAGATGCTTCTGTAAGAGGAAAGTCGGTTATAGGTGGTTATAGTGGTAATGCGGTAAAGCCTATTGCTCTTCGATTTATGGCTGAGCTTGGTAAAAATGAAAAGCTTAAGGGTATGCATATTAGTGGTATGGGAGGAATTGAAACCTGGCGAGATGCTCTTGAGTTTATGCTGTTAGGTGCTGGTTCTATTCAGATTACTACAGCAGTTATGCAATATGGATACGGAATTATTGATCAGTTAAAGGCTGGACTAAACTATTATTTAGTTCAGATGGGGATTAAATCTGTTAAAGATATTATAGGAGCTGGAATCGATAGTGTAAGCAATACTACAGATGATTTAGAGAGGGATACAGTTTTATTGCCAAAATTTGCTCTTGATAAATGTGTCCACTGTGGTCGATGTGTAGTTTCCTGCAACGATGGTGGACATCAGGCTATTAGTTTTGAAGATAGAATCCCTCATCTTGATGGAAGTAAATGTGTAGGCTGTCATCTGTGCTTACTTGTGTGTCCTGAACACGCAATTTCACATAGTAAGAGAAGGATTAATCGAGGGGATGGTTGATTGTTAACAAGTGTAGGCTGTTTGGCCAATGGAGGGTTTAGTATGAAAAAAAGGATGGCTTTTGTTTTGGCCCTATTAATTTTGTCATTATCAGTGCTTGGCTGTGGTACTAAAGAAACAGCTGCTTCAGCCACCGATACACCAGATGGGGATGTAAATGGTAGCGCAGTAGAGGATGTGGTAGAAGAGCCTGCTGAAAATACTTCAGTATCATTACCTTTGCCGGCATATAAATATACTGGTGAGGAAGAATATTTAGCTGAAATAAGTGATTATCTCATTGATTATTACGGTAAGGAGGCAGGACTTGATGATTTGGACGTATTGATTCCATATAGTATCATTGTTCAAACTGATGAGAACAGTGAAGATGATATTGTTGTATATGGTTCATTCAATATTGATGGCTACACACTTAGAAACACTACACTTTGCTCAGGTCCTGGAGCTAGAAGCTATGGTATTTTCCATATAAGTAAGGCTGATGGAAATGTTACTATAACAGACGGGCAATTATCTCAGACTTATTACGATATGCAGGATATGTTTAGCCCAATAGATGGTCTTTTAGATAAGATAAATGCCTTGAGCATGGAAGATATAGAAAAGGCTCGCGTACAGTCTATTGAAGAATATGTTACATCAAATAATCTTGGCATTACACAATGGCAGGATTTTGGTAGAGCTCCTGAGGCTATTGCTGGTGCTACCACATCTGATGAAGATGAGATGTATACATTTAAGAGTAATTTCGATTATGAGATTACTTACGACTTAAGGAAGATAACTCTTTCTTCTATAGGTGAAGAGGGGGATATGTTTGGCAGAGTGGAAAGCGGAGATTTCTATTCTGGTACTTTTATGGTTATCTGTACATCTGCTTATTCAGACCCAGAGAAGGCTGTATATGAAAACAACACTGATATAAGTCCTAAGGATTTAGAATTTACAGATACAACAATTGGTTCTTATCCTGCCAAAAGAGCTGAGTGGACTGAAAAAACTGATGATGGCAGTGAGATGAGATATGTGTTCTACGGTATTGATGTAAAAGAAACTGTCATTACTGTAAAGCTATCTACTACCCATTCTGAGAAGGTGCCTGAGATGAGCATCGAGGAACTTGATGAATTCTTTGCAGATACGCTTGCTACCTTTAAATATAATTAGTTACTTCGTGTTTCCTAATTCTTATATTGGATAATAGAATATAGTTTAATTCGTCTAGCTCATTAGAGAAATCTAATGGGCTAGATTTTTTATTTTTTCTATTGATTTTTGTCTGCGGAAGTAGTAATATACTACCTAGCTGAGAGAGATATTATTTCTCTACTATATGAATTATGAAAGGGTTAGAAAATTTATGAATAACAATGAAAAGGTTTTAAAGAGAGCACATAGGGCAAAGATTTTTGCCATTATCAACATTTTGCTTTTAATTGCAATGTTTGTATATGTAAATGTGACAGGGGCATTTGATATCCAGTGTTTATGGTTTAATAAAGGGTATGATGCTTCAAAGTACGCTTTTTATGTTGCTGCATCAATTTTTGCTATTTCTGCAATTGTAGGATTTATAGTTTGCCTTGGTTCAAAGAATTCTCCAGACTGGGAAGGATTAAAGTCAAACGACCCATATACTTTAGAGGACCAGGGTAATAGTATCCGTTCACTTGCTAAGGCAAACGGTGTTAAACTTCCAGTGGTTTTCCCTAGCATGCTTATTTTAATAGTTCCTATTGCAGCATTTCTTTTAATTAATTTTAACGTTATGGGATTTGCTTGGCTTCATAATGGTGGAGATGATGTGGATGTTGATGCCATTCTTGCCAGACAGGAAAAATTAGAAAAAGAAGATAAGGAAGATAAGGAAGAAAAAGAGGACGAGGAAGATTCTAAAGTAGATGAGAAAATCGATCCAAAGGATGTGGATGCAAGGATTGATGCAATGATTAAAATTGGTGAGAAAAGAGGATATAATTGCACATCTGACTTTCTAGATGATACTTATTTTGTTGATTTTCGAACAGAAAATATGCTTGAAGATGAGTCTCTTATGATAATGATAGATGAAGATGGCGAAATTGATATGATGGATTATTCTTGCTATTTCCTTAAGGATCTTTCAAGTGAGGCTAATATTAGAAGATGTGAAGATAAAATAGCTAATTTAACAGATATGGTTGAAGAATTCTATGAGAAAGGATTAATAGATGCCAAAGAATACTATACTAAAGTAGAAGTGTCTGATGAATTTAAGGAAAAAATCGAAAACCATTCGTCTGATGATGAAGATTTTATTTCTGATTATAGTACTGTGGATACTAAAGACGACTATAACGCGTCTGCAAGTTGCATGTTCTTAGATGACGGAACGGCAATGTTTAATGTTTCGGTATCATATTTTAAATCCAATTATTAATAAATCTCATAGGTATTGCTAACAGATATTTGAATCTTTTGTGAAACTTCATTTAGTGGTGATGTAATCTATTGACTACTAGATAGTGTGGTGGTAGTATAATTCTATCAACACAATATCTAGTAGTTTTTTTGTTTAAAAATCTATATATTGACTGAATTTTTAAAAATTATGTGATATTTTCAATAAATTTCGGAGGTCTGTAAATGGAAAGGTATGTAGTAAAAAAGGACGGGGCGTTAGAGCGGTTTGATGTTCAAAAGGTGGTTGAGGCTGTAGGAAAGTCGGCCACACGTGTGCTAGTTAAATTTACTCCTGAGCAGGAGCGTTTCATTTGTCAATTTGTTGAGGAAAGAGTGGAGGAGCTTGGCCTTGAGAAGATTGAGATTGCACAGATGCACAATATTGTTGAGGGTGCTTTGGAACGTGTTAACCCTATGGTGGCGAAAAGTTACAGGGATTACCGAAACTATAAGCAGGATTTCGTCCAGATGTTGGATGATGTTTATAAGAAGTCTCAAAACATCATGTACATCGGTGATAAGGAGAATTCTAATACCGATTCAGCGCTTGTATCTACAAAGCGTTCGTTGATTTTTAATGAGCTTAATCGAGAGCTCTACAAGAAATTTTTCCTTACTACAGAGGAAGTTCAGGCAATCAGAGATGGCTATATTTATATCCATGATATGAATGCTAGACGCGATACCATGAACTGCTGTCTTTTCGATGTTAAGTCAGTTCTTGAGGGCGGATTTGAGATGGGCAATATTTTCTATAATGAGCCTAAGAGTCTCGATGTTGCCTTTGATGTAATCGGCGATATTGTACTTTCGGCAGCAAGCCAGCAGTACGGTGGATTTACTATTCCTCAGGCAGACCAGATTTTAGAGAAGTACGCTCAGAAGTCATACGATAAATATTTGGCTAAGTATTTAGATTTAGGTATTGATAAGGATAAGGCTCATGAGGTTTCAATGAGCGAGGTTGAGCGAGAGATGGAGCAGGGTTTCCAGGGCTGGGAGTACAAGTTCAACACAGTTGCATCTAGCCGCGGTGACTATCCATTTATCACTGTTACTATCGGACTTGGCACATCAGTATTTGCTAAGATGGCTTCAAAGGCTTGTCTTAAGGTTCGCTCAATTGGGCAGGGTAAGCCAGGATTTAAAAAGCCTGTTTTATTCCCTAAGATTGTCTTCTTGTATGACGAGAATCTTCACGGACCAGGCAAGGAGCTTGAGGATGTTTTCGAGGCAGGAATTGACTGCTCTAGAAAGACTATGTATCCTGATTGGCTTTCTCTTACAGGTGAGGGTTATATTGCCAGCATGTACAAAAAATATGGCAAGGTTATCTCTCCAATGGGATGTAGAGCCTTCCTTTCTCCTTGGTATGAAAGAGGTGGTATGAAGCCAGCAGATGATAATGACGAGCCAGTATTTATTGGACGTTTCAATATTGGAGCTGTTTCACTTCATCTTCCAATGATTCTTGCTAAGTCTCGTCAAGAATCTAGAGATTTCTACGAGGTACTTGATTATTACCTTGAGATGATTAGAAAGCTTCACATCCGTACATATGCTTATCTAGGCGAGATGCGTGCATCTACCAATCCACTTGCATATTGCGAGGGTGGTTTCTATGGTGGACACCTTGGATTCCACGACAAGATTAAGCCACTTTTAAAGGCTGCTACAGCTTCATTTGGCATTACAGCTTTTAATGAGCTTCAGGAACTTTACAATGGCAAGTCTCTCGTTGAGGATGGAGATTTTGCAATTGAAGTACTAAAGCACATCAATGAAAAGGTTAACCAGTTTAAGGAAGAAGACGGCAATCTCTACGCTATATACGGTACACCAGCTGAGAATTTATGCGGACTTCAGGTTAAACAGTTTAGAAATAAATACGGTATTATCGAGCATGTTTCTGATAGAGACTATGTTTCAAATTCTTTCCATTGCCATGTTTCAGAGGATATTACTCCTATTGAGAAACAGGACTTGGAGGGAAGATTCTGGGAGTTGTCTAACGGTGGCAAAATCCAGTATGTCAGATATCCAATTAACTACAATCGCGACGCTGTTAAGACTCTTGTTCGTCGCGCAATGGATAAGGGCTTTTACGAGGGTGTTAATTTATCACTTTCATATTGCGATGACTGCGGTCATGAGGAGCTTGAGATGGATGTTTGTCCAGTTTGCGGTAGCAAGAACCTGACCAAGATTGACCGAATGAATGGATATCTTTCATATTCTCGTGTAAAGGGAGATACACGTCTTAATGAAGCGAAGATGGCTGAAATAGCAGATAGGAAGAGTATGTAATGAATTACCATAATATAACTAAAGATGACATGCTAAATGGCGACGGCTTGCGCGTTGTTTTATGGGTGGCCGGATGTGACCATCACTGTAAGGAATGTCAGAATCCAATCACATGGGATCCTGATGGAGGTCTGAAATTTGATCAGGCGGCAAAAGATGAATTATTCGAAGTCTTATCTAGAGATTATATTTCTGGAATTACATTTAGTGGAGGTGACCCATTGTTTCCAGGAAATCGTAGGGAGGTGACGGAGCTTGCCCGGGAGATTAGGGAGAGATTTCCCGGCAAGACCGTCTGGCTCTATACGGGCTTCACTTATGAGGAAATTAAATCTCTTGAAATAATGGAATATTTGGATGTTCTGGTTGACGGAGAATTTGAAATTGATAAGATAGATTTACAGGCAAAATGGAGAGGTAGTATTAATCAGCGGGTTATTGATGTACCTCAGACTAGAAAGCTTAATCAAATAGTTTTGCATGTAGATTAAAAGGGAGATTTTTGAATAATGAATATTAACATAACTAAGCTTACAGATTCTGCAAAGCTTCCAGAGAGAGGCTCTGAGTATGCTGCAGGATATGACTTATTTGCAGATATCACAGAGGAGGTTAAAATCGCTCCACACCAGACTCTTATGATTGGTACTGGTCTTGCTATGGAGATTCCTGTGGGATATTTCGGAGGAGTTTTTGCTAGATCTGGTCTTTCAGCTAAGGAAGGACTTAGACCTGCTAACTGCGTAGGAGTAGTTGACTCGGATTATAGGGGAGAAGTTAAGGTAGCTCTTCACAATGATAGTGAAGTTGAAAGAGTTGTAACACCTGCTGAAAAAATTGCTCAACTTGTAGTTGTACCATTTCTTTCAGTAGAGTTTTCTGAGGTATCTGAGCTTTCAGATACAGCCCGTGGTGATGGCGGATTTGGTTCCACAGGAAAACATTAGAATGATACTTTGGCGCCTGGCTTTTGTCAGACGCCTTTAGTGCGCTTTATACATATTATTTGAAAGTGAGAAGTTTTATGGCAAAAAAGGTTACCTATGATGAAAGCAGTATATCTGTTTTAGAGGGGCTTGAGGCTGTTAGAAAAAGACCTGGAATGTACATTGGTTCCACCTCTAGAAAGGGCTTGAATCATTTAATTTATGAAATTGTAGACAACTCTGTAGATGAGCATCTAGCAGGAGAGTGCGACACTATCTATGTCACACTTGAAAAGGACGGAAGCTGTACTGTTGAGGATAATGGACGAGGTATTCCTGTTGGAATGCATGCGAAGGGACTTCCGGCTGCACGTTTAGTTTTCTCTACACTTCATGCAGGTGGTAAGTTCGATGATAGTGTATACAAGACTTCCGGCGGTTTGCACGGTGTTGGTTCTTCTGTTGTAAATGCACTTTCAGAATACATGGACGTAAGTATTTCTCGTGAGGGATATGTACACCATGATAGATATGAAAGAGGTGTTCCTACAGAAAAGCTTGTAGATGGCTTGCTTCCAAAGATTTCAAAGACTACAAAGCATGGTACAAAGATTAATTTCCTTCCAGATGCTGAGATTTTTGAGAAGACTAACTTTAAAGAAGATGAGGTTAAGTCACGTCTTCATGAGACAGCTTATCTTAACCCAGGACTTACTATTCATTATGCTGATTTGCGTGGTGAGGAGCCTGAGTACCTTACATTCCATGAGCCAGATGGTATTAAGGGCTTTGTTAAGGAGATTAATAAGACAGCTGAGACTCTTCATGATGTTATTTACTTCAAGGGCAGTGCTGATGGAATTGAACTTGAGATAGCTTTCCAGTACTGTAATGAGTTCAAGGAGAACATCCTTGGATTCTGTAACAATATCTACAACTCTGAGGGTGGTACTCATATCACAGGATTTAAGACTGTTCTTACAACAGTTATCAATAATTATGCTAGAGAGCTTGGTATTTTAAAGGAAAAGGATGCCAACTTTACTGGTGCCGATGTTAGAAATGGTATTACTGCTATTGTCAGCATCAAGCATCCTGACCCACGTTTTGAGGGACAGACTAAGACAAAGCTTGATAATCCTGACGCAGCAAAGGCTACAACAAAGGTTTGCCAGGATGAATTTATCCTCTACTTCGATAGAAACTTAGAGACTCTTAAGGCTATTATTTCATGTGCTGAAAAGTCAGCTAAGATTCGTAAATCCGAAGAAAAGGCTAAGACTAATCTTTTGTCTAAGCAGAAGTTTTCATTTGATCAAAATGGTAAGCTTTCTAACTGTGAATCAAGAGATGCTAGCAAGTGCGAGATTTTCATCGTAGAGGGAGATTCCGCTGGTGGTTCAGCCAAAAAGGCTAGAAATAGAATGTATCAGGCTATTATGCCTATTAGAGGTAAGATTCTCAACGTTGAAAAGGCTTCAATGGACAAGGTTCTTGCAAATGCAGAGATTAAGACACTTATCAACGCTTTTGGTTGTGGTTTCTCTGAGGGTTACGGCAATGACTTTGACATTTCAAAGCTTCGCTATGACAAGATAGTAATCATGGCCGATGCCGATGTGGATGGTGCTCATATCTGTACCCTTCTTTTGACATTCTTCTATAGATTTATGCCTGAGCTTATTAGAGAAGGTCATGTTTATATTGCAATGCCACCTCTTTACAAGGCCATTCCTACTAAGGGCGAGGAAGAATATCTTTATGATGATGTTGCCCTTGATAAGTATCGCAAAAAGATGAATGGTAAATCATTTACTCTTCAGCGTTACAAGGGTCTTGGTGAGATGGACGCAGAGCAGCTTTGGGAGACAACTCTTGATCCTGATCGTAGAAAACTTAAGCTTGTTGAAATCGAGGATGCTCTTATGGCATCAGAGGTTACAGAGCTTCTTATGGGCTCGGATGTTGCTCCACGTAAGGAGTTCATATACAAGCATGCTAGGGAGGCTGAGATTGACGTATAGTCAATTTATATCTCCTATACACGCAAAAAAAATAAATTGCGTGTTTTCCCGTATAGTATTTAGAAAGGGTTTAATTACTTATGGCACAAGATATTATTAGAACAGAATATTCTGAGATAATGCAAAAATCCTTCATAGATTATTCTATGTCAGTTATTCTTGCCCGTGCAGTACCTGATGTAAGAGATGGTCTTAAGCCAGTACAGCGTCGTACTCTTTATGACATGTACGAATTGAAGGTTGATTATAATAAACCATATAAAAAATCTGCTCGTATCGTGGGTGATACAATGGGTAAATATCACCCACATGGTGATAGCTCTATTTATGAATCACTTGTTGTTATGAGTCAGGACTTTAAAAAGAGTCTTCCACTTGTAGACGGTCATGGTAACTTTGGTTCTATCGAGGGTGATGGAGCTGCTGCCATGCGTTACACAGAGGCTCGTCTTGCTAAGGTGGCTCAGGAAGTTTACCTAGGTGATTTGGATAAAAATGTAGTAGATTTTGTTCCAAACTATGATGAGACTGAAAAGGAGCCAGAGGTACTTCCTGTTAGAGTTCCTAATATTTTAATTAACGGCTCTGACGGTATTGCTGTAGGTATGGTTACATCTATTCCACAGCATAATTTAGGCGAGGTTGTTGATGGCGTTATTGCTTACATGAAGGATCCTGACATTAATACAGCCCAGATGTTATCAATCATCCATGGTCCTGATTTCCCAACAGGAGGAATCATCACCAACAAGGATGATTTGATGGAAATTTATTCTACTGGTGTTGGTAAAATCAAAATTCGTGGTAAGGCTGAGATTGAGAAAATCAAGGGTGGCAAGGAACAGATTGTCATTACAGAGATTCCTTACACTATGATAGGTGCCAATATTGGTAAGTTCCTTAACGATATTTATTCGTTAGTAGAGACTAAAAAGACTAACGATATTACTGATATTTCTAACCAGTCAAAGGGCGAGCAGATTAGAATAATTGTAGAGCTTAGAAAGGGTGCAAACGCTGAAAATGTATTAAATCTTCTTTACAAGAAGACTCGTCTAGAGGATACATTTGGTGTCAACATGCTTGCTGTTGCTGATGGCAAGCCTGAGACTCTTGGTATTGTGCCTATTATCAGACATCATGTTAATTTCCAGTATGAGCTTTGCACTAGAAAGTATACTCATCTTCTTGGCAAAGAGCGTGAAAAGAAGGAAATCCAGGAGGGCTTAATCAAGGCTTGTGATGTTATTGATTTGATTATTGAGATTCTCAGAGGCTCAAAGGATGTTAAGCAGGCTAAGGCTTGCTTGGTAGAGGGTATCACTGATGGAATCAAGTTCAAATCAGAGCAGTCAAAGAAGGACGCAGCTCTTCTTAAATTCACAGAGCGTCAGGCCCAAGCTATTCTTGATATGAGATTGCATCGCCTTATCGGTCTTGAAATTGAGGCTCTTAGAGCTGACTATGCCGAGACTATGCAGAAAATCTCTGATTACAACAAGATTCTTGGCTCTCGTGCTGAGATGGCAAAGGTAATCATTAAGGATTTACAGGCAATCAAAAAGGAATATGCAAGAGAGCGCCGTACTGTCATTGATAATGTAGAAGAGGCAGTGGTTGAAGAAAAGCCAATCGAGGTTATTGATGTAGCAGTGCTTATCGACAGATTTGCCTATGCTCGTGTCATTGATATGCCTACATTTGAGCGTAATAAAGATGCTGCAGAGACAGAATCTAAGAAGATTGTATTCTGTAAAAATGTAGATAAGATTTGCCTTTTCACAGAAAAGGGTGATATGCATGCTATAAAGGTTCTTTCCCTTCCATTTGGTAAGTTTAGAGATAAGGGTCAGCCAATTGATACTGCTGAAAAGGGCTCAAAGATTGACCTTACAAAAGAAAATCTTATCTTTGCAGATGCTATGGAAAACATAAAAGATAAAAAGCTTATCTTTGGTACAAAGCAGGCCATGATCAAGGTGGTAGATGGCTCTGAGTTTGATGTTTCTCGTAAGCTTATTGCAGCAACCAAGCTTAATGACAAGGATGAAGTAATCTGCGTTAAGATATTAGAGCCTACTGATACTGTGGTTATGCAGTCAGAAAAGGATATGTTCCTTAGAATCGATGGAGCAACCATCCCTGAAAAGAAGAAAACTGCTGTTGGTGTTAGAGGAATGAAGCTTGCTAAGGGCGATTACCTTACACAGATTCACGTACTTGCTGATGGAGAGGCAAAGGACGTGAAGGTAAAGGGTAAGCCTGTAGCTCTTAATAGACTTCATGTAGGCACTCGCGACACTAAAGGTGTAAAAAAATGATAAAAAATGTTTATTTTGATTTAGATGGAACATTAATTGATTCAGCCCCTAGTATTATTACGGGGCTGAAACTTACTCTTGAAAAGTTTGGGTATGACATACCTGATTTTGCCACATTAAAAAAATGTGTTGGACCACCTTTTACCTATTCTTTTCCAAATTATTTGCATGTTCGTGATGAAGATTTCAAAGAGGCTGTAGCTACTTACAGACATTACTATGACAAAGAAGATGGATGTCTTAATGCCGATGTATTTGAGGGCGTTGAGGGACTTTTGGATTCTTTAGTAAAAAGAGGTTATTGTCTTTTTGTGTGCACTTCAAAACCGGAACCTACAGCACGTAAAATACTTTCCCATCTTGGTATCGATAAGTATTTTACCGAGATATGTGGTGCTACTATGGATGCTAAGATAGATACTAAGGCTCAGGTTATTAATCTATGTTTTGAAAGAGCGCCTTGGCATTTAAAAGAGGAGACTGTTCTGATTGGTGACACTATGTTTGATGTGGATGGAGCTAATCAAGTTGGCATTAAATGTATTGGAATTACTTGGGGCTCTGGTACTAGAGATGATTTATATGAACATGGTGCTATAGAGGTTTTTGATTATCCAGATGAGGTTTTAGATTACATTGAAGGAAATTAAGACTAATCGTTTATTTCAAGTTATATATCCTATTGTTGTTTACTTCCTAGTTTATCAGGTGGGCGTTTCTTTTTTGATTCAGATCTTTGGTGCTAGAATTGGAAAAGTGACTTGTTTGCTGATTGCAGGACTAGTATGTATTATACCTATTTATGGCTTATACAAGAGATATCCTAAATTAATTCCTGAGGATAATTTGGATAGGAAGACTTTGTTTTCCTATGTGATTTGGGTAGTTGGTGTAGTGGCATTTTCAATAGTACTTAACATTCTATTAACCCATTCATCACTTATTAATTCATCTGAGGGATTTAAGAGAGCAAGTGCCACATTAACTGATGGAAGCATACTTATTAAGCTGCTCTGTAGTGGAATAGTAATTCCCATTTTAGAAGAGCTTTTAATCAGAGGAATAGTAGTTGGACAGCTTTATTTATGGATTGGAAGATGGCCTGCTATTGTCATATCTTCAATTTGTTTTGGTATTCTCCACAATAATATAGTACAATTTATTTATGCAATAGCGATTGGCTTTGTGTTGAGTATTATGTATACCAAGCATAAAAGACTTTCTCTTTGTATCATTGCTCACGGATTAATTAATATTATCGTGATTTTATTCAGTTAGGAGGGACCTATGTCTAATTACGAAGAAACTAAACCAGCAAAAGGCGGAGTTATAGCTAATATTTTCGCCGCACTAGCATTTTTAGCATTAGGTATTTGCCTACTTGTTTTGAATGCTGACTCAGTTAGCGATATGATTTATTCATTTGCTTCAATTGCTGTTGGGGCATGTTTTATCTGCTTTGGCGCATATTACATGATTAAATACTTTTTCAAGCAGGAATATAAAAGCATCTGCAATTATGGTTTTACCATGGGCGTTATTTTAGCAATTATTGGTTCTGGATTTTTATTCCTTTCCAATGTTGTTGTAGTATTCCTTGATTTTATTATTATTTTTGCAGGAGCATTGCTTGGAACAATTATGCTTCAGCAGTCATTTGCGCTATTTTACATGAGAAAGGCCACATGGTTCTTAAGCTTTCTCTTTGGAGCATGCTCTATAGCTGCTAGTATTTACTTTGGATTCTTTGAAAAAATAGTATTTTTCTCAGGAAATCTGATTCCTTGCCTTTATTTCATTATTATTGGCGGATTATCACTTCTTTCAATGTTGCTTATGGTTATTGGTATTCATGGTCATAAGAAGGAGGCTAATGTTAAGCCAGCCAAACATACTGAAGAAGTATCTGCTCCAGAGGATAGTATATTTGAGGACGAACCATCATTTGAAACTCCAGTTGTAGAAAAGGTTGAATTGGAGCCTGGTTCAGATGATTTGTTTGATGAATAATATATATTCATGAGAAAAATAGAGTAAAAAAGAGAAAAAACGAGAAAAAAGTAGGATTCTGTAGAAAATAGCTAAAGCTTTTTACTTGCAACTATTAATACAGAATCCTATTATACTTTTTGTGGTTAGCACTCGAAACATTAGAGTGCTAACAGATGAAAAAGATTATTATTTTAGGAGGTAATATAAAATGAAGTTAGTTCCATTAACAGATCGCGTTGTATTAAAGCAGTGCGAGGCAGAGGAGACAACTAAGTCTGGAATTATTCTTGCTTCAGCAGCACAGGAAAAGCCACAGGAGGCTCTTGTTATCGCTGTAGGTCCTGGTGGGGTCGTAGACGGTAAGGAAATTACTATGCAGGTTAAAGAAGGTCAGAAGGTTATTTATTCAAAATATGCTGGCACAGAGGTTAAGCTTGAGGGCGAGGAGTACATTATTGTTCGCCAGAATGATATTCTTGCAGTAGTTGAATAATTAATATAGAAGAGAGGTAGATTGAGATGGCAAAAGAGATTAAGTACGGCGCAGAGGCAAGACAGGCTCTTGAAGCTGGCGTTGATAAATTAGCAAACACAGTTAGAGTTACTATTGGACCAAAGGGACGTAATGTTGTTCTTGCAAAGTCTTATGGTGCTCCACTTATTACAAATGATGGTGTTACAATTGCAAAGGATGTTGAGCTTGATGATGCATTCGAGAACATGGGAGCTCAGCTTGTAAAGGAAGTTGCTACAAAGACTAATGATGTGGCAGGTGACGGTACTACTACGGCTACAGTTTTAGCACAGGCTATGGTTAAGGAAGGTATGAAGAACCTTGCTGCAGGTGCTAACCCAATCGTTCTTAGAAAGGGTATGAAGAAGGCAGTTGATTGTGCTACAGAGGCAATTCTTGCTATGTCAAAGGCAGTAGATGGCAAGGAGCAGATCGCTAGAGTTGCAGCTATTTCTGCAGGCGATGATGAAGTTGGTCAGATGGTTGCTGATGCAATGGAGAAGGTTTCTAACGATGGTGTTATCACAATCGAAGAGTCTAAGACAATGCAGACAGAGCTTGACCTTGTAGAAGGTATGCAGTTTGATAGAGGTTATATCTCAGCATATATGTGCACAGATATGGATAAGATGGAAGCTAATCTTGATGATCCATATATTCTTATTACAGATAAGAAGATTTCTAATATTCAGGAGCTTCTTCCAGTTCTTGAGCAGATTGTACAGTCTGGTGCTAGACTTCTTATCATTGCTGAGGATATCGAGGGTGAGGCCCTTACAACTCTTATCCTTAACAAGCTCCGTGGTACATTCAATGTAGTAGCTGTTAAGGCACCAGGTTATGGTGATAGACGTAAGGAGATGCTTCAGGATATCGCTATTCTTACAGGTGGTCAGGTTATTTCTGAGGAAGTTGGTCTTGAGCTTAAGGATACTACACTTGAGCAGCTTGGCCGTGCTAAGTCAGTTAAGGTTAATAAGGAAAACACAGTTATCGTTGATGGTGTAGGCGATAAGGCTGCAATCGAGGCTCGTGTAGCTCAGATCCGTGGTCAGATTGATGAGACTACATCAGAGTTTGATAAGGAAAAGCTTCAGGAGAGACTTGCTAAGCTCGCTGGTGGTGTTGCAGTTATTCGTGTAGGTGCTGCTACTGAGACAGAGATGAAGGAAGCTAAGCTTCGTATGGAGGATGCTTTAAATGCTACACGTGCAGCTGTAGAAGAAGGCGTTATCTCTGGTGGTGGTTCTGCTTATATTCATGTTCAGAAGAAGGTTGCAGAGCTTGCTGATACACTTACAGGTGATGAGAAGACAGGTGCTAATGTAATTGTTAAGGCACTTGAGGCTCCACTTTTCTACATCGCAGCTAATGCTGGTCTTGAAGGCTCAGTTATCATTAACAAGGTTCGTGAGTCAGAAGACGGAATCGGATTCGACGCTTATAATGAGGAGTATGTAAACATGGTTAAGGCTGGTATCCTTGATCCAGTTAAGGTTACACGTACAGCTCTTCAGAATGCAGCTTCTGTTGCATCAACACTTCTTACAACAGAGTCTGTTGTTGCTGACATCAAAGATCCTGCTGCTGACGCAGCTGCAGCCGCAGCCGCTGGTGCAGGAATGGGTGGCATGTATTAAAATCGAATAGGTAGTCATGCTAGCAATAAAAGTAGCTCCTTTCAAAGTTTTTTGAAAGGAGCTACTTTTTTGCTGACTACCTATTCGATTTTAATACATGCCAATAAAACATCATAGTGGCTAAAGCCTCTAGTTTACGTAGTTTCCAATACCACCAAAAAACTTCTTTTTATTGGTGTTAAAGGTTTAAATTAGTTTTCAACTATGTTAATATAATCGTCGGTGCTTTTATTTTAATAGCCAATTTTAATAGAGGTGATTTATGAGCAAAGTAGCAATACTTACAGATAGCAATAGTGGCATTACTCAGGCTGAGTCCAAAGAACTCGGCGTTTTTGTTGAGCCAATGCCTTTTTATATTGATGGTGAATTATATTACGAAGATATTGATTTGACTCAGGACGAGTTTTACCAGAAACTTACTCAGGGCGGAGAGATTAAGACTTCCATGCCTATTACCGGCAATCTCATGGATACTTGGGAGAAGATCCTTGAGGACTATGATGAGCTTGTTTATATTCCTATGTCATCAGGTCTTTCTTCATCTTGCGCTACAGCTAAGATGCTTGCAGATGATTATGATGGCAGAGTTGTTGTAGTTGATAATCAGCGTATTTCAGTTACTCAGAAGATGTCTGCATTAGAAGCTAAGAAGCTTGCAGATATGGGTAAGAGTGCTCAGGAGATTTGCGATGCACTTATGGAGATTAAATCCTTATCAACTATTTATATTACTGTAGATACACTTGAATATTTGAAAAAGGGTGGCAGACTTACTCCTGCAGTGGCTGCTATCGGTTCGTTACTTAAGATTAAGCCAGTTCTTTCTATCTATGGAGAGAAGCTTGATAAATATGCTATGGCCCGCACTGTTAAGGCTGCTAAGCAGACTATGATTGAGGCCTTGAAAAAGGACATGGTAGATGTTCTTAAGACTGACAATTTTGATGAGGTGCAGATTTCTATAGCCCATACTCAAAATGAAGAGGCAGCCATAGCTTTTAGAGAAGAACTTCTCAAAGAATTCCCTGTTAAGGATATTTGGATTGATCCGTTATCATTATCAGTTTCATGTCATATTGGACCAGGCGCTCTTGCTTGTACAATTACTAAGAAGCTGATTGATATAGATTAGTGATTATTTTTAATCATAGGCATTTTCTAGGAGGATAATTATGGTAAAAGCGGTTGTAGGTGCCAATTGGGGCGACGAAGGAAAAGGTAAGATTACTGACATGATGGCTGCAGATGCAGACATTATTGTACGTTTTCAGGGAGGAGCCAACGCAGGACATACTATTAAGAATCATTATGGTAAGTTTGCTCTTCATACATTACCTTCAGGTGTGTTTTATAATCACACCACAAGCATCATTGGCAATGGTGTAGCTCTTAATATTCCTATTCTTATTAAGGAAATTAATTCTATCGTTGAGAAAGGTGTTCCAGCACCAAAGATTTTAGTTTCTGATAGAGCTCAGATCGTTATGCCATATCACATCCTTTTTGATCAGTATGAGGAAGAGCGATTAGGAAAGGCTTCATTTGGTTCAACAAAGAGCGGTATCGCTCCATTCTACTCAGATAAATACGCTAAAATCGGTTACCAGGTTCAGGAACTTTTTGATGAGGATCTTCTTAAGGAAAAAGTTCTCCGTACATGTGACCAGAAGAATGTTCTTTTAGAGCATTTATATCACAAGCCACTTCTTACTCCAGAAGAGCTTCTTGATACTTTACATGAGTATAGAGATATGATTGCACCTTATGTATGCGATACTTCTGCTTATCTTTGGAATGCAATCAAAGAGAACAAGACAATCCTTCTTGAGGGACAGCTTGGTACTCTTAAGGATCCAGATCATGGTATTTATCCTATGGTTACATCTTCATCTACACTTGCTCCTTATGGATGCATTGGTGCAGGTATCCCAGCTCAGGAGCTTAAGCAGGTAGTTACTGTATGTAAGGCATATTCTTCAGCAGTTGGTGCTGGTGCATTCGTTTCTGAAATTTTCGGTGATGAGGCAGATGAACTTAGACGTCGCGGTGGTGATGGCGGTGAGTTCGGTGCTACAACAGGTCGTCCTCGTCGTATGGGATGGTTTGACTGTGTCGCTTCTAAATATGGATGTAGAATGCAGGGTACAACAGATGTAGCATTTACAGTGGTTGATGTTCTTGGTTACCTTGATGAGATTCCAGTTTGTGTAGGTTACGAGATTGATGGAGAAGTTACAACAGACTTCCCTGTTACATCTAAGCTCGAGAAGGCTAAGCCAGTACTTAAGACACTCCCAGGATGGAAATGCGATATTAGCGGTATCAAAAAGTATGAGGATCTTCCTGAGAACTGCCGTAAATATATCGAGTTTATTGAAAAAGAGATTGGATTCCCTATCACAATGGTTTCTAATGGACCAGGTAGAGATGATATCATCTATAGATAATTTAAATATTTTGCCCTGTGGGATTTACCTGCGGGGCTTTTATTATTAGCAGATTGGCAAATTTAAAAGTTTTGTGAAACATTTCGTAAATGACATGAAATAACATAGCTTTTAGTTATAATCATTTTAGTTATTAATTAATTTTACCAGTTTATGTCAGTTGCTATTGTTTTATACATTGGGAGAGTATGATGCTTAAGAACAAAGAAAAAATCTTAAAAATATCTTTATTAACAGTTGGTGTTTTGCTAATTGTTTTATTTGGAATATTTATTTTTAAAAAGACTCACACAGAAAATGATATGGATGACAAACAGCCTGTTTCCACTGACGAGACAGAAGAGGTTCTTGAAGATGTAGAATTTCCACACGCTGCAGAGCTTGATCAGGCTAGTGAGATTACTGATGATGGAGAACAAATTTTATACCTTCCTAAGGATGAAATCTATGAGTTTTCTATTACTGATGCTAACAACATCCTTTTGAATTTTGAAAAGAAGGATGATAAATGGATTTATGTTGATGATCCTTCTATGGAGATTAATGGGGACAGAATCGATAAGATTCTTAATTATCTTTGTGACATAAGAGTTGTAGATATAATTGAGCTTGATGACGAAGCTGATGCTATGGAGTACGGTCTTAGCCAAGAATCTCCTATGTGCATTATTAAGGATGCTGGAGGTAATGAGATTCTTATATCTATTGGTAATTGCAGTGATGAGAATTGTAATGTGTATTTTGCTTTAAATTATGATTTCTCTACTGTTTATGTTAATAGTGGTAAGCTTTCCAATGTTCTTCAGTACTCTGTTGAGGAGTTACTTAGCCTTTCATAATTTATGAAAGACTTTATTTACAAGAATAATATACTGTGTTAATATATTTCAGGTATTATTTTTACTGTGACTCAGGTTTAGGACACTCCGACCTTCACCTTAGTTACGGCATATTTACAATTTAGGAGGTAATAAAATGATTACAAAAGAGAAGAAGCAGCAGATTATCAATGAGTATGCTAGAACAGCTGGTGATACAGGTTCTCCAGAGGTTCAGATCGCAGTTCTTACAGCTCGTATTTCAGAGCTTACAGAGCATCTTAAGGCTAACCCAGGTGATCATCACAGCCGTCGTGGTATGATGAAGATGGTTGGTAAGAGAAGAAACCTTCTTGCTTACCTTAAGAATACTGACATTGAGAGATATCGTTCAATCATTGAGCGTCTTGGCTTAAGAAAGTAATCTATATGAGCGGAGTAGTTTTACTCCGCTCGTTTTCTAATGTTTAGCGTAAAAGCCCAATCCGAAGCCACTGAATTCTGAGCGAAAGATATAGGAGTCGCTTCGTTTTCAGTAGTTTCGGGTTCGAGCTTAAATATAAAGTATATTTAAAGGAGAAAACCATGAAGACTTTTACAATGGAATTAGCTGGTAGAACACTTCGTGTTGATATCGGCAGAGTTGCAGCTCAGGCTAATGGAGCAGCATTTATTCAGTATGGTGACACAACAGTTCTTTCAACTGCTACTGCATCAGATAAGCCACGTGATGGTATCGATTTCTTCCCACTCTCAGTTGAGTTCGAAGAGAAGACATACGCTGTTGGTAAGATTCCAGGGGGATTTAACAAGAGAGAGGGTAAGGCATCTGAGAATGCTGTTCTTACATCTCGTGTTATTGATAGACCTATGCGTCCACTTTTCCCAAAGGATTACCGCAACGACGTAACACTTAATAATATGGTTATGGCTGTAGATCCACAGTGCCGTCCAGAGCTTGTTGCTATGCTTGGTGCTGCTATTTCTACATGTATTTCAGATATTCCATTTGATGGCCCTTGCGCTATGACTCAGATGGGTATGGTTGATGGTGAGCTTATTGTCAATCCATCACAGGAGCAGTGGGATAAGGGTGACCTTAAGCTTACAGTTGCTTCTACAAAAGAAAAGGTTATCATGATTGAGGCTGGTGCTAATATCATCCCTGAGGACAAGATGATTGAGGCTATTTACAAGTGTCATGATGTTAACCAGACAATTATTGCATTTATCGAGCAGATGGTTGCTGAGTGTGGCAAGCCAAAGCATGAGTATACATCATGTGCTATTCCAGAGGAGCTCTTTGCAAAGATGAAGGAGCTTGTTCCTCCAGCAGAGATGGAAGAGGCAGTATTCACTGATGAGAAGCAGGTTCGTGAGGAGAATATCCGTCAGATTACTGAGCGTCTTGAAGAGGCATTTGCTGAGAACGAAGAGTGGCTTGCAGTGCTTGGTGAGGCTATTTACCAGTACGAGAAGAAGACAGTTCGTAAGATGATTCTTAAGGATCACAAGCGTCCAGATGGACGTCAGCTTGATCAGATTCGTCCACTTGCAGCTGAGGTTGATATTATTCCACGTGTTCACGGTTCTTCAATGTTTACTCGTGGTCAGACACAGATTTGTGATGTTGTAACACTTGCTCCACTTTCTGAAGCACAGAAGATCGATGGACTTGATGCATTTGTTACAGAGAAGAGATATATGCACCACTACAACTTCCCTGCTTATTCAGTAGGTGAGACAAAGCCATCTCGTGGTCCAGGACGTCGTGAGATTGGTCATGGTGCACTTGCTGAGAGAGCACTTCTTCCAGTACTTCCTTCAACAGAGGAGTTCCCATATGCTATTCGTGCCGTTTCAGAGACATTTGAGTCTAACGGTTCTACATCAATGGCTTCTACATGCGCTTCATGTATGTCACTTATGGCTGCTGGTGTTCCACTTAAGGCTATGGTTGCTGGTATTTCATGTGGTCTTGTTACAGGCGATACAGATGACGATTTCGTTCTTCTTACAGATATTCAGGGTCTTGAGGACTTCTTTGGCGACATGGACTTCAAGGTTACAGGTACAAAAGAAGGTATTACAGCTATCCAGATGGATATTAAGATTCATGGTCTTACACGTCCAATCGTTGAGGGCGCTATCGCAAGATGTCGTGAGGCTAGATTCTTCATCATGGACAACTGCATGAGCAAGGCAATCGCTGAGCCACGTAAGGAAGTTGGCGAGTATGCTCCAAAGATTATCCAACTTACAATTGATCCAGAGAAGATTGGTGATGTAGTTGGACAGCGTGGTAAGACAATCAACGAAATCATTGCTAGATGCGATGTTAAGATTGATATCACTGACGAGGGCAATGTTTCTATCTGCGGTACAGATGCTGCTAAGATGGAAGAAGCTAAGAAGATGATTGAAATCATTACAACTGATTTTGAGAAGGATCAGATTCTTACAGGTAAGGTTGTTAGCATCAAAGAGTTTGGTGCATTCGTTGAATTTGCTCCTGGTAAAGAAGGAATGGTTCACATTTCAAAGATTGCTAAGGAAAGAATTGATAGAGTTGAGGATGTTCTTACACTTGGTGATACTGTTAAGGTCGTTTGCCTTGGCAAGGACAAGATGGGACGCATCAGCTTCTCAATCAAGGATTGTCAGTAATTAATTATTTAGATTTATTGGCGCCTGGCTTTTGGTCAGGCGCTCTTTTTTAGGAATAATACTATGTTATTAAACGTATCTCATATATATAAATCATACGGTGAAGACAATATAATAAAGGATGCGACATTTACTGTTGATGAGGGCTCTAAAGTAGCTATTGTAGGTAACAATGGTACAGGTAAATCTACTTTACTTAAAATTATCATCGGAGAAATAATGGCAGATGATGGTGAAGTTACTCTGAAAAAAGATGCCACAATGGGCTATCTTGCTCAGTATCAAGAGGATGCCTTTAGTTCTAACATTTTAAATACAGTTCTTAGCGCTAGAGAAGATTTACTTTCCATGGAAAAAAGACTTTCTGAAATGGAAAGTATGATGAGTTCAATTGATAATTCTGAAATGGCTAAATTCATGGATGATTATCATAAGTTACAGCATCAGTTTGATTTGCAGGGTGGGTATACATTCCGCTCTGAGGCTATTGGTATTTTAAAGGGATTAGGCTTTGAACAAGAGGACTTCGATAAGAGCATGAACGAGCTTTCAGGTGGTCAAAAGACAAGAGTTTCTCTTGGTAGACTTCTGGCTTCTTCACCTGACTTATTGCTTTTAGATGAGCCTATTAACCATTTGGATTTAAAATCTATTATGTGGTTAGAGGGGTATCTTTCTTCATACAAGGGAGCAGTGATTATTGTAGCCCATGATAGATATTTTCTTGATAAGATAGCTGACCATGTGGTTGATTTGTCTTACGGTAGGACTAGTGTCTATACCGGTAATTATACTGCCTTTATGCAGCAAAAAGAGATTTATATGATTTCTTATGAGCGCTCTTATGAGAAGCAGCAAAAAGAGATTGAACATCAAAAGGCTGTTATCGATAAGCTTCAGTCTTTTAACAGAGAAAAATCAATCAAGCGAGCAGAGAGCCGCAAAAAGCTTTTGGATAAAATGGATGTGATGGATGCTCCTGATAAGGACATGCCTAAGATGCGACTTACTCTTGAAATAGAAAAAGAAAGTGGCAAGGATGTTCTTGATTTTTCTCATGTGACAAAATCCTATGAGGATAAAAATATCTTCACTGATTTATCATTTGAGGTACACAAGGGTGATAGGATTGCTATTTTAGGTGATAACGGAACAGGTAAGACAACTATCTTAAAGTGTATCAATGGTCTTACTGATTTTGAATCAGGAGAAATTCGCTTTGGTGTCAATGTTACTGTGGGTTACTATGATCAGGAACAGCAGGGGCTCACTGAAACTAATACTATTTTTAGTGAGTTGCATGATGCCTATCCATTTTTGACTGAAACAAAGGTAAGAAATACCTTGGCTGCATTCATGTTCACTGAAGATGATGTATTCAAGAGGATTAGTGATTTGTCCGGTGGAGAAAGAGGACGTGTGTCTTTGGCAAAGCTTATGCTTTCCAAGTCTAATTTACTCATTCTCGATGAGCCTACCAACCATCTTGATATGGATTCTAAGCAGATGCTAGAAGAGGCTCTTAATGAATATGACGGTACACTTTTGTATGTCAGCCACGATCGATATTTCGTAAATAGAACTGCAAATATGATTCTTGAGCTCTCTGATGGAAAGCTTATAAAGTATTTGGGCAATTACGATGATTACATTGCTAAAAAAGAACAGCTTTATGGAACACAGACTGAGTCTGTATCCCTTGGGGCCTCAGAAGAGACTGCAGCTAAGCTTGACTATAAGGAACAGAAGAGAATAGAAGCTGAAAAAAGAAAGCTTCAAAACAGGATTTCTAAAATTGAAGAGGAAATCGAGACCCTTGAATCCAAGAAGGCAGCTATAGAAGAGGAGTTCTTAAAGCCTGAAAATATGACCAATTCTGCCAAGCTTAACGAGCTTACCGCTAAGCAGAAAGAAATAGATTCTCGCCTTGAAGAATTGTACGATGAGTGGGGATTGTTAAATCCTTGACATGCTTTTAGACAGATTTTATAATTAATTTATTGAATAGATTTTAGGAGGCTTACGCTTTGGATAAAAAGATTTCTCAGGCTGTCATCAGGAGATTGCCTAGATATTATCGCTATTTAGGCGAATTATTAGATGATGGTGTGGAAAGAATTTCTTCTAATGATCTAAGTAAGAGGATGCATGTTACCGCATCTCAGATTAGACAGGATTTGAACAATTTTGGTGGCTTTGGTCAGCAGGGCTATGGCTATAATGTTGCTTATCTCCACGAGGAAATTGGTAATATACTTGGTGTTCATGACACCCATAATGTTATTGTTATCGGTGCTGGTAATTTAGGCCAGGCCATAGCAGGATATGTTAAATTTGAGCGAGTTGGATTTAAAATAATTGGACTTTTTGATGTTAATCCTGAACTCAAAGGCAAGATGGTTAGAGATCTTCCTGTTCAGATGCTAGAGGATCTTCCTGAATTCATTAAGAATAATGATGTTGAGATTGCGGCGCTAACCCTTCCAAAATCAAATGCTAAGGCTACAGCTCTCAAGCTTGTATCTCTTGGCGTCCATGCAATTTGGAATTTTGCCCATGTTGATTTGGATGATATTCCAGATGTGGTTATCGAAAACGTTCATTTGTCTGATAGCTTAATGCAGTTATCTTATAATATTACTCAGCATAAGAATAAGTAGGTGAGTTTATGGGGGAGCATGATTATTCTGCAGCAATTGCTAAAATAAAAGTTCCAATGCTTATATTGGATCAAAAGTGGCATAGATTGTTTGCTCTAGGCGGCAAGCCTAGCAATGTTAAAGAATTAGAAACTAGAGAAAATGACCTTTTAAAGAGAGAGGCAGAGCTTAAAAAGGAGCTGAAAGATTTAAAGAAAGTCAAAGAGAATCTTATGTCTTCTGTTATGTCTAACATGGAAGGCACTTCCGATTTGGTTTCTAAGAAGCTTGATGATGATAAGCGTCTCTTGGAAGAGTGTAAAGAACGCATAGCTTCTGCAGAGGATGAGCTGATGGATATTCCTAATCAGACAGAGGAGGTCAATAAGCAGCTTATGCTTGCCTCCATGGATTATTGCTATGATAAGCTTCGCACTAATTCTCAAGAGGCTGAGGAGATTACTAACTGGATAAAGGATATCCGTGTCCAGCTTAAGAAAAATGTCATTAGAAAGCATAATCGAGAGATTAATAATAAAGAGATTTACTCATATATGCATGATGTTTTTGGTATGGAAGTTCTTAATTTATTCGACTTACAAAATGGGGATTTCTATCTTGGTACAGCTGATGACAAAGCTGACGATAAATCAGCTAAGAAATCTTCTGAGGAGGAGGCCGCAGACCTATCTAATGTTAACTTAGAAGATGTAGATTTAGATGCGGTTTCTAAGGAGACAAAAGAGGATTCTGATGAAATAGATGAGTCTATTGAATCAGCTGAAGAAAATCAATAAATCTATAAAAGACTAGACTTTATAAAGTTTAGTCTTTTTTTATGACTTATGGTAAAATATTAGTGTTAGATTAACCTATTTTTGAAAGGAGTTTATATGGAAGACGGGTCGAATCCCTATATTTTAATTACTGCTTTAGCAGTATTTGCAATTGTTGAACTTATAGGACTTATTATTCTATATCGACGTTCAAAACAGGAAAATGTCACCGAGGAAGATGTTATTTCACTAGTTAACGAGGGCCATGAGGATGGTAATATTCTAGCGTCTGAGGCTGTGATGATTCAAAATATTTTTGAGTTTTCGGATACTGATGTTAAGGATATAATGACCCATCGCAAGAATATAGTTGCCATTGATGGTGAGTCCACATTACGTGAGGCTATTTCATTCATTAATGATAACAATATGAGCCGTTATCCTGTTTATATTGAGGATTTAGACAACATTATAGGTATCTTACATATAAAAGATATCTTAACCTACTATGACAAAGACATTGACAATCTTAAGGTTAAGGACTTAAAGGATTTGATGTCTGTTGCTGAATTTGTGCCTGAAACTCACGGAATCAACACGCTATTTGCTAAGATGCAATCTAAAAAGCGTCACATGGTTATTGTTTTAGATGAGTATGGACAGGTGTCAGGATTGCTTTCTTTAGAGGATATCTTAGAAGAAATCGTAGGTGATATATCTGATGAACATGATGATGACGAGGCGTCCATCGAGGTGAGACCAGATGATACATTTATTATGGATGGTGGCTGCAGTCTGGAGGAGGTAGAAGAGAAAATAGGCGTTAAGCTTTCAGATGATTTCGAGACGCTTAATGGCTATCTAATTTCCTTGTACGGCAAGATTCCAGAGGATGGCAAGAGCTTCAAACTTGAAGATGATAATTTCGTTTATTTCATTAAAAATGTCACTGAAAAAGTCATTGGAGAGGTTTTTGTTAGAAGGAAAAGTCACGTTGAATAAGTACCCGTGATTTGATATAATTTTTTGAGATTTATTTATAGAAGAGAGGTAAAAGAATTTTATGTCAGGACATTCAAAATTTGCTAACATTAAGCACAAAAAAGAGAAGAATGATGCTGCAAAGGGAAAGATTTTTACAATAATTGGTCGTGAGATTGCTGTAGCAGTTAAGGAAGGCGGTCCAGACCCTAATAATAATTCTAAATTACGCGATGTTATCGCAAAAGCTAAGGCTAACAACGTACCAAATGCTACAATTGAAAATGGTATCAAAAAGGCTGCTGGTGACCAGAATTCAGTTAACTGGGAGTCAGTATCATACGAGGGATACGGTCCAAATGGTACAGCTATTATTGTAGATTGTCTTACAGATAACCGTAATCGTACAGCTGCTAATGTTCGTTCAGCTTTCACTAAGGGCGGCGGAAGCATTGGTACTCCTGGTTGCGTTTCATTTATGTTTGATAAGAAGGGGCAGATTATCATCTCAAAAGAGGATTGCTCTATGGATGCTGATGATCTTATGATGATAGCACTTGATGCAGGTGCTGAGGATTTCTCAGAAGAGGATGACTGCTTCGAAGTTTACACAACTCCAGAGGATTTCTCTGCAGTAAGAGAGGCTCTTGAGGCTGAGAATATTCCTATGGCTGATGCCGAAGTTACAATGGTTCCTCAGACTTATGTTGAGCTTACTGATGAGCAGGATCTCTACAAGATCAACAAGATTCTTGATCTTTTAGATGAAGATGATGATGTTCAGAATGTATATCATAACTGGGATGAGTAAATGAGTGGGTTTCCCAACTAATATAAAGATTAATTGAGGGGTTAGTCGATGAACAAAATACTTTTTGCATCTAGTGAGTGCGTTCCATTTGTTAAAACCGGTGGTTTAGCAGATGTTTGCGGTGCTTTACCTAAAGAATTTTCTAAGGAATATTTTGATGTTAGAGTAGTTTTGCCTTATTATACATTTATTCCTGAGAAATATAAAAAGGATTTTAAATATCTTACTAGTTTTCAAATGAATATGGGACCACTTGTTGGGACAAAGTATGTTGGGGTTTTTGAGTATGAATTAGATGGAGTTATTTTCTATTTCATAGATAATCATGATTATTTTGACTGCTTCTATCCATATTCAGAGGATAGATGGGATTTAGAGAAGTTTATATTTTTTGACAAGGCTGTACTTTCTATGCTTCCACTTATAGGATTTCAGCCTAATCTTATTCATTGTCATGATTGGCAGACAGGCTTCATTCCAGTATACCTTAAGAATGATTTCCAAGGAGATCAGTTCTTCTGGGGGATGAAGTCGGTTATGACTATTCACAATCTTAAGTTTCAGGGGATGTGGGACACTAAGACCGTAGCAGGTATCTCTGGTCTTTCTTATAATTTATTTACCCCTGATAAGCTTGAGTATAAAAAGTGCGGAAACATGCTTAAAGGCGGACTTGTATATGCTGATTATATTACAACAGTTTCTGCTAAATACTGCGACGAAATTCAAATGCCATACTATGGTGAGGGATTAGATGGGCTTCTTAGAGCTCGTCATTATGATATGCAGGGCATTATTAATGGTATTGATAATGAAGTATACAATCCTGCTACAGATTCTAAAATCTACAAGAATTTCGATGTTTCTAATTTTAGACAGAAGAAGAAAATCAATAAGACTAAGCTTCAGGAGGAGCTTGGGCTTGAGGTTGATTCTAAAAAATATATGATAGGTCTTATTTCTCGTCTTACTGACCAAAAGGGATTAGACCTTATTAATTACTGCATAGAGGGTATTGTTGATGACTTTACACAGCTAGTAGTAATTGGAACTGGCGAATCCAAGTATGAGAATATGTTTAGACATTATGCTTGGAAATATCCAGAAAAGATTTCTGCTAATATTTGTTACGATGATGCGCTTGCACACAAGCTTTATGCAGCTGCGGATGCATTTTTAATGCCATCCAGATTCGAGCCTTGTGGCTTGACACAGCTTATTTCATTTAGATATGGAACAGTTCCTATTGTCAGAGAGACTGGCGGTCTTAGTGATACTGTTGAAGCATATAACGAATACATGAAGACAGGAGATGGATTCTCTTTTGCCAATTACAATGGTGACGAGCTTCTCAATACTGTCAACTATAGTAAGTTTATATACTTCGAAAAAAAGGCTCAATGGAATAAGATGATTGAAAGGGGCATGAGTAAAAATTATTCATGGGCCGTACAAAAGGAAAAATACGAGAATATTTATAACTATTTAATTGGTTAATAAATATGAGGTTTTATTTTGGCAACAAAAGGGAAGAATAATTCTACAAGAAAATCAAATACAAAACGTACTAGTTCTAAAAAAAGCAACACTAGGGCAAAATCAAAAAAGGTTGAGGAGAATGAGTTCGAAGACCCATTTTTTCAGGATTCCACTAGAGAGATAATTCTTTGGGGATCCATAGGAATGTGTATTTTGCTCTGTGTTAGCAATTTTGGAATTGGAGGATTAATTGGTAATGCTATTGCTAATTTCTTCTTTGGAGTATTTGGCATTATCCAATATGTTTTACCATTCATGGTAGCATTTTCAGCATTCTTTATAATTTCAAATTATGGTAATAAGGTCGCGATTGCTAAGGTTGTGGCTGGTTTTATTCTGCTTATTTTTATAGCTACATTTGTTGAATTGTTAATGAATGGGCAGGAGATTAAATTGCCACTTGATGCTTTCGCTGCTTCAAAGGAGAGTCACAATGGTGGTGGCCTTATCGGTGGTCTTATTGTATATGGTATTTATGATAGTTTTGGTCTTCTAGGGGCTTATCTTATTGATTTAATCGTTATGATTGTGTGTATAATCATCATAATCGAAAGATTCGCCTTTGATAGAGTTCAAAGATCCTCTCAGTACCATGCTGATAAAGCGGCAGCTAAGCGTAGAGCTAGACGTGAGCGAATGATGATGGAGCGCGAGGCTAATCAGACTCGATTTAATTCAGATAGACAGGCTGTTTTAAATAGAATTCAAGAACAAAAAGAACTTGAGCGTCAACAGATGAATCAAAAGGATGGACCTAGACGTGAGAGAAAATACACTGGTATTACTAGTGATACTACTCTTGCTTCTGATTCCTTTGAATCAGCTGCTTTAGGTGATGGCGTAGACGAGATTCGATTTAATATGGCCGAGGGTGAAAGTGACCTAGAGATTACTAAGACTAGTCGTCACAAGCTTCGTGCTGGAGAAAAGAAGAAGAGCAGCCATAGATTCTCTTCTGAGCAGGCAGCGCCAGCTATTGCTGAGCCAGTACCTCCAGTAGAGTCTACACCTGTAGCAGAGCCTGTAAAAGAGTCGCCTTTTGTTATTAATACACCACAGCCTTCGGAGCCGGCAGTTGTTACCTCTGCTCCTGTTGCAGAGACACCGGTTAAGAAAGAGAGAGCATCAGCTGAAAATATTAATAAAACAGCTGACACTATTAGAAATACTATCTCAAGCAGTAGTAATAAGCCTAAAAAGGCCTTTAAGCTTCCGCCTATTTCACTTCTTAAGGATGCTAAGAACACCGGAGGAGATTCGAAAGAATATCTTGCTGAGATGGCAGGCAAGCTTCAAAGGACGCTCAGTAATTTTGGTGTCCAGGCCAATGTAACAGAAGTTACTTTAGGTCCTTCTGTTACCCGTTATGAGCTTGAGATTGCAGAGGGTACTAGAGTTTCTAAGGTACTCAATCTTGAGGATGATATTAAACTTAATATGGCAGTTACTGATGTGCGTATAGAAGCACCTATTCCTGGTAAATCTGCTATTGGTATTGAAGTTCCTAATAAAGTTAAATCAATGGTTTCATTTAAGGAACTTGTATCTTCTAAGGAATTTAAGGCTGCTAAATCTAAGATATCTTTCTGTGTAGGTAAGGATATTTCAGGTAAGGTAATAGTTGGCAATATTGAGAAGATGCCACATTTACTTATAGCAGGTGCTACTGGATCAGGTAAGTCAGTATGTATTAATACTATTATCATGAGTATTCTTTATCATGCTACTCCTGAAGAAGTTAAGATGATAATGGTTGACCCTAAGATGGTTGAGCTATCTGTTTACAATGGTATTCCACATTTGCTTCTTCCAGTTATTACTGATGCTAAAAAGGCAGCTGGAGCACTTCATTGGGCAGTAAAGGAAATGACAGATAGATATGAGCTTTTAGCGGCAGCTGGAGTTCGTAACATAGAAGGTTTCAATGAAAAGGTATCAACGCATTCTCTTCCTGATTCAATTTCTGAGGATAAGAGACAAAAGATGCCTCAGATTGTAATTATATTGGATGAGGTTGCTGACCTTATGATGGTTGCGGCAGCTGATGTAGAAGATTCTATTGTTCGTTTGGCTCAGCTTGCACGTGCAGCTGGTATTCATTTGATTATTGCTACACAGAAGCCTACTGTTAATGTTATTACAGGCTTAATTAAAGCTAATGTCCCTTCTCGAATTGCTTTTTCTGTTTCATCAGGAAATGATTCGAGAGTTATTCTCGATATGAATGGAGCTGAGGACCTACTTGGTAATGGTGATATGCTTTATGCTCCTCAGAACCTTTCAAAACCTGTCAGAATCCAGGGCGCTTTCGTCAGCGATGACGAGGTAAGTTCCGTTGTTGATTTCCTCAAATCTAATAACGAAGCAGCTGATTATGATTCTGATATTGAGGCTCAAATTCAAAACTCTGAGGCTGCTAGCTCAACGGTTTCTATCACTGGAGAAATAGACAACTCCAGAGATGCTTTGTTCGCTGAAGCTGGTCGTCTTGTTATAGAAAATCAAAAGGGTTCTATTGGTTACCTGCAAAGAAACTTTAGAATTGGTTTCAATAGAGCGGCTCGTATTATGGATCAACTAGCAGAAGCAGGGGTTGTTGGTCCTGAGATGGGTACTAAACCAAGAGAAATCCGTATGTCTATATCAGAGTTTGAGGAACTATTAAAAGCACAGTAAGGGAGTCTATTAGGAAATGAAGTCAGACATTCAAATCGCACAGGAAGCAAAGATGATTCATATCAAGGAGGTAGCTAAGAGCCTTGATATACAAGAGGATGATTTAGAGTTATATGGTAAATATAAAGCTAAATTCTCTGATGAGTTGCTTTCTAAAATCCAAAGCAACAAGGATGGTAAGCTTGTTCTTGTTACTGCCATCAATCCTACACCAGCCGGAGAGGGTAAGACTACAACATCTGTTGGTCTTGGACAGGCTATGGGTGTTCTTGGAAAGAAAGCTTGTCTTGCTCTTAGAGAGCCTTCACTTGGACCTTGTTTTGGTATCAAAGGTGGAGCAGCAGGTGGCGGATATGCCCAGGTTGTACCAATGGAGGATTTAAACCTTCACTTTACAGGCGATTTTCATGCTATTACATCTGCTAATAATCTATTGGCAGCTATGCTTGATAATCATATTCAGCAGGGTAATTCACTTGGAATCGATCCTAGACAGATTGTTTGGAAAAGATGCCTTGACATGAATGATAGAGTCCTTAGAAATATCGTGGTTGGACTTGGTTCAAAAATGGACGGAATGGTTCGAGAGGATCATTTTGTTATTACAGTTGCATCTGAAATTATGGCTATTCTTTGCCTTGCAGATGATATGCATGACCTTAAAAAGCGTCTAGGAAGAATCATCGTTGCATATTCATTTGATGGCAAGCCAGTTACAGCTGATGATTTACAGGCAACTGGCGCTATGGCAGCTTTATTAAAGGATGCCCTCAAGCCTAACCTTATTCAGACACTTGAACATACTCCAGCTATTGTTCACGGTGGTCCTTTTGCAAACATTGCTCATGGATGTAATTCAGTTCGTGCTACTAAGGCATCTATGAAGCTTGCTGATATTACTATTACAGAGGCTGGATTTGGTGCCGATTTAGGTGCTGAGAAATTCTTTGATATTAAGTGTAGAATGGCTGGCCTTAAGCCTGATGCCGTTGTACTTGTGGCAACAATCCGTGCGCTTAAGTACAATGGTGGCGTTCCTAAGGCTGATCTTACTACAGAGAATTTAGATGCTTTGAAAAAGGGTATTGTTAACCTTGAAAAGCACATTGAAAACCTTCAAAAGTATGGAGTTCCAGTAGTAGTAACTCTCAATTCATTTATTACTGATACTGATGCAGAGACTAATTTCGTTAAGGATTTCTGCCAGGAGAGAGGCTGTGAGTTTGCTCTTTCTGAAGTATGGGAAAAAGGTGGAGAAGGTGGTGTTGAACTTGCCAAGAAAGTTCTTTATGTTCTTGAGAACAAGGAGAGCAATTTCAAGCCACTTTATGAGAATAATCTTTCCCTTGAGGACAAGATTAAGACTGTTGCTACTGAGATTTATGGAGCTAGCGATGTTACATATTCAGCTGCAGCATTAAAAGAGCTTAAGAGAATTCAAGAGCTTGGAATGGGTGATTTCCCAGTTTGTATGGCAAAGACTCAGTATTCACTTTCTGATGATGCTTCAAAACTTGGAAGACCTACTGACTTCACAATTAATGTTCGTGAGGTATATGCTTCTGCTGGTGCAGGATTTGTAGTTGCTGTTACAGGAAGTATCATGACAATGCCTGGTCTTCCTAAGGTTCCAGCTGCTAATAATATCGACGTTACAGATGACGGAGTAATTACAGGACTTTTCTAATCAACTATGAAATGTAAAAAATGCGGAGAAGAAATTGAATCAAAGCTTTTATACTGCCCAAAATGTGGGGAGCCTATTCAGCTTGTGCCTGTTTACGATGTTTTAGAGGAAGAATTATTATCTAGAGTTGTAGAAGATAAGAAAAAAGCCAAAGAAGAAAAGTTTGCTACAGGTGTATATAAAAACACTCCTGAGGTGCCTGAGGCTAAAAAGCTTCCTAAAATCACCACTAAAAAGGTAAACTATTTCGACAAAAGGCATCTTATCCTTTATACAGGTGCATTCTTTGTGGTTTTTATTTTGTTGTTTTGTGTGTTTGGCTCTTATATGGGCAAGCACACATACAACAATTTGATGAATAGTGCTGTTGAAGCAGAAGAGAATGGCAATTATGGCAAGGCCCTTAATTTTTACGAGGAAGCTTATACCATAGATGATGATTCTTTTGAGGCTATTTATGGCTTGGGCCGCATGTATTCTCGCCTTAATGAGCATAAAAAGGCAGTAGAGTATCTTTCTAAGGCTAGAGAATTAGACCCTACCAATACTAAGATATACACTTATCTTTTAAACTCATATTCAGCGCTTAAGGATTTAGATAGTATTCACGCATTGGCGGAGCTTGCTCCTAACGATGAAATACGTCAATTGGTTAGCAGTTATTTCGTTTCACCACCTACATTTTCTGAAGAAAGTGGTGTTTATGAGGATGATTTGACTATTTTTATTTCAGCTGCTAAGGATTGCCAGATTTTCTATACTGTTAATGGCAAGAATCCAATTACTTCCGGTAAATTATATACCAAAGGAATCACTTTAAAAGAGGGAACTATTGAAATAAAAGCTGTTGCGTTAAATAGTGATGGTGATTACTCAGATGTAGTAAGTGCTTCATACACTGTGGAATATGTTAAGCTTTCCACTCCTGAGGTTACCCCTCAGGCTGGAACTTTCGCTGGCCAGCAGACTATTTCTATCAATGTACCTGATGATTGTACTGCTTATTATTCCCTTGATGGCACTAATCCTCGTGATAATGGTATTCAGTATTCTGGACCGTTTACTTTGACAACTGGTTCCTGTGTTTTATCAGTAATTATTGTTGATTCAAAGGGCAACGAAAGTCCTATTTACATGGGAGGATATTATATTAATTAAAATTTAGGGATGAATTGATGTTTCACAGTTTGTTCACAATTAGCACGTTTTTTAAACATAATTTAATTGTAATATAACATCATCTCGATAAGAGATACATTTTTCATAACATTATTCTCCCTTTGAAAGACACGTCACCGCAGGCGTGTCTTTTGCTTTTTCTTTTATCTATATTTAGTTGTTTAATCCCCCTAAATAGTCTAAAATAAATAGCATGAATGTAAAAATTCTATGCGTAGGAAAAATAAAAGAAAAGTTCTATACACAAGCAATTGATGAGTATGCTAAGCGCCTTTCAAAATATTGTTCTTTAAGCATTGTTGAGGTACCAGATGAGAAGACTTCGGAGAATGCATCTGATACAGAGATAGCTATTGTGAAGGACAAAGAAGGCCAGCGTTTACTTAAGCATATTAATGATAGGGACTTTGTTATCGGTTTAGCAATTCTTGGGCAGCAGTTAGATTCTGTTGCTTTTTCAAAATATATTGAGAATCTTGGTATACAAGGAAATAGTTCCATAGTTTTTGTTATTGGAGGCTCTTTAGGGTTGTCTGATGATGTTTATTCTAGATGCGATTACCAGATTTCTTTTTCAAAGATGACTTTCCCTCATCAGCTTATGCGAGTTATTTTATTAGAACAGATATATAGGGCTATGCGTATTATGAAAAACGAGCCTTATCATAAATAATTACTCTCGGGGGTATAAATCATGAGAATGTATGATTTGATTGAAAAGAAAAAGCTAGGTCAAGAGCTTTCTACAGAAGAAATAAAGGACATTATTGACGGCTACACTAGAGGCGATATTCCTGATTATCAGATATCTGCTTTACTTATGGCTATTTGTTTTAATGGCATGAATGTGAGAGAGCGATATGACCTTACTATGGCTATGCGTGATTCAGGTGATATTTTAGATTTATCGTCTATTGATGGTGTTAAGATCGACAAGCATTCTACTGGTGGAGTTGGCGATAAAGTTACACTTGTACTTGGACCTATCATCGCTTCAATCGGTGTTCCTGTGGCTAAGATGTCTGGTCGTGGTCTGGGACATACCGGCGGTACTATTGATAAGCTAGAGGCTTTTCCTGGATTTAATGCTTCTCTGTCAGAGGATGAGTTTATTGATCAGGTTAATTCCATAAAAATTGCGGTTACTGGCCAGTCTAAGAACTTGGCACCAGCAGATAAAAAACTATATGCTCTTCGCGATGTTACAGCTACTGTTGATGAGATTTCTCTTATTACAGGCTCAATTATGTCTAAAAAGCTTGCTGCTGGAACAGATGCAATTGTTCTTGACGTTACAGTAGGTGATGGCGCATTTATGAAAAATAAAGAAGATGCCCTTGAGCTTGCTAAATCAATGGTTGATATCGGCAAGAGAGCTAACAAGAAAATAGCAGCTTATCTTACTAATATGGATGAGCCTCTTGGATATGCAGTTGGAAATAATCTTGAGGTTATTGAGGCTATTGAAGCACTTAAAGGCAATGGACCTGAGGATTTAATGGAAGTTGTTTATGCCCTTGGCTCTCAGATGGTTGTTTTTTCTGGTATTGAAACAGACAAGGCTAAGGCTAGAGCTTTAATGGAAGAGGCTGTTAAAAATGGCAGCGCTTATGCAAAATTTATTGAGTTTATAGAGGCTCAGGGCGGCGATGCTACATATGCAAAGGACATTAACAAGTTTTCTCCAGCTAAATACGTTATCCCGGTTAATGCTGAAATAGATGGATATGTTCATGCTCTTAAGGCGGAGTCTTTTGGACTTGCATCTATGTCGCTAGGCGGTGGTCGAGAGACTTTTGATGATGTTATTGATATGTCAGTAGGCATTATTTTAAATAAAAAGGTAGGAGATTCTATCAAGGCAGGAGAGCCAATTTGCTATATCCATGCTAATGATCAGGCAAAGGCAGACCATGCTAAGGATATGATTCTTAAGGCTACTGTCATTTCACCGGATAAATGTGACCACATGAAACTTATTATTGATATTGTTGAATAGTATGAGCGATTTTTCTTTAAATATAAATATTCCAGCTGAGCATATAGATAACATATTTGGCCATTTCGACAAAAATATTAAGGCTATTGAAGATGGCATGAATATTTCCTTTATTCTTCGAGATGACAATATTAAGCTCACTGGAGATAAAGAGCATGTTGAACATGCCAACATAATTGTCAATGAGCTTTTAGAGTTATCTAAAGCAGGAAACATTATTACAATACAGGATGTAAATTACGTTATGTCAATCGAACAGGAAAAGTTAGAGAATCATGATGTGTCTGAGGCCAGAGGCGAGATTATTTGCCATACCACAAATGGCAAGCCTGTAGCACCTAAGACACTTGGACAAAAGAAATATGTTGATGCAATCACTAATAACATGATTGTATTTGGCGTTGGTCCTGCCGGTACAGGTAAGACTTATCTTGCTATGGCCAAGGCTATTACAGCCTTTAAGAATGAAGAGGTATCCAGAATTATCCTTACTCGACCAGCTATTGAGGCAGGAGAAAAGCTTGGATTTTTACCTGGAGATTTACAGAGCAAGGTAGATCCATACTTGCGTCCACTTTACGACGCCTTATATCAGATTATGGGTGCCGAGGCTTTTCAGCGCAATATGGAGAAGGGGCTTATAGAAGTAGCTCCTCTTGCATACATGAGAGGTTGTACTTTGGATAATGCTTTTATTATCTTAGATGAGGCTCAAAATACTACACCTGCTCAAATGAAGATGTTTTTGACAAGAATCGGATTTGGTTCCAAGGCAGTTATTACTGGTGACCAGACTCAAAAGGATTTACCTAATGGTCAGAAATCTGGTCTAGATGACGCAATGAAGATTCTTAAAAATATTGAGGATATCAAGGTATGCACTTTAGATTCTAAGGATGTTGTTAGACATCCACTTGTACAGAAAATTGTTAACGCCTATGAGGTATATGAAAAAAAGGCTGAAAATAAATCAAGAAGGGCCAAAAAATGAAATATACTAACAGATTCTCTGCAAAACGACTAGGATATTCCCTTGGCATGACAATGATGTTTATTATCGCTAATACTTTGCTTTGTATTTTTTCAGGGGTGTTAGTTGATAAGTATATTTGTCTTGCAGCTATCAATATTTGTTTCTTTCTTCTTTTTATGCTTTTGCTAGCAGATAGAAGATTAAAGGGACATCTTCCAGAGTTCAATTATATTACCTATGGAAAGATTACAGCGGCACTTTTTATAGACTGGATTATAGTGTTTTTATGTGCTTTTTTTGCTCCAGATTTCTTTGCACCACTTATTATTATTCCGCTTGTCTCTGGATGTGTTTTTGATGATGGATTATCCAATGTTTTAAGCACTTATTTTGTTATTATTATTTCACTTTGCTGTGATTACAGCTTGTACATAGTTCTTTGCTATGTGACTTTAGTATTATTTGGTTCTATTCTCTCTAATTTCATTAAGAGAGAGGAGAATATATATAAGCTATATTCCATTATTTTGATATTCGCTGTTACTACGCTAATATCAACAATCTTTTTCTACTTTAATTTTCTTGAACTTAGGATGACAGATTTTATCTATGGTATCTTTGATGGATTGATTTCTGCTGTTGTGACTATTCTTATAGTTCCTTTGTTCAATAGATTTGTTGTAGAATCACAGACCGATTCTTATGAGGAGTTTCTTAGCCCTGACTTTTCCCTTTGTCAGGATATTAGAAAGTTTTCTTATATTGAATATACACATGCACTTAGGGTTTCGCACCTTTGTCGCAAGTGCGCTTCAGCTATAAAAGCTAATAGCCAGCTTGCTGCATGTGGAGGATTTTACTATAGGCTTGGCAAATTAGAAGGGGAGCCGGTTATTGATAACGCTATTAAGATTGCTAATGACTACTGTTTTCCTGGAGATTTGATTCAGATTTTAGCTGAATATGGTGGTATTGTTTTTTTGCCTAGCTCTAAGGAATCAGCTATAGTTCATATGGTAGATTCTGTAGTTACTAAGGTAGAGCTTTTTGATTCGGATTCAATGAGTAGTTCCTGGAATCAAAATATGGTTATATATCAGACAATCAATGAACTTTCTCAGAAGGGTATATATGACAATTCTGGTCTTACAATGAATCAGTTCCTTACCATTAGAGAAATTCTTGCAAATGAGGATATTTTAAATGACAATCTTGATTGAAAATGAAGTAGACGCAAAATTTGATTTTGATTATGAGGATATAGCAAAAAAGGTTATTAACACTTCTATGGATTTACTTAAGTTTCCATTTGAGGCAGAGATTAGCCTTACAATTACTGATGCCAACGGGATTCAAGCTATCAATAAAGAATTCCGTGACATAGATTCAGCTACGGATGTTTTATCTTTTCCAATGGTAGAGTATGAATCTGCTGGAATTTTTGATAAAATAGAAGCTGATGAGGATTTATTCAATCCTGAAACTGGAGAGGTTATTCTTGGGGATATAGTTCTTTGTAAAGAAAGAATTTATTCACAGGCCGAAGAATACGGTCATTCTGTTCTTCGAGAATATGCTTTTCTCATAGCCCATAGTATGTTACATTTATTTGGGTTTGACCATATGACAGAGGATGAAGCCGCTGTCATGGAAGAAAAACAAAGAGAGATTCTAGATGCTCTTGGGATTTCTCGAGACTAAGAAAAGGAGAGACTAATAGTATGAAGAAAAAAATAGTATCAACAATGCTTGTATTTTCTTTGGCTCTTTCATCATTTATTGCTTGCGGAAAGAAGGACGAAGAAGTTGCAGAGAGTGGTCAGACAACTGTTGACGACCAGGAGGGCGTAGAAGCTGTCGATGATTCTGTTGCATTTTGGGAGCAGACATCAGAGGACGGACGTGTAAGAAGTTATCTTACTGGTGAGTGGGTTGATCCTTCTTATGGTAGACAGCGTCCAGTTGCAGTTATGATTGAGAACACTAAGGCTTGCTTACCACAGTATGGTATTGAAAATGCCGGAGTAATCTATGAGTGCGTTGTAGAAGGTGGCATCACTCGTATGATGGCTATTTTTGATGATTATTCTGGTTTAGACCAGATTGGTAATATTCGAAGCTCAAGACCATATTTCGTATATTTTGCTAGCGAATATGATGCAATTTACATGCATGCAGGTGGTAATCCAGCAGCTTTCGAGCTTATCGATGACAAGAATCTTGTAGACAACCTTAATGCTCTTACTCTTGAGGGTTCAAAGGGCAAGGCTGCTGCATATAGAACAGGAAAGTCAGAGCATACTCTCTATACTAATTCAGAGGGGATCGATATAGGTATTGAAAAGCGCAGTTATGATCAGACACTTCCTTCTGATTATGAGCCACACTTTAAGTTTGCTGCCGATGGCAACAATTTAGAGAACGGTGAGGATTGCCAGGCTGTTCAGCTTTATTACTATACTAATAAGCCATATTGGATTTACAACGAGGATGATGGATTATATTACAGATATGAGTTCAATCAGCCACAGGTAGATGCAATTTCTGGTAATCAGCTTACAGCTAAGAATATTATTCTTCAGGATGTTGCATGGTTTACATATCAGGGTTCACAGTACTTAGGATATTTACTTTCATTCAACACTGGTACAGGTAAGTACATCACAAATGGTAAGATGGTAGATATCGTTTGGTCTAAGGATGCTGATACAGAAGTTACTCATTATTATTATGCAGACACCAATGAAGAGATTCAGCTCAATGTTGGTCAGACATGGATTCAGGCTTGTCAGGCTAGTGGCGAGGGTGATTTCAGAAAAGACAACGAGTTTTACGCAAAGAAATCAGATTTTAGCAAGGCAAAATAATACTCATGGCAAGAAGAAGTAAACATGGCGATGCTAGTTTTATAATGCAAGGTTCCATCCTTGCAATTGCTTCGATTGTTAGCCGTATAGTGGGACTTTTATATAGAGTCCCACTTACAGCTACTATTGGTGATTCAGGAAATGGTTACTATGCAGCCGCCTATGAAATTTATAATATAATATTACTTATTTCATCCTACAGTATACCGCTGGCTGTTTCTAAACTGGTATCTGCTAGAATTGCTAAAGGGCACGTTAAGGACGCAACGAGAGTGTTGCACGGCGCCCTTATTTTTGCGTTTATCAGTGGTGGGTTAGCTGCCGGTGTAGTTTATTTCGGTGCAGAATTTTTTACAGGTGTTATATTAAAGAAATCTTTAGCAGCTATAGCGCTAAAGGTTTTAGCTCCAACCCTTTTAGTTGTAGCGATTTTAGGTGTGTTTAGAGGCTTTTTCCAGGGACTTGGCACTATGATTCCTAGTGCTATTTCCCAGATTGGAGAGCAGATTGTAAATGCTATTGTTTCTGTGGTAGCAGCTAATGCACTTTTTTCTTATGGCAAAAAAGTTGGTGGTGTTTTAGGAGATGTAGACGAATATGCTGCAGCATTTGGCGCCGCAGGTGGTACCCTTGGTACATCCACCGGAGCTTTCTTTGCATTAATTTTTATTCTCTTTATTTTCTATGCCTTTAGCAAGATGCTAAAGAAAATGGTGAAGAGAGATAAGCATAGATCCACAGAGAGTTATTTTGAGATTTTCTCTGTTTTGATTTTGACTATTTTACCTGTACTCTTGAGTACTACGGTTTACAATATTAGTTCCCTTATTGATCAGGGTATTTTTAATAATGTGTCTCTGTTACAGGGATATTCCGAAAAGGAGAGCAATGCGCTTTTTGGTATTTTTGCAGGTAAATATCGAGTCCTAATAAATGTACCTTTGGCGATAGCTTCCGCCATGGCTACGTCTATTGTGCCTAGTCTTACCTCAGCTTTTAACTCAGGGGATGAAAAGCTTGTGAGAAAGCAGGTTAACATGGGTAATCGTTTCGTAATGATAGTTGCTTTCCCATGCGCAGTTGGAATGATGGTTCTATCTAGTCCGATTATGCAGTTATTATTTAATGACAGTTCTAGGACTGCATCAATGATGTTTGTAATCGGTGGATGCTCTATTGTTTTTTATTCACTTTCGACTTTATCCAATGCTATTTTGCAAGGTATTGATAGGATGATTATCCCTGTTAAAAACGCATTTATTGCTCTTGTAGCACATGTTTTAGTGCTTCTAGCATTGATGTTTATATTTGATTTAAATATCTACGCTGTTGTTGTTGCAAATGCATTTTATGCGCTTATGATGTGCTTTTTAAATCAGTCAGCTGTTTTGAGATATTCAGGAGCCTACATTGATATTAGAAGAGTGGTTTTAGCGCCTTTTGAAGCTTCGGCTATTATGGGTGTTATAGTTTTATTGATGTATAAGACCTTTAATGCGTTATTTGCACTTGCTCTTTCGGCTCGTATAGCTAATGCTATAGCTTGCCTTCTTTCGATTTTAATTGGAGCTATTGTATATTTCCTTGCTTTATTCTTCTTTAAGGGAATAGACGAAGAAACATTACTTAAGTTCCCTGGAGGAGCTAGATTATGCGACATTGCTTACAGCTTACATTTATTGAGGTAATCCAATGAAAGACGAAGAAAAGATCTATGACATTTGCATAGTTGGTGCAGGATTTTCAGGACTTGTTCTGGCAATTAAACTTGCCAGGGCAGGTCTTTTGGTATGTTTAGTAGAATTAAATAGAGTTGTTGGTCGCAGAATCTTATCTACAGGAAATGGTCGCTGCAATTTTACTAATAGTCGCATGGGCAAGGATTATTATTACAGCGAGAGTTCTCTTGATTTTATTGGTGATACTCATGAGAGTCTTAGGACTTTTCTTAGAGAGATAGGTGTTATCGACAAGGCATTAGACGGTTATTATTATCCATTTACCAATCAGGCTAAAACAGTTAGAGATTCACTTGAGGCGGAGATTAATTCACTTGGTGTGACAGTTCTTCTTGATAACAGGGTTACTGATATATCTAAGGGCGATGTTTTTACTGTTACAACCAATAGGGATTCAATTAAATCTAAATACGTTTGTGTTGCTTCAGGCGGTCTTTCTGCAGCTACTCTTGGTTCTTCTAAAATCGGATACAAGATGGCTCAGAAATATAAAATGCATGTTACAAAGCTTGCTCCTTCCCTTGTTGGAGTCCTTTCAAAAGATATCTGTCTCAAGGAATTAGCTGGAGTTAGAGCAATAGGTAATGTTACTTATAGGGATCACTCATGTGAAGGCGAGATTCAGTTTAATAAAGACGGTGTTTCTGGTTATCCAGTTATGTGTATTAGCCGTTTTATCGGATTTGACGAGCTTGATAAACGACTTTCAGATATAAAGCTTGATTTCACGCCATATATGAGCGAAGAGGAACTTACATCTGAAATCAGAGATAGATTTAGTAGAAATCCTAGGGCAACTGTAGAAAGTGCACTTCTTGGCTTATGCAATGAAAAGATTTTATCTATTGTTATCAGTTATTCAAGGATTTATGGTGATACTGCAGTTGATAAATTAGACGATGAAGATATCGCTAATCTTGTCTATAATTTCAAGTATTTTTCTATTAATGTTACTGGCACCAAGGGATTTGATAGCTCGCAAGTTACTGCTGGAGGTGTATCGCTTCAGGACATTGATACTAATACAATGGAATCCAAGACCTGCAAGGATTTATTTTTTACAGGTGAGGTCCTTGATGTTGATGGTATTTGTGGAGGCTATAACCTGACTTGGGCTTATACATCTGCGGATATTGCGGCTAACGAAATATTAAAAAGGTATAAAAATTAATGTTAAAAGTTGATCAGCTAAAACTTGATATTTCTCATTCTTCAGATGATTTGCTAAGTCTTATTTCAAAAAAGCTTAGGGTTAAATCATCTGATATAACATCTTGGGCTATTCTCAAAAAATCTGTGGACGCCAGGAAAAAGCCGGATGTTTATTTTGTGTACTCGGTTTCTGTTGAACTTGCTGGGAATTTAGAGAAAAAAGTTTTAGATAAGAATAAAAAAGAAAATAATATTAACCCATATTCTAAAAAGGAGTATGCGCTTCCAAGGCTTGATAAAGAGCTTCGCCCTATTGTTATTGGGGCAGGGCCGGCAGGTCTTTTTGCAGCCTATGCCTTTGCCCTAAACAATATGCAGCCTATTATTTTTGAACGAGGCAAAGAAGTTGACCAGCGCACTACAGATATTCTTAAGTTTTGGGAGACAGGGGTTTTAGATACCAAATCCAATGTACAGTTTGGAGAGGGCGGAGCAGGTACATTTTCAGACGGTAAGCTTAACACCCTTGTAAATGACAAGCTAGGCAGGAATAAATTTGTCCTTGAGACATTTGTTAAATTTGGAGCTCCTTCCAATATTCTTTATGACTACAAGCCACATATTGGCACAGATGTTTTAAAGGATGTAATTAAGAATTTACGAAATGAGATTATTCGCCTTGGGGGAGAGTTTCATTTTAATTGCCAGGTAACGGATTTCCTTATAGAAGATGGAAAAATAAAGGGAGTATTGGCTGGCGATAAAAAGTACCTTAGTGAAAATGTTGTGCTTGCTATTGGACACAGTGCAAGAGATACCTTCAAAAAGCTTTATGATTTAGGCTTTGATATGGAGGCCAAGGATTTTGCAGTAGGGTTTAGAATAGAACACCCACAGGCCATTATTTCTCAATCTATGTATGGTCCTAGATTTGACGAATTAGAGCCTGCTGCATATAAGCTTGCTTGTAATCTTGATAATGGAAGAGGCGTATATTCATTTTGTATGTGTCCTGGAGGATATGTGGTCAATTCCTCGTCAGAAGCCAATCGCCTTGTAGTTAATGGAATGAGCTATTCAAAGCGTGATAGCAAAAATGCTAATAGTGCCATAGTTGTTACTGTTGGTGGGAGAGAATTTGATAAAACGAATCCACTTTCCGGTATTGAATATCAGCGCGCTATTGAGAATAAAGCCTTTGAGTTCTGTAATGGTAAAATTCCTCAACAACTTTTTGGGGATTATAAAACCGGCAAAATTTCCTCTAATTACGGAGATTTTGATAGTGTTACAAAGGGCCTTACAGATTTTGGACCTTTACATGAGATTTTTTCTCAGGAAATAAGGGATTCAATTATTGACGCAATGGGGTTCTTTGGTACTAAAATAAAAGGGTTCGATAGATTAGATTCTATCTTATCTGGTGTTGAAAGTAGGACTTCTTCACCAGTTAGAATCAAACGTAATGAGCTGTTTCAATCAAATGTTAGCGGACTTTATCCATGTGGCGAGGGCGCCGGTTATGCTGGCGGAATTACATCTGCTGCAATGGATGGATTGAAAGTAGCAGAAGCTGTTATAGCAAATAATAAAGAATAGGTGGGAATAATTGTGGCAGAATACACTCCAATGATGCAGGAGTATCTTAAAACTAAATCTGAATATGAAGATTGCATCTTGTTCTATAGATTGGGAGATTTTTACGAGATGTTTTTCGAGGATGCCAAAACTGCTTCTCGAGAGCTAGAGCTTACTCTTACAGGTAAAGCATGCGGTGCTGAGGAGCGAGCTCCGATGTGTGGAGTTCCTTTTCATGCGGCAGATTCTTATATTAATCGCCTTGTCAGTCGTGGATTTAAGGTGGCTATTTGTGAGCAGGTAGAAGACCCTAAGGAGGCGAAGGGTCTTGTTAAGCGTGAAGTAATTCGTGTAGTTACACCTGGTACCAATATAGACCAGATGGCTCTTGATGAGACTAGCAATAACTATATTATGGCTCTTTTTTATCAAAGAGGCGTATTTGGCGTTGCTGCTTGTGACGTTTCTACAGCTGATTTTTATCTTACAGAGGTTGATTCAGTTCGAAAGCTTGTGGATGAGATTTTTAGATTCAATCCTGCTGAGATTATTTATTCTAAATCAATTTTTGAATCTGGAATGGATATTTCTGGTATCACAGAAAAGCTTTCTTGCGCAAGCTCCCTTCTAGATGATTCTATGTTTGATGATGTTCTTTGCACTAGAGAGATTCTTAGACATTTTAAGGCTCATTCTCTTGAAGGCCTTGGACTTATGGATTTTTCTATTGGCAAGATTTCTGCAGGAGCTCTTTTGTCATACTTAAAAGATACTCAGAAATCTGATTTAGCGCATCTTACCCATATCACACCATACACAGACGGTAAGTTTATGCTTCTGGATAATTCCACCAGGAGAAATCTTGAGCTTACTGAGACAATGAGAGATAAGCAAAAGCGCGGTTCTTTATTATGGGTATTGGACAAGACTAAGACGGCTCTTGGTGCTCGTCAGCTCAAGGCATATATAGAGCAGCCACTTATTTCTGTTGATGAGATTATCAAGCGTCAGGATGGAATAGAAGAGCTTAAAAATATGATGATTGATAGAGAAGAGCTTCGTGAGTATCTATCATCTGTTTATGATTTAGAGCGTCTTATTACCAAAATAACTTATCAATCAGCTAATCCTAGAGATTTGATTGCCTTTAAACAGTCTATTGGTATGCTTACGCCTATAAAGACTATTTTAAATGGTCTTCACTCTAGAATTCTTTGTAATCTCAATGATGATATTGATGATTTAAAAGATTTGTATGTTCTCATAGATGAGGCCATTATGGAAGAGCCGCCTATTTCTTCACGTGATGGTGACATTATTAAGACTGGCTATAATGACGAGGTTGATAGACTTCGAAGCGCTAAAATTGATGGCAAGAAGTGGTTAGCAGACCTTGAGGCCAATGAGAGAGAAAAGACAGGTATCAAAAATCTTAAGATTAAGTTTAATAAGGTTTTTGGATTCTACCTTGAAGTTACTAATTCCTACAAGGATTTAGTACCTGATTATTACGTTAGAAAGCAGACCCTTGCCAATGCAGAGCGTTATTATACACCTGAGTTAAAGGAACTTGAGGATAGTATTTTAGGAGCAGAGGACAGACTCAATACTATAGAGTACGAGTTTTTCAAGACTGTTAGAGATACAATCGCTTCTCAGGTTGATAGGATTCAAATTACCGCCAAGGCTATAGCAAACCTTGATGCGCTTATTTCTCTTGCTGTTGTAGCAGACAAGAATCACTATATTCGACCTGTCATTGATAATAGAGGAATAGTTGATATTAAAGAGGGGCGTCATCCTGTTGTTGAGCAGATGATAGATGATGATCAGTTTATTTCAAACGATTGTTACCTTGATTTAGACACTAATACAATCGCTATTATTACAGGTCCTAATATGGCTGGTAAGTCCACCTATATGAGACAGGTGGCACTTATTGTCCTCATGGCCCAGATTGGAAGCTTTGTCCCAGCTACAGAGGCTAGAATTGGCGTTGTTGACCGTATATTCACTCGTGTTGGTGCATCAGATGATTTATCTACTGGCCAATCTACTTTCATGGTAGAGATGAATGAGGTTGCTAATATTTTAAATAATGCCACCAATAAATCCCTTTTGATTTTGGATGAAATAGGCCGTGGAACATCCACCTATGATGGACTTTCTATTGCCTGGTCGGTTGTGGAGCATATTGCTTACAATATTGGAGCTAAATCTCTTTTTGCAACCCATTATCATGAGCTTACTGAGCTAGAGGGTCAGATAAAGGGCGTTCATAATTACTGTATTTCAGTTCAAGAGATGGGCGAGGATATTATTTTCCTTAGAAAGATTATTCCTGGTGGTGCAGATCAGAGTTATGGTATTCAGGTAGCTCGTCTTGCAGGTTTGCCTGAGGAGGTACTTACAAGAGCACGTACTATTGTTAATTCATTAAATGAAAATGACATTGCTGCGGTAACAGATAAAATTGCTATTCAGGAACATATAGAAGAGAAAATTAAGAATATGTCAGGGGTTACTTTCTCAGAAAAAGAAGCTGATATTATTTCTGAGCTAAAGAATCTTGAAATAACTCAGATTACCCCTCTCGAAGCTATGAATATTCTCTTTGAGTATCATAATAAGGTGAATGAATAATGGGAAAAATTAATGTATTGAGCCAAGAGACAATTGATAAGATTGCTGCAGGAGAGGTGGTTGAAAGACCAGCTTCCGTTGCCAAGGAACTTATTGAAAACAGTATCGACGCTGGTGCTACAGCTATTTCTGTTGAAATAAAAGGTGGAGGTATTGAGTATCTTCGAATTACAGACAATGGAGTCGGCATAGAAAAGGACCAGATTCCGGTGGCATTTCTTCGCCATTCTACCAGCAAAATCAAAGATGCAGAAGACTTAAATAACGTTCATTCTCTTGGATTTAGAGGAGAGGCTCTTTCCTCGATTTCGGCAGTATCAAAAGTTGAGCTTATTACAAAGACTAAAGATAATTTACTTGGTGCAAGTTACATTATAGAAGGTGCCAGGGAAGTATCACTTTCTGATGTTGGCGCCCCAGATGGAACAACATTTATTATTAGGCAGCTATTCTACAATACTCCTGCTAGAAAAAAGTTTTTAAAAGCAGAGAGCACAGAGGGCAGTTATGTTTTTGATGTTGTAGAGCATCTTGCTTTATCCCATCCAGAGATTTCATTTAAGCTTATAATTAACGGCAAGGAAAAGCTGATGACATCTGGCAATGGTTCCCTTTCAGATACTATCTACCAGATATATGGTCGCCAGATTGCAGCTAATATTTTAGATATTAGTTATGAGGATGAGCTTTTTTCTATTACAGGATATATTGGCCTTTCTATTATAGCTAGAGGAAATAGAGCTTTTGAGCATTTCTTTGTAAATGAAAGATATATCAAGAGCAATAATCTTTCTCGCGCCTGTGAGGAGGGCTACTACGGATTTTTGATGGGTCATCAATATCCATTTTTTGTATTAAACATCGATTGTAATGATGGTGCTGTGGATGTTAATGTTCATCCTACTAAACAAGAAGTTCGTTTTGAAAACGAATCAAAAGTATGCGAGATTCTTACAAAGGCTATTAATAGCCGCCTCAGAAGAAGAGAAGATGTTGTTGAGGCTAAGGTAGAGGAGGAAAAGCCTAGATTTAACGATACTTTCAATACAATTATTCCTGAGCCAATTGAAAAAGCTACATCTGTAAATAAAAGTTTATCCGTAGAGAAAGCTACTCCTCTTGATACAAGTAGCGATGAATTAATTGCCGATTATAAATCAGAATCATCTTCCGAACAGGAGATCAAACCAGTCAAGCTACCAGAACCATTCGAAAAGAATAGACTTGAGGCAATCAAAGCAAGTATCACTAGTCAAATCCGAAAGGATACTCCTTATGAAAAAAAGTTTGCTGAGAAGAATAGTGGTGGTGAAAAGTATGAACAGATTAGTTTCCTGACTAGAGAGGCAGTTAAGGAGCATAAAATTATCGGTCAAGTTTTTGATACCTATTGGATTATCGAGTACGATAAAAATATGTATATAATTGACCAGCATGCTGCTCACGAAAAGGTTTTATTTGAAAAAACTATGGCTCGTCTGAAGAATAAAGAAATGACTTCTCAGATGGTTAGTCCACCAGTTATTATTTCTCTTTCACAGCAGGATATTCTTTTATACGAAAGATATCATGAGGCCTTCGAGAGTCTGGGATATAGAGTAGAGTCATTTGGTGGCAATGAGCTTGCAATCACAGCTGTTCCAGGTAATTTATTTAGCTTGGATCCAAAACAGTTTTTCTTAGAGGCACTTGCTGATTGTCAGTCATACAAGGCTTCTGATTCTTTTGATATAATAGTTGAGAGAGTTGCATCCATGTCTTGTAAGGCTGCTGTTAAGGGTAATAACAGATTATCATTACCTGAAATTAAAACTCTCATAAATGACCTTTTGGAGCTTGATAATCCATATCATTGTCCACATGGTCGACCAACTATGATTTCATTTTCGGAATACGAATTAGCAAAGAAATTTAAAAGGATTGTTTAATGAAAAATTTAGTTATTTTAACAGGTCCAACTGCAGTTGGTAAAACAGCCCTTTCTATTAATCTCGCCAAGGCTATTAATGGCGAGATTATTTCTGCTGACAGTATGCAGGTTTATAAGAAAATGGATATTGGTACAGCAAAAGTTACTCCAGAGGAAATGGATGGAGTTAAGCATTATCTTATCGATGCTATTGAGCCTACAGAAGATTTTCATGTTGTTAGATTTCAAAAGATGGTTCTTGAGGCAATGGATGAAATTTATAGCAAGGGCAAAATCCCAATTATCTGTGGAGGAACAGGCTTTTATATTCAGGCTATTTTATATGATATTCAGTTCACAGAGCAGGAAATTGATGGTAGTTATCGTAAATCATTAGAGGATTATGCTAATGAATTTGGCAATGAAGCTCTTCACACAAGGCTTAATGAAGTTGACCCTGAATCAGCGTCCACAATTCCTGCGGCTAACAGAAAGAGAGTTATTAGAGCAATAGAATATTTCCATCAGACTGGTGAGAAATTTTCTGTTCATAATGAACGTGAAAAACAAAGGACAAGCCCTTACAATTTTGCATATTTTGTGCTAAATGATGATAGAGGGTTGCTTTATAATCGTATTGATAAAAGAGTTGATATTATGATGAAAGCAGGTCTTTTAGATGAGGTCAAGATGCTTTTGGCTATGGGATGTAAGCCTGGCATGACATCAATGGATGGCATTGGATACAAGGAAATCATCTCTTATCTTGATGGTAATATATCTCTTGAAGATGCTGTTGAGCTTATCAAGAAAAACTCCCGCAATTACGCCAAAAGGCAGTTGACATGGTTTAGACGAGAAAAAGAAGTTACATGGCTAGATAAAACAGTTTTAAAAGATGACAGACAGCTTTTGGATTATATTTTGTCTCAGCTTAAAGAGAAAGGAATTATTTAAAGTGTACGAGATTTACAAGGAATTTGGTATTTCAAAGGAAGTATATGAATACGGCAAGGCTGTTATTAGTGATTTAGAGCCTAGATTTAAAGAAATTGATCAGGTCGCAGAATACAATCAGCTTAAAGTTTTAAAAGCTATGCAGGAGCATAAAGTAGCTGCAGAGTGTTTCAATGCATCTACAGGCTATGGATATGATGATGTTGGAAGAGACACACTTGAAAAAGTTTACGCATCTGTTTTTAAGGCTGAGGATGCTCTTGTTAGACCTCAAATTACCTGCGGAACTCATGCACTTGCTCTTGCTTTAATGAGTAATTTGCGTCCAGGAGATGAGCTTTTATCTCCAGTAGGTAAGCCATATGACACTTTAGAAGAGGTAATTGGTATCAGACCATCTAATGGTTCTCTTGCAGAATATGGTATTACATATGCTCAGGTAGATTTACTTGCTGATGGTGGCTTTGATTATGATGGAATCAAGGCAGCTATCAATTCAAAGACAAAGCTTGTTACAATTCAGCGTTCAAAGGGATATGCAAATCGTCCTACACTTTCTGTAGAGCAGATAGGAGAGCTAATTTCATTCATAAAAGGAATTAAGCCAGATATTATTTGCATGGTTGATAACTGCTATGGCGAATTTGTTGAAAAAATTGAACCTACTGAAGTTGGGGCTGATATGTGCGTTGGTTCTCTTATTAAAAATCCAGGTGGCGGACTTGCGCCTATTGGCGGATATATTGTTGGCAAAAAAGAATGTATTGAAAATGCTGCACACAGACTTACAAGTCCTGGCCTTGGCAAGGAAGTAGGTGCTTCTCTTGGTATAATGCAGTCATTCTATCAGGGATTTTTCCTGGCACCTACTGTTGTAGCTGGTGCACTTAAGGGAGCTATTTTTGCAGCTAATGTTTATGAGAAGCTTGGCTATTTATGTATACCAAATTCTACTGAACCTAGATACGATATTATTCAGGCGGTATCATTTTTAAAGCCAGAGGGACTTATTGCATTTTGCGAAGGTATTCAGGCTGCAGCTCCAGTTGATTCTTATGTAACTCCAGAACCATGGGATATGCCAGGTTATGATAGTCAGGTTATTATGGCTGCAGGAGCTTTTGTACAGGGCTCATCTATTGAATTATCTGCTGATGGTCCACTTAGAGCACCATATACTGCATTCTTCCAGGGAGGCTTAACTTGGAATCATGCAAAAATAGGAATCCTTAAGTCCCTTCAAAAACTGGTAGATGCTTGCCTTGTGAACAAAAGTCAACTGTGTTAAACTTTTAAGAGGTTTGTAAAAAGGATTAATAGACATATGGAGGATAATCATGGCCAATTCATTTGGTATTGATATAGGAACCCAGAATCTTAAGATTTTCAGCGGTTCAAATAATCATATCACTAACATTAAGAACACAATTGCAATCGTTAATAAAAATCAGATGTATTCATATGGTGACAATGCCTATTCAATGTTTGAAAAGGCACCTGACACTATTGATGTATCTTTCCCAATCATTTCAGGAGTTATCGCTGATTTTGATAATATGCAGACAATGCTTTTTGAAGTTCTTGAAAAGGACTTAAAGGGCAAGATTAAGGGGGCAGATATTGTTGTAGCTGTTCCTACAGATATTACAGAGGTTGAGAAAAAGGCATTCTCAGACTTATTCAGCAAGTCTAAGAACAAGCCTCATTCAATTAGAGTTTGCGAGAAGCCTATCGCTTGTGCTATAGGAATGGGACTTGATGTTTCTGAGCCAACAGGCGTTATGATTGTTGATTTGGGAGCAGATACTACAGAGATTTCTGTTATTTCTTTAGGTGGTCTTGTACTTTCAGAGCTTCTTCCTTTTGGTGGTAATCAAATTGATGAATCTATCGTTACCTACATGAAGAGAAACTTTAATCTTGTTATAGGTCAAAAGACAGCTAAGCAGTTAAAAGAGGAGATTGGTTCTGCTCAGCCAGGCAGAGGTGAGAAGCTTACTGTTGTAGGTCGTGATGTTGTCAGTGGTCTTCCTATCGAGATGGAAGTTGAGAGTGATACTGTATATAACGCTATGAAGGCTGATTTAGAGAGCTTTTGTACAAATGTTAAACTTATCCTTGAAAAGGTTCCACCAGAACTTGCGAAGGATATTGTTCATTCAGGAATTTACCTTACAGGTGGTACATCACAGTTACACCAGCTTCAGGATTTATTCTCTGAAGTTACTAATATTAAAGTTAATGATTATGAGGATCCAGAGGAATCATGCGTAAGAGGACTTGGTTCTGTTCTTGCTGATAATAAATATAAGCAGTACGGATATAGCATGAAGACTCGCATCTTTAAATAGAATTTAGAGGTATTATGAGACAAAGAAAATCAGGCGGGGGCCTTGCAAGTAAATATCTACTTACAATACTGTCTATTTTTTGCATTATGCTTTTGTTTGTTAGCTATTCTACTGGTTTTTCCGGTGGTCCACTTGAGACAGTTGCCAATCATCTCTTTATACCTATGCAAAAGGGTATCGATTATATTGGCAGCAGCATTGCTTATTCTTCTGCAGACACCAAGTCAAAAGAGGAACTCATAAAAGAAAATGAGGAGCTTCAAGCTCAAGTAGAATCACTTAATGCACAGATTGATAGCATGGAGCTGAAGCTCAAGGAATTAGATGAACTTCAAGAGCTCTATGATCTTGATAAGTCATATTATGATTACGAGACTACAGGAGCTCGAATTATTGGAAGAGGAACCACTAATTGGTTCAATACTTTCACTATTGATAAAGGCAGCAAGGATGGTATTAAAGTCAATATGAACGTTATCGCTGATGGCGGCTTGGTAGGAATCGTTGTATCTGTAGGCGATTCGTATGCTGTAGTACGTTCTATAATCGATGATACATCCAATGTAAGTGCTACAATTTCATCTACTGATGACAATTGTATCGTGTCAGGTTCTCTTGAAAATATGGCATCAAACAATCTTATCAATTTTTCTAATCTATATGATGAAGAGGATAAGGTAGCTATTGGAGATGAGATTGTTACATCTAATATTTCAGATAAATATTTACCAGGTCTGACAATAGGTTATGTTTCATCAGTTACTCCTGATGACAATGATTTGACCAAGTCTGGTACTTTGACTCCAGTGGTTGATTTCAGACATTTGTCAGACGTTTTAGTTGTATTACAACTTAAGGAGTCTTACAAAGTTGAATGATTTTAAGAAACATTTACGAAGAATATCAATCATCGCACTTATAATTTTTTTCTGCTATATTTTGCAGACTAGTGTGTTGTCTAGATATCCACTTGCCGGTGTTACCCCTAATATTCTTATTTGCGTTGTAGCTACTTATGGCTTTATGAAGGGTAGACGCTATGGTATTTTAATTGGTTTTTGCACAGGCCTTCTTTTAGACATATATTCTGGTGTCCTTTTTGGATTATATGCTCTTGTATATATGTATATTGGTCTGTTAAATGGTTTATTTAAAAAGCAGTTTTTTGGAGACGATTTAAGACTTCCTATGATTCTCATAGGAACAAGCGACTTGATTTATGGCGTTTTGTCTTATTTCGTCCTGTTTACTATTAGATCTCAGAAGGACTTTTCATTCTACTTTATGAATGTTATTATGCCCGAGGTTGTTTACACACTTGTTGTTTCTATCTTTGTTTATTATGCAATCCTGCATATTAACAATTGGATAGAGAAATTTGAGAAGAAAGGTTCTGATAGAATTGGAAATTATTAAGGACTTTTTTATAAATGCATTTTCTTCACGTATTCGTGTCGTTATGGTAGCAATGGTATTTTTTGCTACCGTTCTTGTTTCACGCCTTTTTTATCTTCAGATAATCAATGGTTCTGAATATCAGGATAACTACAATCTGAAGCTCGAGAAAACTGAGTCTATCCCTGCTACTAGGGGCAATATCTATGATAGAAATGGTAATTTGCTTGCTTACAATGAGTTAGTTTATGCCGTAACAATCCAAGATAATGGTACATATTCCAGCAAAACAGAAAAAAGCGAGTCTTTAAATACTGAGATAGCTCAGATTATCACAAAGCTTGAGGGCAATGGAGATAAACTAGACAATGATTTTGGTATTTATATTGATTCCTCTGGAAATTATCAGTTCTTGTACACTAGTGATACTTTGATTCAGAGATTTAGAGCTGACGTTTTTGGCAAGGCTAATATAGATGATTTGGCCTACAATGAGAATCTTGGTTTTGATGAGGCTACTGCCACACCGACGCAGATTGTTAATTATCTTCAGGGCAGTAGAGTATATAACATTTCAGAAGAGTATGGCAAAAAGCTCAGATATGAAATAATGGTTGTTCGTTACAATATGGGACAGAATTCATATCAGAAATATATTTCTACAGTCATTGCATCAGATGTTTCACAGGAATCTGTAGCCTATATCAAGGAAAACATCAACGAGCTTGTTGGTGTAGATGTAGAACAGCAAGCTGTTAGACGTTATGTTGACAGTGAATATTTTGCTCATATTATTGGTTATACAGGTCAGATTTCTACTGCAGAGTATAAAGAACTATCCGCTAAAGATGATTCAGTAGAGACTACTGATGTTATTGGTAAAATCGGTATCGAAAAGGTGATGAACGATACTCTTGCCGGTAAAAAGGGATATGAAACCCTGTATGTTGATAGTGTTGGTAACACTATAGCTGAAGGTGATCACGTAGCTGCTGTTTCGGGTGACGATGTATATCTTTCTATTGACTATGATTTACAAAAAGCCTCTTATATTTTGCTTGAGCAGGAGATAGCGGGTATTTTATATTCAAAGCTTCGAAATATTAAGAGCTACAAAGTTGAGTCAGACGACGATGTAATTGTGCCTATTTACGATGTCTATTATTCATTTATTAAAAATGGAGTTATAGATATTAATGCATTTAGGGATGAGTCCGCAAGTCCTACAGAAAAGGCTGTATACTCTGCACATGAATCTAAGCAACAATACGTCTTATCCACTCTAAGGAGCCAACTCAAGGTAGGAAATGAGACTATCTATAAGGATTTACCTGAAGAATATCAGGCTTATTCTACTTATATTGTCACAACTCTTAAAGCTCTTGGCGTTTTTGATGCTTCTGCTATTGATGCTTCTTCTGAAGTACAGATTAACTGGACCAAAGAAGAGATGGCTGTTAATAAATATTTGCTCTACGCCATTGAGAACAACTGGATAGATATTACAAAATATGAAGTTGAGAAGAAATACGCAGATACAGAAGAGCTTTACAATGATTTGATTGATTATGTAATTGATTATCTCAACACTGACGTGGGATTCCAGAAGCTTATTTACAAATATTTGCTTTTAGATGATGGAATAACTGGTAATCAGATATGCATGATTTTATATGATCAGGGTGTTCTTGAAGAAGATGAAGAAATGTATTCACGTCTTTCATCAGGCGGTATCACAGCATATGATTTTATGCGTCAAAAGATTAAGTCTCTTGAGATTACACCTGGTCAGATAGCTTTAGATCCTTGTTCAGGTTCTACAGTTATTTTGGATTCAAAAACAGGCGAAGTATTAGCTATGGTTTCATACCCTGGCTATGATAATAATAAGCTGGCTAACTCAGTAGATGCTGACTATTATGCATACCTTAATAATACTGCATCTAATCCACTTTATAACTATGCAACCCAGCAGCGTACTGCTCCTGGTTCTACTTTCAAGATTGTCAGTGCAACAGCAGGTCTTTCCGAGGGAGTTATTACAACGACCTCAGAAATCGAGGATTTAGGTAAATACATGAAGGTTTCCAATCAGCCTGAATGTTGGATTTATTCTAGTGGTGGCACCCATGGTAGCATTAATGTATCTGAAGCTATTAGAGATTCATGTAACTATTTCTTCTACGAAGTGGGTTATAGACTTGCAGATGGATATAATAAATATGACGATCCTGCCGGTATTAAAACAATTACTGATTACGCGTCACTTTATGGTTTAAATGAAACTACTGGTATTGAGATAGAGGAGAATGATCCTAATATTGCCACAAAGTTCCCTGTCATGGCTGCAATTGGTCAGTCTGATAACAACTTTACTACTGTAGGTTTAGCCCGTTATGCAACAGCTATTGCCACTAGCGGTACAGTATATAATCTTACACTTCTTGATAGCGTAAGAGATTCAGATGGAAAGGTCCTTGAGAGCTTTAGTCCATCTGTTAGAAATCATGTAGATGTACTTGACGGTTCTCAATGGAATGCTATTCATTATGGTATGAGAATGGTGTGTGAAAATCTTCATTCCTTTGATAATTTCCAGGTTGAAGTTGCTGGTAAGACTGGTACTGCCCAGCAGTCAAAAACTCGTCCTAGCCACGCTTTATTTATTGGATATGCACCATACGACGATCCGGAAATTGCAATTGCAACTCGTATTGCGTTTGGTTATACATCACATAATGCAGCTGAGGTTTCTAAAGATATTTTGGCTTATTACTTTGGAGTATCAGCTACTGAGGACTTACTTAATGGTGAAGCGACCATGGTTTCAGACTCCTCAGATGAATTTGTACAAGACTAACTAAGGAGTATTTATTATTATGAGTAACGACCCTGTTGTTTTAAAAAGTAATAAATATGGATTATCACTACAATTAGATGCGACTATACCTTTCGAGGAATTAGTTAGAGAGATTTGCAAAAAGTTTGCTCAGTCAGCGGATTTCTTCGGTGAATGTCAAATGATTCTTGAGACTATGGGTCGCGAGCTTTCAACCGAAGAGGGCCTTGTTATAATACAGGCTATTGAGCTTAATTCTAAAATTAAAGTTATTCTTTTAAATGAGAATAATGAGCTAAAAGATACTAGAATGCTGGACCAGGTGGACAGATTCTATACAGATGAAATTTTTGAGAATGCTAAGATCATTAGAGGCTCAATTTACAAAGATGATATTGTTACTTCTGATTCTAGTGTAATTGTTCTTGGAGATGTTAAATCCAAGGCAACTATCCAGGCAAAAGGCAATATTATCGTAATGGGCTCTTTACTGGGAACTGCCTACGCTGGATATCCTGATAATACTGGATGTTATATAGTTGCAGGGCAGCTCAATTCTCACAACATTCATATTGGAACTGTTTCTGGTGAGGTTACAGTACAGGAAAAATGGTCTCTTAGAGTTCATAAGAGAGAAGAGGAGCCAGTAGGTATTTCTGTTTGGAATAGAGAACTTTTAGCAGAGCCTTTAAGTAGTGGTTTATTAAAAAGGATAAAATAATGTTTCATAATTATAAATTTAAGAATCTAGATTTCAAATTAATAATTGCAGTCATAGCCCTTACAATAATTGGCATTTTTGTTATTGGTTCTGCCAATGAGTCCAATCAGCAAAAGCAGATTATTGGTATGATTCTTGGCGTAATTGTTATGAGCGTCATGGCACTGGTCGATTATGATTTTATTCTTCATTTTCACTGGCTATTCTATGGCTTGGTTATTGCTTTGCTTTCATTAGTTCTTTTGGTAGGTGATAAGTCGGGGGGAGCAACAAGATGGATTGAAGTTGGTATCCGTTTTCAGCCTTCTGAGCTTGGTAAGATTCTTCTTATCTTGTTTTTCTCTTGGTTTTTAATGATGCATGAAGAAGATATTAATAAGCCTAAAATTTTAGCTTTTACAATACTTTTATCTTCGGTACCATTATTATTAATAGAAAAAGAACCAGATTTATCTACTACAATTGTCACAATGATGATTATTTGTGTTATGATGTTTGTAGTAGGATTAAGCTATAAATTGGTAGCGATTGTACTTGGTATTACAATACCTTCTATTGTTATTCTTTTAATACTTGTTTCTAGAGAGGGACAGACTATTTTAAAAGAGTATCAGGGCAATCGAATTCTTGCTTGGCTTAAGCCAGACAAATATCCTTCTAGTTCTTATCAGCAGCAAAATTCTATCATGGCCATAGGTTCAGGTCAGTTATTGGGCAAGGGCTTAGGTAATGATGCTTTTGATTCTGTTAAAAATGGTAATTATATTTCTGAGCCTCATACTGATTTTATTTTTGCAGTAGCAGGAGAGGAACTTGGTTTCTTAGGTTCTGTACTTATAATTGCACTTATTTTCTTTATTACAATTGAGATATTGCTTATTGCAAAAAGGGCAAAGGATATTTCGGGGAAATTGATATGTGTTGGTATGGCAACACTTATTGGCTTCCAGAGCTTCGTTAATATCTGCGTTGTTACTGGTTTATTGCCTAATACTGGTTTGCCATTACCATTTGTATCTTACGGATTGACATCGCTTGTTACCGTATATTTTGGAGTTGGTATTGTGCTTAACGTTGGTCTTCAAGCGAAAAATATAAACGGGAGGCTTTTTTAGATGAATATAGGTTTAGTTGCGCACGATTCTAAGAAGAAGCTTATGCAGAATTTTTGCATAGCTTACCGAGGAATACTTAGCAAGAATGAGATTTTTGCTACAGGTACAACAGGTAGACTTGTTGAAGAGGTGACTAATCTTAGCGTACATAAGTACTTAGCAGGTCACTTAGGAGGCACACAGCAACTTGGTGCACAGATTGAACAGAATGAGATTGATTTGGTCATTTTCTTGAGAGACCCATTGACAGTTAAGTCTCATGAGCCTGATGTAAATAGTATTGTTCGCATTTGTGATGCGCATAATATACCATTGGCAACCAATCTTGCCACAGCAGAATTATTAATCAAATCATTAGATCGAGGAGACCTTGAGTGGCGTGAAATGTATAAGTAAAGTTTTCAAAATAATTATTACTTGCAGTTTGTGCCTTTCATTGATCGGATGTGGTTCTAGTACAAAAGACTCTGTTGCAACATATGATATTTATAATTCGTCTTTTGTATACGGTATTACAAATAATGGTTCTAATTCTAATATACAGTTTTTCAGCGATGGATTATGTGTAGCAGGAAAAGATGATTTAGGGACATCTGGTGTTGATTCTCAAGTTGCTCAGGCAGGAGGCGCTTTTAATGCAACAGAACAAAGCGTTTTATATGCTCAGAATATGCATGAGAAGATGTATCCTGCATCTACTACCAAGATTCTTACAGCATATGTTGCTTGTCTATACGGGGATTTAGATAGCTATGTTACTGTGAGCGAAAATGCCTGCAAACAGGAATCAGATTCTTCTGTAATTGATCTTAAGCCTGGAGACGTTATGTCTCTTAGGGATTTATTATATGGTTTGATCTTGCGTTCTGGTAATGATGCGGCAGTTGCAATAGCAGAATCAATGTGCGGAAGCGAAGAAGAATTTGTAGCTAAAATGAACGAGACTGCAAGATCTCTTGGGGCTACTAATTCCAATTTTGTAACTTCCAACGGATTGCACGATGATAATCATTACACTACAGTCTATGATATGTATTTGATTTTGAATAAAGCTATTCAAAACGAAGAGTTTTATAAGATTTTTACATCTACTAATTACACATGCAATTATACTTCAGGTGGTGAGCCTAAGACTGTTGAATGGAGTACAACTAATCAATATTTAACAAATAGTGTTACTACACCTAGCGGGTTTACAATTTTAGGGGGTAAAACAGGTACAACCGGAGCAGCAGGCTATTGTCTGGTATTATTATCAGAAAACGAAGATAAAGACACAATTATCTCAATTGTATTCAATGCTGACTGCAGATCCAATTTATATCTGTTAATGAGTGAAATTCTTAGTAATTATTGTGTATAATTGTTTAGGTTTTCCTCTTAATATGATATGATATATATATCTTAATAAAGGGAGGTATTTTGCTATGGTGGAAATCATTTCAGGAGAAAAAGGCAAAGGCAAGACAAAGTATTTACTCGACAAGGTAAATACAGACATCAAAAAAGTTGATGGTTCTATTGTCTACATTGACAAAAACACTAAGCACATGTACGAGCTTGATTCCAAGATTCGATTGATTAATATGGGGGATTATCCAATCGATTCTACAGATGAATTTTTAGGTTTTCTTAGTGGTGTGTTATCTCAGAACTCAGATATTCAAGAGGTTTTTCTTGACAGTTTCCTTACAGTATCTTACGTAGATACAAATGAAGGCTTTACATCTGCGATGAATAAGCTGGATAAAATTTGTAATAACTACGACGTTAAATTTGTTATTTCCGTTAGCAAAGATGAAAAAGACCTGCCTGAAAGCGCCAAAGGCAAAATCGTTGTTTCATTATAATAAAAGTAGATATGAGGGGCACTTAAGAGTGTCCCTTTTAATTTGTTTGTTCCTATGAGTAAAAATAGTAAAAAATCTTCACAAAAAGCAACTAAAACAATAATTAGATATCCAAAGCAGTATCATTTTTCAATTGGAATGATAGTTATTGGGGTAATGTGCGTTTACATGGTATATCATTTATTTACGTATCTTACATCTAATAACGTTACTATATACGAGGTTTCTCAGGGTTCTATTTCATCTAATTTAGAGTATAATGCCCTTGCTATTAGGCAAGAGCAGATAGTCTATGCGGATAATACTGGAGATATTCTTTATCTTTCCGAAAATTTTGGAAAGGTTGGTGCTAAAAGTCAAGTTTATGCCCTTGATACTTCAGGTGAGATTCTTTCTTCAATTGAAGAGGCTAATGAAAATGCTGAAGTAACTCTGGACGAGTCAGACTATGAGAAGCTCCAAAGTGTAGTTTCCACTTATATGGTTGATTACGACAATCAGCGCTATGGAAAGACATATGCTTTTAAAACAGAACTAGAGTCACAAGCTGAACAATTATACGCCGTCTCTGCTATTGAAAATATGGGAGATAGCCTAACTGCAGCTATGAATTCTGGAACCTTTAACATTTATTCGAGTCCTACACCAGGATTAATTGTATATTCTATTGATGGATTTGAAGATTTAACTACTGATTCTTTTACTTCTGAATCATTTGATACATCAAAATATACTTCTACTAATCTTAAATCACAGAAATCTGTGGAGGCAGGAGCGCCAGTTTATAAGCTTATTACATCGGATCACTGGAATCTTATTTGTGAGATTGATAATGACCTGTACGAAGCTCTAAAAGAAGAAACATATTTACAAATTAAATTCTTAGAGGATGATGTTCAAACATGGACTACAATAGCTTTTGCCGAAAAGGCTGGTAAGAGATATATCATTTTATCATTAGATGATTCCATGGACAGATATGCGGATTCCAGATTTGTTCATATTAAATTTATTAATAATAATATTTCTGGTCTTAAAATCCCTAATTCATCTATTGTTGATAAGGACTTTTATAAGATTCCTAAAGCCTATATGGTTCAGGGTAATAATAACGATGATCCTGGTTTTATTTTGCAGTCGGATGCAGACAATATTTACATTAATCCTACAATATATTATGAGGATGAGGAGTTCTATTATGTTGATGAGGGCGTTCAGCGAGGCGATAAGATATTAAAGCCTAATTCCAACGAATATTACGTAGTTGGCGCTGATATGGGTACACTTCAGGGTGTTTATAATGTAAATAAAGGATATGCAGTATTTAAGCAAATAGAAATCCTATATCAAAACAATGATTATTCTATTATAAAAACAGGTACTAGCTACGGAATTTCAATGTATGACCATATCGTCTTACAGGGAGATGAGGTAGAAGAGAATACAATCATTAATAATTAGCGAGGTAGTCATGAGAGCAGAAGAATTAAAAGAGAACTTAAAAAGTGTCGAAGAGAGAGTAGCAGCAGCTTGTAAGAGAGCAGGCAGAGATAGAAGTGAAGTTACTTTAATCGCTGTTAGTAAGACAAAGCCTGTAGAAGATTTACAGGTCATTTACGATCAGGGAATTCGACAGTTTGGTGAAAATAAAGTTCAGGAGCTTACTGGTAAGATTCCTGAAATGCCAAATGATATTGATTGGCATTTAATTGGGCATCTTCAGAGAAATAAAGTTAAATATATCGTAGATAAAGTTAAGCTTATTCACTCTGTTGATAGCTACCGACTTGCTGAGGAAATTAATATTCAGGCTAAAAAGCATGGTGTAGTTGCTGATATCTTGATTGAGGTTAATGCAGCTAACGAAGCTACAAAGTTTGGAGTTAAGCTTGAGGAAGCAAAAGAACTTTGCAAAGAAATTTCAGAATTAGACGCTGTTCACATCAGAGGTTTGATGACTATCGCACCAAATGTTGTGGTTCCAGAGGAAAATCGAGGGATTTTTCACAAAATAAAGGATTTAGCGGTTGACATAGCCGGTGAAAACTACCATAATATAGATATGGATTTTATATCTATGGGTATGACAAATGATTTTGAAGTAGCCATAGAGGAAGGTGCTACTCATGTAAGAGTTGGCACAGCCATTTTCGGGGAAAGAAACTATGCTTTATAGTTTAAAAGAAGGAGTATGTTATGTTTGAAAGAATGCTTGACGCAATGCATCTTAGCGACGACTATGACGATTACGATGACGATGAATTATATGATGAAGAGGAGAAATCATCCTTCTTTAACAAGTTCTCTAAGAAAGATGATGAGGACAGACGACCAGTTCTAAATAAGCCTTCTGAAAGGGAGACTAGAGCGTCTAAGCCAGCGCCAAAGATTACACCTATGAGAAATAAGGGGAAAGGAACTGTTATGGAGGTATGTGTTATTAGACCATCTTCATTTGAGGATGCTCGAGAGATATCAGAGACACTACTCGCTGATAGAACGGTTCTTCTTAACATGAAGGGCTTAGATTTAGGAGTAGCACAAAGAATCATTGATTTCACTTGCGGTACATGTTACGCAATAGATGGTAACCTTCAGAGAATTGAGGATTACATTTTCATCATTACCCCTGCAGGAGTTGAGTTATCTGGTGATTTAGCAGGAATCGTTGATGCTTTTGACTTTACAGGGATTCAGACAGGATTTTAGTTTATAAGCACCAGAGTCAATCTGGTGCTTTTGTTTTATGTATTGTTTTGACTTACTATAGGAGACATCATGGCAAAAGATATTAATGTAAATTACAACGGACAGTATAGCTATAGCATTTGTATTAGATCCGATTTTAATGATCTTATACCTATGCTTAATGAAAAAGTAAAAAAATCATATGATAAGGTCTGCATAGTTACAGATTCTAATGTTGCTTCTCATTATTTAAGTGATTTGCTAGAGATTTTTAAGAATAATGGTGATGAAGTTTATTCTTTTAGCTTTGAAGCAGGTGAAGCATCGAAAACACTTGATACTGTCAGATTCTTATATGAACATTTAATTACTAAGAAGTTTACTCGTAAATCCCTTCTTGTAGCATTAGGCGGTGGTGTTGTAGGTGATTTGACTGGCTTTGCCGCCAGCACTTTCCTTCGTGGAATTGATTTTATCCAAGTTCCTACTACATTGCTTTCTCAGGTAGATAGTTCTGTTGGTGGCAAGACAGGTGTGGACTTTGATGGCTATAAAAATATGGTAGGAGCATTTTACATGCCTAAGCTTGTATATATGAATCTTTCTACCTTGAAGACTCTTGATGACTATAATTTCGCATGCGGTATGGGCGAGGTTATTAAGCATGGTCTCATAGCAGATGCTGATTTTTACAGATGGTTAAGTGAAAATTCAATCAAGCTTAAAGAAAGAGACTTTGATGCTTTAGAATACTGTGTATACACTAATTGCAATATAAAGAGACATGTTGTAGAGATAGACCCTACAGAAAAGGGAATTAGAGCTTATCTTAATTTTGGACATACACTAGGACATGCAATTGAAAAGCATTCTAATTTTACTTTAGGCCATGGTCAGTGCGTTTCTCTTGGAATGATTTGTGCAGGTTATCTATCAGAGAAATTAGGATATATTACAGCAAAGGATAATGAGGAAATCGCTAGAATTTGCCAGTTATATGATTTACCTATTAAGGTGGGAAATATGACTAAGGAACAGGTCCTTGCAGCATCTAAATCTGATAAGAAGATGCAGGGTTCTAAAATCAAATTTACCATTTTAAAAAGTATTGGTGCCGCAGATTCTTATTTAGATTTTACTGATGAAGATTTGCTAGAAGCTATTGAAAAGGTGTTAGAATAATGTTTTACAAGGTTAATAAATGGATATCAATTATATACAGTCTCATTCTTGTAGGCTTATTAGTTTTACTTGATCAATGGACTAAGCATCTTGCTGTTAGTCACCTGATGAATAAAAGCGATATTATTCTTATACCAAATGTATTACAGTTACATTACTTGGAGAATACTGGTGCAGCTTTTTCTATGCTTGAGGGTAAGCAAACCTTCTTTGCGGTGGCAACACCTATATTATTAATTCTACTTTTAATAATACTTTTTAGGATGCCACGAGAGAAAAAATACTTATATCTGGATTATATTATTGTTTTAGTTGTTGCAGGTGCAATAGGTAATCATATTGATAGAGTTATTAATAACTATGTAGTAGACTTTATTTATTTTTCTCTTATTAATTTTCCGGTATTTAATATTGCAGATTGTTATGTAACTGTATCCATGATATTATTACTGATATTGATTTTGTTCTACTATAAAGACGAAGATTTAGAAGAAATTAAAAAGAGTATTTTATCAAGAAATTAGTATGGATGAAAGTTTAATCGTAATTGAAGAACCTTCTGATGCAGGCATTCGTATTGATAAATTCCTTGCATCAGCTATACCAGACAAATCACGGAGCCATTATCAAAAAGCTATTGATAATGGCCTTGTTTTGGTTAATGGTAAAACAGTTAAAAGTAAATATCAGACTCGACTAGGTGATGAAATTGTAATTAGTATTGAGCCTGTTAAGGAAATAGATATTTTACCTGAGGATATTCCTATAGATATTCTCTATGAAGATAATGATGTAATTGTAGTTAACAAACCAAAGGGCATGGTTGTTCATCCAGCACCTGGTCATTATTCTGGAACTCTTGTTAATGCTTTGATGTTTCATTGCAAGGATTCTTTGTCAGGTATCAATGGTGAGATTAGACCAGGAATTGTTCATAGAATTGATATGAATACAACTGGATCACTTTTAGTTTGCAAAAATGACAAGGCCCATAATGATATAGCAGCCCAAATCAAGGTACATTCGGTTAATAGAATCTATAAAGGAATAGTTATTGGCAATTTTAAAGAAGAAGAAGGTACCGTAGATGCCCCAATTGGCCGTAATCCCAAGGATAGAAAGAAAATGGCTGTTGTACCAAATGGACGTGAGGCCGTTACTCATTTTACTGTTTTAGAGCAGTTTAAAGGCTATTCTTATGTACAGTTTAAGCTAGAGACAGGCAGGACACATCAGATACGTGTGCATATGGCTCATATAGGACATCCACTTTTAGGTGATGATGTCTATGGCAAGCCCGTTAAAAATCTTGAGGGGCAGACGCTTCATGCTCAAACACTTGGGTTCAAGCAGCCTACAACAGGGGAATATGTTGAGGTTAACGCTCCATTGCCTTCATATTTTGAAGAATTACTTAATAAATATCGTAAGATGACAATTAATTAAAAGGTCTAAGCATTAATTTGCTTAGACCCTTATTTTGCTTATTTATCTTTATTTTTAAAATTAACAGCATTTCTTGCCTGTTTTTTGTGTTCATCCTCGATAGCAGCATAGTAATCAATAGTTGTATTTATATTTTCATGTCCTAATACGTCAGCAACTAAACGAATATCGCCTGTTTCACGATAGAGGGCAGTACCATAAGTACTTCTAAGCTTATGTGGCGTAATTTTCTTGTTCGGAACCACCATTTTCGCGTATTTTTTAACTAAATTCTCAATAGCATCAATACTAATACGCTTGCCCTGGAGAGAGTAGAAGAGAGCGCTTTCGTGGCCTTCTACAGGGTTAATGTATTCTCGTTCGCCATTAATATAGTCTTTTAAAGTCTCTGCAACATCATCATTGAAGTAGATAATATCTTGCCCGCCTCCCTTTCGAACAATTGTTAAAGAATTAACAATAAAATCTACATCGTTTAAATCAAGTCCATTGCATTCGCTGACACGAATTCCGGTATTAAGCATAAGTGTTAATATGGCTAAATCACGTCCACGAGTCTTTTGATTATATTTCTTTTGACGTTCAGATGTATAACAATTTCCGTTATCAATTGCCTCTAAAATTGCCTGAACCTCATAATTATTCATACGAACGATGTTTTTATCCTTTTTAAGCTTTGGCAAAGCAACCAGCTGGGTTGGATCCTTAGAAACAAATTCTCTTTGCAATAAATACTTGTACATACTGCGTAAAGGAGACATTTTTCGCGCTATGGCTTTTTTACCATTTTCATGTTGCTCACCAATAACATTTAACTCTAAGTATCTTTGATATTCTTCAAGATCATCTGGAGTAATTTTATCAAGGACGTTGTATTCGATTTTTTTGATGTCCATACCTGTAATTGTAGGGTTGGAGCTCTCTAAAAATCGAAAGAAGGTCAATAAATCATAGCAATATGAAATCAATGTACTTGGTTGCGTAGTTTGTTCCTTGGAATGAATAAAATCAACAGCAGGCTTAGGAAGTTGGAGAATAAGCTCACGTAATTTTAATTTCTGTTTTTTTGATTTATTTTTATAGAATTCTGAATCCTTACCCATGAAAAACCTCCAAATATCAATGTTTACAAGGATTATAGGATTTCCTTGTTTTTACTATTATAACATACTTTCTATCGGAAAAACAGATATTTAACCGATAGATGCATATCTTTTTTACACTACTCTTTTTCGAGTAGATTTTAATAAAATATAAATAATATTGTCATTGATAACTATAGAAGTAAATTTTATTTTATTGCCAAATCATCTTCTATAGTCAGTAGAAACATCTATGAATGAACGCTTACCAGTTATATAGTCATCATAGGCTGTTTCTGCATCTTTGCCATGGAAAACCTGACATAGCCCACACATATCACAATCAGCAATACATGGATAGGTTCTTTTTATATATTCTCGTCGTTCTTCAACTGTGGAATTTGATATGTCTGGTGCCATAGTAGCTTCTCCTATTTTATCTGCCTATCCTGACGGTATGTAGACATGTAATCAGCGTTAATATCAGCTATTTCTCGTCTTCCATCAATGTAATCCTGATAAATATCCCAAGGACTTCCGCCGCCCAGCCAACAAGAAGAACAATTTTCGCATCCACCTCCGCAATCAAGGGATGCTTTAATTATTTCTTCTCGTTCTTCTTTTGTAGTGTCTTTTATAAGAATAGATTTCATAATGGTCCCCACAATTCTTTACAACACTATTAATTATCTCCTATATAAGTATATTATACAGTACAAAAGCTATTTTATAAATCTTATTTAGATGTAGGTAAATACTGCACTGCTATTCTATTTTCTGGCTTTGAATCTACTAGATATATTACTATCAAAAATAACCATTCTAATGGCTTCATTATGATATAAGTAATATCACATGCTACTTTGTGTGTTCTAATTAAATTAGCTATTGGAAAGCCGTATTTATCATAAAAACTCCTGATTGACCTATGAAATCTAGGGGTTTTCTCTTCTAATATATTCTCAAAGGCATTAGCGATAAGAAGTTGGCGATTAACAATGATTCTATGACCATGGCGCTCTCCCATTCTAATAGGCTTAACAAGCTTTCTATGTCCACCAGCTGCTACAGTGCAAAGATAATGGTTATCCATAGGTAGATTCTGTGGAGCCTCTTTTAGGGACAAAGTCCAATCACTTGTCTCTGTCCACGCCTTTATAATTGCATCTGGCTCTTGGCCAAAAAGTACAAGTACAATAAGAATTATTCCAAGCATAGGAATAACAAAAAATAGTCCCCAAATTGGCCATTTATTTGAACATTTAATAAGTATGCTATTTATCTTTTTAATAAATGGTGATTTTCCATATATTTTATCTTCATGAAATTCATCGTTGCACCACTCTTTTATTTTCTCTCTTATTATCGTAAATGCGATAATGAATATGTTTATCGGTACTAATATATATAACGCGCCTACAAAATCAAATGCTATAGGCAAGCATTGAATTGCCCATAAAAGCTGTATTATAAGTGCTAAATAAATTGAAGTAATACATAAAACAGTAGTTAGTGGGGGCAATTTGTTTACATTATTAGATAGTAAAATAATGGCTCCTACAATACCTACTAATGATACGACGATAACAGTTATATACCCACCAGTCCAAATAGGTTGATGCCTTTCTACATTATATAACTGTTCAGTCCATTCAGCTTCAAATATTACATCTAATAAAGTCATCATGCCAAAGGTATAAAAAATACCTAATAATATGGTCAATGCCCAAAATACATGTCTTAATATCTTCTTTTTCCATTCATGAAAAATACCAATAAAATTATATAAAGACAATAATGCTGGTACACCTAATGTTAAGAAAGACACAATAAGTGAAATGAATAATTCTCCCATAAACTCAAAACTCCTTTTAATCTTGGTATATAAAATTTACCATAATTCATATTTATCTATTGAATATTCTACATCCTAGTGCTATTGTAATCATAGCTTTATCGCTTTAACGTACTAAACTCTATTTATGAAAGGAAGGATATTTTTATGAAAAAAATCAGTGATTTTATCGGAAAGTACATGGCGATTATCGTTCTAGTTGTGGCAGCTCTGGCTTTATTTAAACCGGTTACATGTCTTTGGATTCAAACAACATGGATTAACTATTTATTAATGGTTGTAATGTTTGGTATGGGTCTTACAATTAAACCAGAAGATTTCGTATTAGTGTTTACACATCCAAAGGATATCTTACTTGGATGCCTGGCTCAGTTTACTATCATGCCTCTTCTTGCTTTTATCTTAGGAAAGACATTTGGTCTTGAGGCTGGATTACTTGCTGGTGTAATTCTTGTAGGTACATGTCCAGGTGGTACATCTAGCAATGTTATTACCTATCTAAGCGAAGGTGATGTAGCATTGTCTGTAGGTATGACAAGCGTTAATACTCTACTCGCACCATTCCTTACACCACTAATTACATATTTATTCTTACATACTTCAGTATCAGTTGATATAAAGGCAATGTTTATATCAATAATCAAAGTTGTAATTGTACCAATCGCACTTGGATTTATTATAAATCATTTCTTTGGTAAATATACTCAGAAAGTAAAGGAAGCTCTTCCACTTATCAGTGTTCTTGCTATTACAATGATTGTAGCAGCTGTAGTATCACACAATTCTGAGCAGATTCTTTCAACAGGTGCTATTATCTTTGTAGTGGTAATCCTTCATAACTTACTTGGATATGCATGTGGTTTATTATTAGGAAAAGTTCTTGGTCTTCCACTTGCTAAGAAGAAAGCATTATCTGTTGAGATTGGTATGCAAAACTCTGGTCTTGCAACATCTCTTGCTGGTACAGCATTCCCTGATCTTGCAATGGCTACAGTACCTGGAGCTATTTTCTCAGTATGGCATAATATCTCAGGTGCATTACTTGCAAATCTCTATAGAAGAATGAAATCAGAGGATAATAATTCAAGTCAGCTTGAAGTTAGTCTTGATTCTACAAATTAAAAAAATTAAGGTTGCAGATTATTCTGCAACCTTTTATTTTTAATATTTAAAAACTGCCTGGCTCATCTTCCATGATGATGGCTGCTATAATATATGCTAAAATTCCACAACCAGCGCAGCAGGCAAATATAACCCAAAGCAATCTAATAAATGTAGGATCTACACCAAGATAATCTCCTATTCCGCCGCATACACCGCAAATTTTTCTGTGATTACTTTTATAAAGTCTTTTATTCATTTTCATCCCTCCATTTATCTATAATCTTAATTTATAAAGATTAAAAATACAAGAGACTAGAATTGAATTACATCTTCTAATGTTCTAACAAAAAGTTCAAGTCCTTCTTTGTCTGTCTGTGAAAATCTATTTAGACTAGGGCTGTCAATATCAAGTACGCCCACAATCTTACCATTATTATGAATAGGAACTACTATTTCTGAGTTAGAAGCGCTATCACATGCTATATGACCAGGAAATTCATGTACATTAGGAACTATTATAGTCTCATCATTTTGTACAGCTGTACCACATACACCCCTGCCTAATTTGATTCTAATGCAAGCGACCTTTCCTTGAAATGGACCAAGCAATAAGGAATCATTGTCTATTAAATAAAACCCAGCCCAATTTAAATCATCTAAGTTTTGGTTAATTAGGGCAGAAGCATTAGATAATACTGGAATATAGCTTGGCTCATCCTCTGCTAGTGCTTTTAACTGTTCTGCAAGTAACTTATAATCTGTCATTTATACATCCTCTCTTTATTCGAATCCGCAAATGCGAATTCTATTGTAGCTTCCTGTTGAGTATATAATAAATTTGCTAGTTATAGTAGCCTATTTTAAGAAAAACTTCGTCCATAAGCTCTGCATTCCTAATAGAAAAATTAGGAGTAATATGCTGAGGTTCGCCATTTAAAATGCAGCTATTAAGCTGAGCAATCTCAAGTGAATAATTCTGTGGAACGGATATCTTTCGCTCTATTATTTCCTTATCCAGGTATATTTTATATGATAACTCTCCAGATTGATTGAACTCTACATCAGAGCGAATTGCCCCCTTTGAGCCGTGTATATAAAGCTTATCAAAGCGACTACCGGTATCCTTGCCAAGTATCATACCAACAGTAAAAGTAGCATTAACACCATTTTTAAATTTGATAATAGCATTAGTAAGCTCATCAACACCAAGTTTTGTGTATCTTGCGTTGGCAATAACTGATGTAGGTGTAGAATCTATCAAAGATAAAATCATGGTAGTGCAATAACATCCTAAATCGTACATTGCACCACCACCCTGGTCTTTGTATAATCGTATATCTTCACTATAGCCCTGAGTTAAAAACTCTGATTCAATATAATCAATGTCTCCGATTAATCCTGAATCTATGTCTGCCTTTAAACTCTTAATATATGGACTATGTAAATATGCATATGCCTCCATAAGTATTACACCATTAGTCTTGGCTGTTTCAAACATATCTCTAGCGGCACTTGCATTAAGAGCAAGAGGCTTCTCACACATAACATGCTTTTTATGCTGTAGGGCTTCCTTAACCCATTTTAAATGAAGGCCATTAGGCAGAGGAATATAAATTGCTTGTACCTCAGAATCTTCAATTAATTCTTCATAAGAACTATATGCTTTTTGAAATCCAAAATCATCCTTGAACTTAAGGGCCTTATTAATATCTCTTCCTGCAATAGCATAAAGCTCACAAGTATCAACTTGCTGCATTCCAGGAATGGTACAACCCTTTGCAATATTTGCTGTTCCTAAAACACCCCATTTTACCTTTTCCATAAATAAAAACCTCACAAAATATTATTTGATAAAACTATATCCATAATAACAAGTCTTCTTTAAAGGAACTAATTAATCATTGGTAAAGGATTAATCAATTTTTGTCATTAATAAAAATAGGAACAAACCAACAAATAAAGGTGATCTGTTCCTATAATATAACTAAATAAATCCTACTAAGTAAGTAAATCTGGCGAATTCTGAGAGTTAACATATACGCCATGCTCTTCCATGGTAGTAATAATTGTGTTTCTCACTAAATCTGCCACCTCGTGTGTCTTCATATCCTTGTATGTATCATAGAGGATAGGCTTACCAAATATTACTTTAGTAGTAACAGGACCAGGCTTAAGGCTATTAAATGCAATATAGGAATCTATTAAAGTAACAGGAATAATAGGAACCTGAGCCTTCATAGCGCATTTAAAACTGCCGGGCTTAAATCTCTGAACTATATTACCATTTCGATCATATCCACCCTCGGAAAAGAGAATGAAGCGTGTGCCCTCAGCAACTTCCTTAGTAATCTGGTCCATAATACGGATATTCTGTCGTACATCATCAAGGGCTAAACGCTTGGCGCCAAGCAAATCAACTAACTCTCTAACTAAAAAGCCATATGACTTAGCCTTATCCATAACAAAGGTACAAGGATTATGATGGGCATACATAATACCTAAAGCATCGTATTTGCCCTGATGATTAGGATACATAACATATCCGCCCTCTTCTGGAAGGTTCTCCGTACCGTACACTTCTGTGGTAATTCTAGCGCTCTTCTTTAAAAATCTAATAAGTCTAAGAGCGTAAGCATATCTAACCTTCTCGGGATACCTATCCTTGTGTTTGGTCATCTTACGCATGTGGGATACTAAAGATGGTCCACGTTTTAAATTAAAAATAATAGCGATAAAAAATCTAATCATTTACTCTCCTAAAATACAAAATATAGATATGTTATCAAATATATAATCTATATGTATGTATTCTAACACAAGAGAATAAAGTATGTGAATACTTAAAGTTCCTCATATGAGGAATATTCAATAACTAAGTAATTTCCGGCGGTAATATCGTCCTTTGACAAATGATTCAGTGACTTAATATTATCAATGAACTCCCTCTTATCAGTAAAATCTGGTCCCATGAACTGATCTGCTATAGTCCAAAGTGTATCACCATCCTGAACCTCATAGCTAGTGTAATATGTATATACCTCTCTGCTATCCTCTGCAGAAGCATTAATACTAAAAGAAATCATCCCAACAAGAATAGCTGCAAAAATCCCAATAAATAACATCATCTTGCGTCTCTTAACAATTAACTCTGCTTTAGTAACTGCTCTCATAATTCTCATCCTCCAAAAAGATGTTCGAAAACATTTGTTCTGAAAACAATATAATTCACGAACAATCGTTTGTCAATACTTTTTACGAACAAAATTTCGGAAAATTTGTTTGCAAAAATATGTTCTTTATGCTATTGTAATTTTAAGAAAATGAAAGGAGTGTTTTCACTATGGCATACGGAAAAATATCTGCTAAGCAAAGAGAAATACTTGAAGTTATAAAAAGCGAGATTTTAAATAGAGGTTATCCGCCTACAGTGCGTGAGCTTTGTGATGCTTGTAATCTTAAGTCCACTTCTTCTATTCACTCACATTTAGAGACATTAGAGAAAAATGGTTATATTAAACGTGACCCTTCCAAGCCACGTGCTATTGAGATTGTAGATGATAATTTTAATATGATTAGACGAGAGGTAGTTAATGTACCTGTTGTTGGTAATGTTGCTGCAGGACAGCCACTACTTGCTGTACAGAATATTAATGAATACTTCCCTATTCCAGCTGAGCATATGCCTAATCAGCAGTCATTTATGCTTCGTGTTAAGGGAGAGTCTATGATTAATGCTGGTATCTTAGATGGTGACACTATTATTGTTATGCAGCAAGATACTGCTAGAAATGGTGATATGGTAGTAGCTCTCGTTGATGATAGTGCTACTGTTAAGACATTCTATAAAGAGGATGGACATATTCGTCTTCAGCCTGAGAATGATAATATGGACCCAATCATTGTCCCTGATTGTCAGATTCTTGGTAAGGTATTCGGAGTGTTCCGCTTCTTCTAACCACTGTAACATTTTTATTAATGCAACGCATATAAATTTAAAAATATATAATTTGAATATGTAAAAAATAAAGCCATCTGTAGCTATCAAGCTCTTAGTGTTACTTAAGCGAAGCTTTCCATGCTGAACGAAGTAATACTAAGGCATGAGGGCGTAACAGATGGCTTATAAATTATTAATTACTAATTATTAATTATTAAAGTTCCTTGGCATCAATAAGAATGCCGTCTTTCCATATACGCTCTAAGTCGTAGAATAATCTATCTTCCTCAGAGAATAAATGAACAATCACATCTTCATAGTCCATAAGCACCCAAGTACTCTGTCTATTTCCCTCGATTGATTTAGCGTGAATTCCCTGCTCGTAAAGAAGACGATCTACTTCGTCCTGCATTGCGTTAAGCTGACTCTGATTTGAAGCTGAAGCTACAATAAAATAATCAGCCATAATGCTTATATTGGAAATATCGATCGCTTTTACGTCGATGGCTTTTTTATCATCAAGTGCTTTGCAAACAATCTTTGCCATTTCTCTAGATTCCATTTTAAACCTCGCCTTTCATCTCATTTAAATAATAATTGTATGTATCTATTGTGGTAGAATCTACCATTTCAGGATTTTCATTTAAATAATTAACTGTGTCTTCTAAAATCATGAAAACACATTTATCTAAATCCTCATAGGCAACAGACCTAAGAATATCAAGTCTTGGCTGTTTATCACGTCCTGGCTCAATATAATCTGCAACGAAAATAATTTTATCAAGCAGATTCATTCCAGGACAGCCTGTTGTATGAACCTCTATTGCATGGGCAATTTGGTCATCAAAAACATCGTATTTGCTTTTACAATAGAAGGCTCCTACTTTGCCATGTAAAAGATGAGGATATTTGTATTCAATATCTCTGATAGGTATATTGTTTTTCTCACATACAGATATACGCTTTTCGTCTGATATACATTTGGCACAATCGTGCAGTATGCCTGCTACCATAGCCGTATAAGCCGGATAATTCCATTTTAAGGCCAATGAATAGGCTGTAGTGGCAACACCTAGGGTATGAACATATCGGCTGGATTTGAGCTCTTTATTCATCTCTTGAGACAGTCTCAATATATCGTCATAATGGTATGAGTAAGGGCTATATAAATTATGCTCTATAATATACTCTTCCACTTTTGAATCAAGCCATTTACGAACGCTTTTATCGGTGTAAAAATCCTGTCTTATAACTGATGAAGCTAAACCATTAGCCTTATAATCAATTAAAAAGAAATCACCTGAGAATAAATCCTTACATTCATTAATTGCGTCAGTAAGAACATCCATATCATCTCCGAGTCTAGGTGCAACCAATATAGTGGCACAATCAGAGATAACATCAGGCTTTACCCAGTTCTTAAAATAAAGCAAACTGTCACTTCCCATTATAAAGAAGATATCATCAGTAGGATTTTCTTTTTTTATTTCGGTTAAAGAAATATATGAGTAACTCTTACCAGTACGATAAATCTCTCGCTCATCAATAGCTATTTTAGGCTGGTTTGCGATGGCAAACTTAACCATTTCTAGTCTGCATGCATCAGGAATATTCTCCGCAGTATCCTTATGCGGTGGATTCCCAGCAACTAAAAAATAAACTTTATCAAGTGAAAATTGCTCTAAAGCAGCCCTTGCTATATCAATATGTGTGTTGTGAATTGGATTGAATGTCCCGCCATAAATACCAATTCTCATGTTGTCTCCTTACTGAGGAAGCTTAATAACTGGCTTCTTCGCTGGTCTATAAAGAATAATTTTTCTTCCGATAACTCTAACAACCTCAGAGTGAGTACGCTCAGAAAGGACCTGAGCCATCTCCTTTGGATCGTCAAAACAGTTCTTTAATACGTTGATTTTAATAAGCTCTCTTGCCTCAAGAGCCTCATCTACTGCATTGGTATACTCTGGAGTAAGTGAAGCCTTGCCAATTTGAAGAATTGGGCTCATATCTGAAGCAAGTGATGATAAATATGCTCTTTGTTTGTTAGTCATCTATAAACTCCTATTATTTATAATAATCAAATACTAAACCGTACATTCTAACGGTATCACCTTCTTGAATTCCTTTTTCTTCAAGTTCCTTGAGAATACCCTGCTCCTTAAGGAAGTTCTGGAAGAATAAAAATCCTTTTTCAGACTCAAGATTAGTGTAACCAAGCATTTTCTCAATACGAGGTCCTTCTACTACATAGTCGCCCTCGTCATTGATTTCAACTGTGTAAGGCTCCTCAGAGAATGCTCTGATTGTAGGGTCAAACTCCTGCTCATAAACTATTGGAGCATCGTCACATGTTTCAAGGAGTCTAACAACCTCGTATAAAAGGTCTTTAAGGCCCTTTCCTGAAACAGCTGATATAGGGAATACCTTGATTCCCTTTGGCTCAAATTCAGCCTTTAATGCTTCGATAACTTCGTTAGAATCTTCGCCAATTACATCCATTTTGTTGGCTGCAATTACCTGTGGCTTCTTAAGAAGCTCTGGGTCATAAGCTGCTAGCTCACCAGATATTGTCTTAATATCCTCAACTGGGTCACGACCCTCTACTGAAGCTCCATCAACCATATGGATAATTACTTTTGTACGTTCAATATGACGAAGGAACTCATGTCCAAGTCCGATTCCCTCAGATGCTCCCTCGATAAGTCCTGGGATATCTGCAATAACAAATCCGTTTATATCGTCAACATCCACAACACCAAGGTTTGGCGAAAGTGTTGTGAAATGATAATTTCCAATCTTTGGCTGTGCATTTGTAACCCTTGAAAGGAAGGTTGATTTACCTACGTTAGGATATCCAACAAGTCCTACATCTGCAATAACTTTAAGCTCTAAAAGTACCTCAAGCTCGATGGCATCAATACCTGGCTTAGCATACTTAGGAGCCTGCATAGTAGATGTAGCAAAGTGCTGGTTTCCAAGGCCGCCATTACCTCCTGGAAGAACTATCTGACGCTTATTATCACCAGACATATCTGCGATAACACGTCCTGTCTCAGCGTCCTTTATTACAGTTCCCTCAGGTACTTTCAAAATAAGGTCCTCTCCGTTTTTACCATGACAGTTGTCCTTGCCGCCTTCCTGACCATTTTCAGCAGCAAATTTACGTCTATGGCGGTAGTCAACTAATGTATTAAGGCCTGGATCTACTTCGAAAATAACATCTCCGCCCTTACCACCGTCGCCACCATTTGGGCCACCGTTAGGAACATATTTCTCGCGACGGAAACTTACATGACCGTCTCCACCTTTACCTGATTTTATAATAATTTTTGCTCTATCGGCAAACATAAATTTCTCCTAAATAATCAAATCCGCTGGTTACGACTACAAGCCTGAGAGTTTCTCAGCTCATCTAAAACGATTCGCTTAAGAAACCTCAGAGCTTGATGTCTACCAGCTCTTTTAATTGTTCTAAAATTAAATTTGACCCGACATACGATTCGTAGTCGGGTCAATAAATTACTGTTCTACTGGATAGACAGAAGCCTGCTTCTTGTCTCTACCTTTTCTTTCGAAACGAAGTACTCCATCTACTAAAGCAAAAAGTGTATCGTCTCCACCGAGACCTACATTGTTGCCTGGAAGAATCTTTGTACCACGCTGTCTGTAAAGAATATTGCCAGCCTTAACGAACTGACCGTCTGCTCTTTTAGCGCCTAATCTCTTAGACTCTGAATCTCTACCGTTCTTTGTAGAGCCTACACCCTTTTTATGAGCGAAGAACTGAAGGTTCATCTGTAACATGTCTTACACCTCCTTGTATGTGAATGAAATATATTCATCACCGTATTGTTTGTGAATTTCGTCCAAACCTAAAACCATGGAGTCCAATAATAACTGTGACTCACTAGAAATATCATCATTGAATGTCATGCTCATATAGCCGCCATCCTCTGCTGCGTCACACGAGAAAGCATCATCTGTAAATCGCTCAATACTATTAAAAGTATTAATCACAAGAACTGATACTGCCGAACAAACTATATCCTGACCGTTGTCAGCATAACCTGCATGTCCCTTAAGTGTAACATTGATATATTTATTCTGGTGTTTGGAAATTACTACGCTAATCATAATTAGCCGTTAATCTTCTCAATCTTAACCTGAGTGAAAGCCTGTCTGTGGCCATTCTTGTTGTGGTAACCTGTTTTTCTCTTGTACTTGTATACGATTACCTTCTTACCTCTGCCTTCTTTAACAACAGAAGCCTCTACTGTAGCACCCTTAACTGTTGGGTCGCCAACCTTGAGATCCTTGTCGCTAACAGCAAGAACCTGATCAAAAGTAACCTTCTCACCAGCTTCAACGCCAAGCTTTTCAATGGTAATGATATCGCCTTCAGAAACTTTGTACTGCTTACCACCTGTTGCAATAATTGCGTACATGGTTGCTCCTCCTTTTTATCATTACTCGCCAGTTTCGGTGGTGCTTCGGTATGAAACACACTTAAAAAACCACACTGAGCGGCATACTCATGTATATTAACACAGCTTTTTTTGTGCGTCAACTGATATCTGAATAAATTGTATAAAAAAATATGAAAATTTAGAAGAATCTAGATTGTTAAGCTAATCTATTTCATGTATGTCTCCAAGGTGCTTCTTCAAATATATATCTAATGAACTTAGATTCTTACTTCCTGCTTCTCTAATCTTTTTAGCTTCAGCCTCAAGACAGTGCCTACAGGCTTTTCTTAAATCCTCTTCTTCGTTTGTTGCAAACCAGTTATTGAATAGCTCATCAGGATCTTCTCCTTCTTTAAATCTACACTTGCTTAGTTGAAGTGTTAACTGAGAGGTGGAACATACTCTGACAGCTTCTTTAGCTTCATCAGTAAGAGTAATCTCCGGAAAATCCTTATTGTATTTTCTGATTTCCTCATCTGCAATCTCTACAGCTTTTGCTTGTACTACTTGGATCATCTCGCTTATTTCCATGGTTGATACCCCCATATAACAAATAAAAACGAATTATTTCCAAAGGTCTCTAAATTCTTGATATTGCCATAGGCCAATATTATTTTCTTCAGCCTCTGCCATCAATTCAGCTAAAATATCATCATGGGCTACTGTAGGCTCGTATTTTTTAGCAATCCCATAACCATTCTCGACAATTATAGCATTAACCATTGAATTTTTTATGTTTTCTACATTAAATGTATCATCCACATCTTCTAACCAGACGTAAGCTAAAATTCTATCGTATTGGTCGTCTGCATCTACATCATATTCTAGATAGAGGGTACCGGCATTTGTTAATAATTCCTTAGTATAGTCGCTTGCCATTACACCGTATTCATTGTTGCGCTCTTCTTCTTGAGCGACGGATTCTGGCGTATCGATTCCAATCATGCGAACTCGCTTATGCTCTCCATTTGAATCCTCAACAATAATAGTATCTCCATCTACAGTTCTAATGAATTTAACAGCATCCAATTTACTCTCCTGATTATCCACTGTATTATCTGCATCTATCTCAGTTACATTTTGATTATTAATAAATTCTGATGATGCAACGCATAGAATTATGGCTACAATAATTCCTACTATACGCTGCCATCTATTATTATTTTTCATATTATTCATCCCATATAATTGTAATTTATTCTAAAAAACAGATGAGAAATTTCTGCTCCTTGTGATTTCTAGTAAACCTAAATGAGTGAAGCCATGGACAGATACGTTAGAAATATCATCATTAGAATTGTCCTTGAAATATCTAATTAGCTCTTGCTCCTCATCTTTGGATACCTTAAGCATATCGATTATTATTATACCAGAAATAGATCTAAGTCTAATCTGTTTTAATACTTCATCAATTGCTTGTTTATTGGTGTCAAAAGCCGTTCCTTTCCCATGGTTTTTAGATGAATTGACATCAATAACTGTAAGTGCTTCTGTAGGTTCTATTACAATATTGCCACCATCCTTTAAATGGCAAACCTTTGATGTGATATTCTTTAAAAGTTTAGTAAGGTCATATAAATTCCATAAACTATAGGATTCATCAGTATATGCCCTAACATTAAGGTCCATATTGATTACTTCTTCTAGATCTGAAACTATTTCATAATCAGATGAAGCATACTCATTTATATAGTGATAAATAAAACCATTATTCTTATTATCATCAATTAAATGCTTTACAAAGTTACATGAAAATGGCTTGCTTCCTTTTTTATCCTGGGTAATTACAACGTAAAATTGATCTCCCTGACAAACCTTCTTTTTATCTGAATGACGAACCAAATAATATTCAGGAAATAGCTTTTTTGATTCAATAAAACCCTTTTCACCAATAGAAAGCTTACATATACAAGAATCAATGTCAGAAATAACCTTTTCTACTGTGGCAGTGCAGACTGTGCCAATCTGTGTGTTATCCAGGTTGATAATATCTAGAGGACTATCATTTTCATCAAATGAAACAAGGAGCCTAAGCTCCTTATTCTCATATATTCCCTTTGTAATTACTATTTTTTTAATGCTCATCCCCAATTTCTCCAAGAGAGATAAAGTTATCTGGCTGTCCAGTAAACATATCTACTCTTTTAATATCAAGCGATAAATCATCAAATTCAGGCAGACCTATAAATTCATGAAAAGCCTTTACTACAAGCTCTGGCTTAATATTATCTGTGCTACCGCTAGAAAGAAGAAAATCATACACAGGTACTTTATCTTCTATTGTAAGGTTAAAGCGGTAAATAAGTGGCTTTAAATCAAGCTCTCGTTCACCCTTTTTTGTCTTTTTAATAATGTTAATAGAATGTGCTTCATCAAAGAATTTCAATTTTAAATCTGAAATATTGTCTATGTAACAAGCATCATCCTTTGAATCCTTATATGTTACGATGTAACTTGCTGCAGTAACGGCAGACATACATTTTTCAGCATCATCTGGTAGGTATTTAAAGCCTGTTATTTCAAGCCCCTCCACCATGTTGTCATTAAGAGAATTAAGGGCTTCGACGGGATCTACCTTTTCCTTTAAATCGATATCCATATATTCACCCTCAGATGTAAGGCCTACACCAAGTGGTGATGCAAATGACATAATCTGGTGAGGATTAAATCCTTCTGAATATCTAATAGGAAGATTAGAACGCTTTACAGCTTTCTGGAAAAATCTCATTAAATCTAGATGGCCCACATATCTCATTATGCCTGTCTTGGCAAATTTAACTCTAGCGCGCATTATGACATACCCCCGATCCAATTTTAGCAGAGCCACAACCGCTACAAGCCATCTTGCAATTTGGTGTTACCTTAGCTTCCATAGCGTTGTTCCACTCTCTCTTTAAGAATTCTTTTGTTACGTGACAATTGATGAAATCCCAAGGAAGGAGCTCATCTAAATCACGCTGACGGTATGCATAATAATCTATAGAAATATTATTCTTTTCAAAGGCTGCAAGCCATTTGTCAAAGTCAAAATATTCACCCCATGCATCAAAGAAACAGCCGCTCTTATATGCATCCAAAATAGCAGGACAAAGTCTTCTATCTCCACGGGCAAACACCCCCTCAAGAACTGTAACATCAGAATGATGCCAATTGTACTTAAGAGACTTTTGGTTAAGCTGTGCCTTCATCTCGTCGTTAACAACTTTGGCACGGCGTAAGTATTCTCCTGCCTCATACATAGGTGCCCACTGGAAAGGTGTAAATGGCTTTGGTACAAAGAATGAAGTAGAAATAGTAATCTGGCATCTACCCTGACGCTGTTCCTTAGGAACGGTATCATAGTAAGCAGCAGCAACTTCATTGGCAAGCTGTGGAATGGCCTTCATATCCTCGTCTGTCTCTGTTGGAAGTCCCAGCATGAAATAGAATTTAACCTTATTCCAGCCGCCTTTAAATGCAAGTGTTGCACCACCAATGATATCCTCAACTGTAAGGCCCTTATTGATTACATTTCGCATACGCTGGCTGCCAGCTTCTGGCGCAAATGTAATACTTGATTTTCTAACGTCCTGAACCTTTGACATAACATCAAGAGAAAATGCATCAATTCGTAAAGACGGTAACGACACATTAACACCCTCAGAAAGACAATCATCAATAAGGAAATCCATAAGTTCTCCAAGTGCATGATAATCACTGGATGATAGTGAGCTAAGAGAAATCTCCTCGTGACCTGTTGAAGCTAAAAGCTCTTTTGCTTGAGCCTTTAAAACATCTACAGACTTTTCTCTGTTTGGTCGGTAAATCATACCAGCCTGACAGAAACGACATCCTCTGATACAACCACGCTGAATTTCTAGAACTACTCTATCTTGAATCGCTCTAACAAATGGAATAAGCATCTTAGTTGGGTATGAAGATGAATCCATATCTGTCACAACCTGTCTATCAATAACAGAAGGTACATCATCATAGAGAGGTCTAAAATACTCTAAAGTTCCGTCACTTTCCTTATAGCCAACTTCATATAAAGAAGGAACGTAAATCCCTGGAATATGACAAGCTTTTCTAAGGAAATCCTGTCTATTAAATCCACTTTTTCTGCATTCTTTATATAAGTCTAAAAGATCACCGTAGCTGGTCTCTCCCTCGCCTACATATACAATATCTACAAAATCAGCTATAGGCTCAGGATTAGTAGCACATGGTCCACCTACTACAACTATAGGGTCATCATCGTCTCTATCCTTTGATTCTAAGGCAACTCCCGCCAAATCAAGAATCTGTAAAATGTTGGTATAACACATCTCATATTGGAGTGTCATACCGATGAAATCAAAATCCTTGATGGCATCCTGTGATTCAAGCGCAAAAAGGGGTATATTACGCTCCTTCATCAGATTATGTAAATCTGGCCATGGCGAATATACCCGTTCACAATATGTATCCTCACGCTTGTTAAGCATATCGTAAAGAATAGCTATACCAAGATGAGACATACCTACTTCGTAGACATCAGGAAAGCACATAGCAAATCTGATGTCCACTTCTGCAGGATTCTTTTTTACACTATTAAATTCATTGCCGATATAACGTGCAGGCTTATCAATCTGCATTAAAATATCGTCTGGTAACGCAAGTTTTTTCATTTAATTATCTTTGAGCAAGCTCAGAAGTAACGTCCTCCCAAGTAACACCCTTTTCTACCATGAGAACCATCATGTGATACAAGAAATCAGAAATCTCGTATTTGGTCTCCTCTGACTCAGGGTTCTTAGCTGCAATAACGATTTCTGTAGCTTCTTCGCCCACCTTTTTAAGGATTTTATCAATGCCCTTGTCGAAGAGGTAATTAGTATAAGAACCTTCTTTTGGGTTCTTCTTTCTGTCCTCGATTACAGCGTATACATCCTCAAATACCTTAAGTGGATTTCGCTCAATATACTCCTTTTTTACTATCTCGTTGAAGAAGCAGCTTGGTGCGCCAGTGTGACATGCTACTCCTACCTGAGAAACTTTCGCCAAAATAGTATCAAAATCGCAATCGGCAGTCAATGACTTTACATACTGGAAATGACCGCTTGTCTCGCCCTTTACCCAAAGGCACTGTCTTGAACGAGAAAAATAAGTCATCTTACCTGTGCGAATTGTAGCATTAAGGGACTCCTCATTCATGTAAGCTACCATTAATACTTCGCCAGTCTGGAAATCCTGAACAACTGTAGGAATAAGTCCATCTGAATTTGGCTTCAAGTCTGACCATTCAAGCTTTGCTTCGAAGTTGTCCATTTTGATACCCTGATCAGAAAGCTCACTCTTCATGCGCATAGCATCAAAAGCTGTATTATTTAAAAACTGACCAGAAATACCTCTGATTTGCTCTGACTTTAAGATTCCTAAAATATAATCAAAATCATATTCATCAACCTGAACAATATAAGGGATATTAGTAATATTCTCAAGGCCCTCTAGAAGGCTTGTATCCATAATGAGAAGCTCGTGAACATTATCTGCAAGGAAATCCTTGGTCTTAAAGAGAAAATCTACTGTAGCAAGGCTGACAAGCATTTTCTCTGCGCCAAATCGTGCACTTGCCTCTTTGATAAGGTCGATTGTCTCTGGCTTTGAACCATTTAAGATAACCTCAACGCATCCTGCGTATAAAAGCTTCTTAACATCCTCAAGACGCTTGATATTGCCGCCGCCTGCTGTCTTAACCTGAATGTTGCGGTTAATCTCTCTGATAGCAAGTATATTTTTTTCATGCTCTTCATCATCTGTAGATAAATCATAGCAAATAATTTTATCAATACCACTATCATCATAAACTGATGCAAGTTCTAAAACGTCACTCTTATCATCAAGCTCTGTAGGACTCTTTACTGCCATACCATCTTTGATGTAAATAGTAGCAACTATATTTTTGTGTTCCATACTAAGTTGTACTCCTTTTTAGATTGAACCCTTTGTAGTCATAGTCTGATTATTCAGTCTAGGGTCAATAGTTGTGGCTTCATCTAAAGCCTTAGCGAAAGCCTTGAACATGGCCTCGCACATATGGTGTGAATTACCTGGTGTAAGAACCTTGATATGAAGGTTCATACTAGCTGAATAAGAAATGGCATAGAAAAATTCCTTAACCATCTCTGTATCCATATAGCCGATCTTTTCTGTAGGAAACTCGGCTTCAAAAGATAAATAAGGTCGGTTGCATAAATCAACTGCAACTAATACTAAAGTCTCATCCATAGGAAGAATACAGCTGCCATATCTCTTGCATCCAAGCTTAGGTCCACAGGCCTTTTTAATAGCATTACCAAGAACAATGCCTGTATCTTCGATGGTATGGTGACAATCAACCTGTAAATCGCCCTTAATGGAAGCATCCAAATCAAAAAGTCCATGTCTTGTGAAAGCATCAAGCATATGATCAAAGAAACCTATACCTGAGTTAACCTGACAAAGTCCACTTCCATCTATAGAAAAGTCAATTGTTATATCTGTCTCTTTAGTTTTTCTAGCAACCTTTGCTCTACGTTCTTCTGCCATAATCCTCGCCTATTTTTTCAATAACCACCTTTCTCATTATACAAAATATGAGTAGGTATTTAAAGTTTAATCGTCTCTTTGCACTGATAATTAAGATATATAAATAAATTATTAAATATCTTCAAATCTTACTCTTATAGAATTAGCGTGTGCTGTAAGTTGTTCATTCTCAGCAAACTTAACAATATCAGGATATACTGTTTCAAGTGCCTCTCTCGAATAAGAAATAATGCTAGACTTCTTAATAAAATCATCAACAGAAAGTGGTGAGAAAAATCTAGCTGTTCCATTTGTTGGAAGCACGTGATTTGGGCCAGCGAAATAATCTCCAAGAGGCTCTGATGAATACTGTCCAAGGAATATTGCACCAGCATTCTTAATGTATGTCATATCCTCAAATGGATTAGCTGTAACAACTTCTAAGTGCTCAGATGCAATGGCATTAACGCAATCGATTGCATCTTTTTTATTGTCAGCAACAAGTAAATAACCAAAGTTATCAAGTGATTTCTGGATAATGTCTTTTCTAGATAAAATCTTTACGAATCTCTCGATTTCCTTTTCTACTTCGTCTGCGATTCGCTCAGATGTAGTAACAAGAATTGCGCTGGCAAGCTCGTCATGCTCAGCCTGTGAAAGTAAATCTGCTGCCACGTATGTTGGATTAGCTGTCTCATCAGCCAAAACTAAGATCTCTGAAGGACCAGCAATTGAATCGATTGAAACATATCCAAAAACAGCCTTTTTAGCAAGAGCAACAAATATATTACCAGGGCCTACAATCTTATCAACCTTTTCGATTGACTCTGTTCCAAATGCAAGTGCTGCAATAGCCTGTGCTCCACCACACTTATAAATTACATCTACACCAGCCTCATTAGCTGCAACAAGAGTACTAGGATTAACCTTGCCCTCTTTGTTACATGGTGTAGTCATAAATACCTTTCCAACACCTGCTACCTTTGCAGGCATAACATTCATAAGAACAGATGATGGATATACTGCCTTACCACCTGGTACGTATACACCTACCTTTGCAAGCGGTGTAACCTTTTGTCCTAAAATAATGCCGTCTTCTGTAGTAAACCAGCTATTTTGTCGCTGCTTAGCGTGGTACTTTTCAATATTAACAAGGGCCTTTCTGATAACCTCAACAAGTTCCTTAGGAACAAGAGTATATGCCTCTTCAATTTCCTCTTTTGTAACAACAATATTGCTAGCATTAATATCTGCACCATCGAATTTCTTCGTATATGCGAATATTGCCTCATCACCCTTTTCTCTAACCGTATTTACGATTTCGGTAACAGTAGATTCATACTCTGTATACTGATTAGGGCTTCTTTTTAATAATGATTCTAAAATATTATCTATTGTGTCGCTTGTAAGCTTAAGCTTTTTCATTTTCAAGTGCTCCCTTCAACTTCTCAATAAGAGCTGTGATTCTCTCATATTCCATCTTCATAGAAACTTGGTTAACAACCATACGAGCAGAAAGTGGACAAACTTCCTCGAGAACAACAAGTCCATTTTCTCTAAGTGTAGAACCAGTCTCAACAATATCTACAATAACTTCTGAAAGACCAACAATAGGTGCAAGCTCTATTGAACCGTTGAGCTTGATAATCTCTACCGTCTGATTCTTTTTGTTGTAAAAATAATCCTTAGCAATTCTAGGATACTTGCTGGCAACTCTGATAAGCTCATGATGCTTAAGTAACTCAGCTGCCTCTGCAGGACCGCATACGCACATTCTGCACTTTCCAAAACCAAGATCTAATACCTCATAGATATTACGATTCTCTTCTAAAATAGTATCCTCTCCAACAACACCAATATCGGCTGCACCGTACTCTACGTAGGTAGGTACATCTGGTCCCTTTGAAAGGAAAAATCTAAGTTTTAATTCTTCGTTAGTAAAGATAAGCTTTCTGGTATCTGGATCCTTCATCTCTTCGCAAGTGATACCGATGCTTTCAAATAAAGCAAGTGTCTGCTTTGCTAAACGCCCCTTACCAAGGGCAAAAGTTAAATATCTATCGCTCATTACATCTCTCCAATGCTAACATCAATTGATCAACAGTTATCGCAAAACCAATAGCAGGTGAATCTTTGCCAAAATGTCGCAGAAGCGAATCATATCTACCACCCTTAACTAGTGGCTCACCTACTCCATAAGAATATCCAGTAAATATAATTCCAGTGTAATATCTATATTCTGAAATCATACCAAGCTCAAATGAAATATAATCCATCACACCGTTGCTCTTAAGGATTTCATATAGCTTTGTAAGGTATTCAAGAGCATCATATACTTTTTTGTATTTCTTAGCCTTTTCAAGATAATTCTTCCATTCTGAAGGAGAATTAAGAATCTTGCCTGTTAAATCAAAAAGCTCGATAAGGCTCTTATTAACTCCTGCAGATTCAAGTAAATCCTTGGCACCAAAGAAGTTTTTATTAGAGATAAGATTAAGCAATCGCTCCTCATCCTCTGCCTTAAGTGAAGCAGCCTCAACAAGGCCCTTTACAATATCAATATGTCCTACTCCAATCTCGAATTCCTTAAGACCGATTGACTTTAATGAATTGACAACAATTGTAAGAATCTCAGCATCTGCATCTACAGAACTATCGCCAATAAACTCGCATCCTGCCTGAGTGCTCTCTTTAAGACGTCCCTGAAGGCTATGATAATTAATAAATACATTGCCTTCGTAAGAAAGCTTAACAGGCTCATCTGTATCTGAAAAATACATAGCTGCTGCTCTACCTACAGATGGAGTAATATCTGGTCTAAGTACAAGAGTGTTGCCATCTCTATCAAAGAACTTGAACATCTCATTAGACTTACATGAACCTACTTCCTTAGAAAATGTGTCAAAGTACTCAAAAGTAGGGGTTGAAATAGGCGTATATCCAGATGCCTTAAAGTCCTTTCTGAGATTGTAAAGAACATCTAATCTACGCTCATATTCGCTGTTATAAATGTCTCTAACACCCTCTGGAGTGTGTAATGTAAGGTTTTTCATTCTCGTCTCCTAATCTATTAAAACACTTTAGTCTGCTAACGTAATAAAGTGATTATAACGAATAAAAGCCGGAAAGTCAACTTTCACGGCTCTTTAAATCAATATTTATCATGTCTAGATATGGAACTAATAGATTTGGCTTCGTCTCAAAGAAGTATTTTTCATCCAATTCGTCTATACGAAAGCTCTTTCTCCCACCATCTACCATCCTATCCCAGAAGGTCTTCAGCTGCACAAATGGAAGGTAATAATAGAGATCCCTCTCGCTAAAGAAAATAAGAATAAATGCTATTCCATCCTGCTTTTCCCACTTTTCCATGAAATCTATCTGGTGCTGATGGATGTTCTGAAGAGGAAAAGTGTCCTTATTGCACTCCTTAGCATCGAAACAAACTGGGATTCCTTGGATTGCACCAACATAATCAACAGTTGATTTCTGGTCGAAATATGCAAGCGTAATATGGCCCTTTTTGCTATCCATTTCAATAGGTGTAATAGGTGTGGGGATCTTTTGGATAAGTGCTAACCCATTTTCCTCGTATACTAAATTTGTTTTATTTATAAATTCTTCAAAAGTGGAACCTCTAAGGCCCCTCGACTTAAATGTAGACATTAAATTCCCCCGGTAAATCAGCTACATATTTTTCTCCATCTTCAAATTCAATAGAATATGCATGAAGAAGCTGTCCTTTTATTTTATATTTTTTATTAATTACCGTATTTCCGTATTTATTATCACCTAAAATAGGATGACCGATTGATGCTAAATGAGCTCTAATCTGATGAGTTCGACCAGTAATCAGATGAATCTCAATAAGGGTCATATCATTAGCAAGTTTTTTAATCGGTCTGTAGGCTGTCTGTATAGGTTTTGAATCATCAGATGGTTTTGATGAAATGGTTACTTTGTTGGTGGCCTCATCTTTAGACAGGTATCCGTCTATTTCCTGAGGCTCCTTAATATCACCTAAAACTATTGCTCTATACATTTTTATACAGCTTCGCTCCTTAAGAGCCTTGCCAAGCTTTTGTGCGCAAGGTAAATTCTTTGCGAATAAAATAAGCCCAGATGTATTTCTATCAAGTCTATTACAAATGCTAGGATGAAAATGTTTAAAGGATTCTTCTGAAAGCTCTCCCTTATTAATCATATAAGATATAGCCATCTCATTAATAGAAATATCATCCTCAGAATCTTTTTGGGACTTGATGCCGGATGGTTTGTTAATAATAATCATGTCATTGTCTTCGTGAATAATATTAATATCCGACGCAATAGATTTAAGGGAATGATAAAGGGGATCTGATTTTTCTCCTCCAGACATCTTTTCAAATGTCTCATCGGAAAACCATATCTTTACAACATCTCCCGTATTAAGTTTTTCTGAGCCGTCAGCCTTCTTGTCGTTTAGAGTAATATTTTTCTTGCGAAGCATCTTATAAATAAAAGATGTACTAGCCTCTGATAATACTCGTTTTAAAAACTTGTCAAAACGCTGATTACTATCGTTTTCGTTTATTTTTAATTCTTTCATTTGATTTGTTTTGCTTAGTAGAGCTTTTTCCTCTACTGTGATTATTGTTTACCGAATTTGTCTTTTTACCATTGTGTTGTTTAGCACCATTCTTGCTACCAGAATGGTTTCTAGTAATCTTTCTAGGTGGAATAAGACACTCTTCTCCAAAGCCAATCAAATCCTCTCTACCAGCCTTAACAAGTGCCTCTCTTACCAAATCATAATTCTCAGGCCTCTTGTATTGAATAAGAGCACGCTGCATTGCCTTTTCGTGAGGATTCTTGCATACATAAACTGGTTTCATATCTCTAGGGTCTATTTCTGTGTAATACATTGTTGTAGAAATAGTACTAGGTGTAGGATAGAAATCCTGTACCTGCTCAGGAGATAAATGGTGGTCTCTTAAATATTCTGCCAAAGCTATAGCATCATCAAGAGTAGAACCTGGATGTGAACTCATAAGATATGGCACTAAATACTGCTTAAGACCAAGTTCCTTATTAATCTTCTCGTATTTCTTGCAGAAATCGTTATATACGGATATATCCGGCTTTCCAAGATAAGACAACACATTGTTTGAAATATGCTCAGGAGCAACCTTTAATTGGCCGCTGACATGATATTTGCATAGGTCTCTAAGGAATGTATCATCCTTGTCATACATTACATAGTCAAAGCGAACACCGGAACGGACAAAAACCTTTTTTACTTTAGGTAATTTTCTAAGTTTTGTTAGTAAAGCAACATAATCCTTGTGGTCTACCTCTAGATTCTGACACTTAGTAGGAAACAGACACTGTCTATTCATACAAACGCCCTTTGTTATCTGCTTTTTACAAGAAGGATTTCTGAAATTAGCAGTCGGACCGCCTACATCGTGGATATATCCTTTGAAATCAGGATCCTCTGAAATCAATTTGGCCTCGTTTACAATGGAATCATGACTGCGGGATTGAATGATTCTTCCCTGATGGAATGTTAATGCGCAGAAATTACATCCACCAAAGCAGCCTCTATTGCTAATAAGAGAAAACTTAACCTCTTTAATAGCTGGAATACCGCCGTCCTTCTCATAAATCGGATGATAGGTACGCATGTAATCAATTGCATAAATATCATCCATTTCCTGCCTAGTCAGAGGCTTTTGTGGTGGATTTTGAACTACAAACATAGCTCCATCATAAGTCTCTACTAGCTTTTTTGCAGTAAACGGATCCGTATTTACGTATTGAGTGTAAAAGCTCTTAGCGTAGGCCGCCTTATCGGTTTTTATTTCCTCAAAAGTAGGAAGTATAATACCATCCTCAGTAAAGTATTTATCTCTTGTTTTAAAAACTGTTCCAGCTATAAATGTAATATCCTTTACATCCATACCAGAAGCAAGACAGTCAGCTATTTCTATTACAGAGTGCTCTCCCATTCCGTAAGAAATAATATCCGCTCCAGAATCCAAAAGAATAGAACGACGTACCTTGTTAGACCAATAATCATAGTGGCCAAGTCTTCGTAAAGAGGCTTCTATTCCTCCGATAATAATTGGCTTATTTTTGTATGTATGTCTAATAAGATTGCAATAAACAACTGTAGCATAATCTGGACGAAGTCCAATTTTTCCGCCTGGAGAATAGTTGTCAAAGTCTCTTCTATGCTTAGAAACACTATAGTGATTAACCATAGAATCCATATTGCCTGCGCTCACAAAGAACCCTAGCCTAGGCTCTCCTAAAACATTGATTGAATTATCATCCTTCCAATCTGGCTGTGGAATAATACCAACAGAATATCCGTGTAACTCAAGAAGTCTACAAATAATAGCCGCACCAAAAGATGGATGATCTACATATGCATCACCACAGACATAAACAAAATCAAGTTGTTCAATTCCTCTTTCCTGTAAATCACTCTTGGAAATTGGTAAAAACTTTTGCATAAATACCTCTAAAAATAATTTAGCCAACTTGCGTTTACAAGTTGGCTACTTATCAAATTTCAAAAAAGAAATTATTCCTTGTTGAAAAACTGCTCTGGAATATCAAGTGCAGGTACTTCATCGTCTGAAGAAGCTGCGCTTGCAACCTGTGGAGCCTCAACTCTTGGCTCTTCTGGAACTGATACATCAGCAGAAGGCTCAAGGCTTGATGCAGGGTCTGTAGCTCCGTCATTAAGTGAATCAGGAACAAGAGATGCACGATTGGCATCAACAGTATCTAAATAAACCTGCATTGTGCTAAGGAATGAATCTGTGCGTGTACGTGTAGTCTCAATAGAATTAGCAAGTATAGTCTGAATATTTGCTAAAAGCTCATCCGTATATGCGATAGCGCCCATTCTGATATTGTTAGCGTCTTCTGTAGCTCTATCGATCTTCTCCTGAGCATTTTTCTGAGCAATGAGAATAACCTCATTAGCCTGGGCATATGCCTGTTGCATAATCTGGTGCTCAGAAACAAGCTCATTAGTCTGAATCTGTGCCTGACTAATAATCTCATCTGCCTTAGCACGAGCATCTGCAAGAATCTGCTCACGGTTAGCAATCATTCTCTGATATTTTCTAATCTCATCAGGTGTCTTTGTACGAAGCTCCTGAAGTAAAGATTCAATTTCATCTTTGTTAACGATAATTTTACTTGTAGAGAAAGCTGAAGGCTTACAATCATCAATATAAGCTTCAATTTCATCAATAATGTCTTCTATTTTGCTTGCATTTGCCATGTTGCTTACTTCTCCTTGTCTTTAAATTTTGCTTCTATGAGGGGTATAATCTCCTTAGGAACAAACAGGCTGATATCTCCCCCATACGACGCAAATTCCTTTGCGACTGTAGAACTTAAATAAGAATACTTTAGAGATGTTGTCATAAACAATGTCTCTAACTCAGGATACTGGACTTTATTAGACTGAGCCAACTGAATTTCGTTTTCGAAATCAGTAACAGCTCTAAGTCCTCTGATAATAACCTGAGCATCTTTTTTCTTGGCGAAATCGACTAGTAATCCTTCAAAACATTCTACTTTTACATTGCCTAAATTTTCAGTCAATTCCTTTATCATGTTAACACGTTCATCAATGGAAAACAACGGATTTTTTTGTTTGTTATTGAGAACGCCAATGATTAACTCATCACATAATTTGCTAGCTCTTTTGATAATATCCAAGTGTCCAAATGTGATTGGATCAAAACTACCAGGATAAATTGCTCTATTCATTTTACGCCTTCTTTATAAATAAATGCTTATTTGTCTTATATATTTTTTCTTTGGTGATTTCATACCCCAAATCACCAACATAATCAAAATCAGTTTCTAAAGATGCCTCAACTATAATCAATGTATCCTCTGATACACTCTTAAGATTTGATAATGTCTCAAGAACCTGTTTTTCGATTAATTTATTGTAAGGAGGATCCATAAAAATCACATCGAACACTTCGTGATTATTTAACCTGTTCAAAACAGAAAAAACATCCTCTTTATACAATGTACAGTTATCTCCAAATTTTGCTTTGGAAATATTTTTCTCTATGCAAGCTATTGCTTTTTTATCTTTTTCTACAAAAATAGCTTCTCTAGCACCGCGGCTAAGAGCTTCAAGACCAATCTGACCACTTCCAGAAAATAAATCCAAGAAATATGAATCATATATTTCTGGAGCAATCATATTAAACAAAGTCTCTTTTATTCTGTCTGATGTAGGGCGAGTATCTAAGCCTTCGGGAGTTTCTAAAAGCATTCCTCGCTTACTACCTGAAATTATTCTCATTTATTATCCTATCTCATCCATGCAATCTGATAAAAGCTGAAGTGCCTCATCTGCTGCCTGATGTCTAACCTGGCTTCTGTCACCTGATAAATTAAGCTGTCTAACCTGACATTTATCATTGTATGCGCAGGCTATATATACAAGTCCAACAGGCTTCTCAGGCGAGCCGCCTCCTGGCCCTGCAATTCCAGTAGATGCAATGCCAAAATCGGCGCGAGCTTTCTTTCGAACGCCCGTAGCCATCTCTTTTGCTGTCTGAGTACTAACAGCCCCATACTGCATCAGAGTACTCTCTTTAACAGAAAGATTTCGCATCTTAGCCTCGTTGGAATAGGTGATATATCCCTCGTTGAAGCAATCAGAAGCACCTGCAATGTCTACAATACTGCTAGCTATCAAACCACCGGTACAAGACTCAGCAGTTGCAACAGTCATATTTTTTGATGCAAGTCTATCAACTATTACAGATGCATCCATTAGTTCTGCTCCTTAAGAACAGCACTATTCTGATAAATATAAATTACAAGTGAAAGAATTGTCATTACAAGTGCAACCCACTTAAGGATTTCTCCAACTATCTGAAGTGGAGCAAATGGAATATTTGCAACAAGAATGATAATCATAAACATCTGTGTAACTGTCTTAATCTTGCCAAAGATGTTAGCTGCAATAACAATACCATTTTCAGCAGCAATAAGTCTGAAACCAGAAATAATAAACTCTCTAGCAATAATAATAATTACGAACCAGCTATAGAGCTGTTTTGTCTCGATTAAGCAAATCATTGCAGAGCAAACAAGAAGCTTGTCTGCAAGTGGATCCATAAACTTGCCAAAGTTGGTAACTAAATTGTACTTGCGTGCAATCTTACCATCTAGCATATCTGTAAGGGATGCAATAATAAATATAACGTCTGCAATAATGCGGAGTGTCATATCATCATTATGAGCATGTCCTAGTAAAAGTGAAACTACAAAAAATGGAATTAATAGTACTCTTACGATTGTTAATTTGTTAGGTAAATTCATAACTTTACATCTCCTATTAAATCATATTCATCAAAGCTAGTAACGGTAACATCAACAAACTGACCGCTAGTAAGCTCAATGTCACTATTAACAAATATAAATCCATCAACAGATGGTGTATCTCTGTAAGTTCGACCTATAAATACTCCATCCTCCGGCAACTTACCTTCTATGAATGTAGGAATAGTACGACCTACGTATGTTTTATTATTTGAAAGACAAATATCCTTTTGAGCAAGCATAACCTCGTCTACCCAGCGATGCTTAAGCTCCTCATCAACTTGATTAAGCCATGCAGCTGCTACTGTTCCATCTTCTGGAGAATATGCAAAAGCACCTAATCTATCGAATTTCATATCGCCAATGAAATCAAGGAGCTCCCTATGCATCTCTTCTGTCTCTCCAGGAAAGCCACAGATAAGTGTAGTCCTAAGAGAAATATCCGGCATAGCCTGACGAAGTCTAGATGCAATTGCCATAATATCTGCCTTGTTAGTCTTGCGGCCCATTTTCTTAAGAATATCATCATTACAATGCTGGATTGGCATATCTATGTAATGACATATCTTAGGCTCACTTGCCATACAATCGATAAGCTCGTCAGTAATCTCCTCTGGATAAGCATATAAAATACGAATCCACTTAATTCCGTCGATTTCACAGAGCTTATGCAATAAATCTGGAAGTGACTTTTTGCCGTAGAGATCAACACCATAAACGGTAGTCTCCTGAGCAACAACAATCAATTCCTGAACGCCATCTGCAGCAAGCTGCTTAGCCTCTGCAACAACCTGTTCCATAGGAACTGAACGATAATCACCTCGAATATAAGGGATAATGCAATATGTACAGCGCTTATTGCAACCCTCAGCTATTTTTAGATAAGCAAAATGGCCACCAGTTGTAAGAACACGTCTGCCATCTCTAGGAAGGCCAACTAAATCCTTTTTAACAACTGGCTTAATTCCTTTATTCTCTAAAACTTTATCGATTGTATTCAAAAGCTCATCGTAGGAATTGGTGCCGATGATTGCATCAACCTCAGGTAAATCAGCTAGTATCTCATCTGTAAATCGCTGTGCGAGACAGCCGGTCACAATGAGAGCCTTAAGATTACCCTCAGTTTTGTAGGCACCCATATCGATAATATTTTGAATACTCTCCTCCATTGCATCTGCAATAAAAGAGCATGTATTAACAACAATAATGTCTGCTTCAGCCTCGTCATCACAAATTGTATATCCGTGATCAATCAAATCACCAAGCATATGCTCAGAGTCTACGAGGTTCTTGTCGCAGCCAAGAGAAACAAATAAAACTTTCATAAATTAGTTGTTTGTATCCTCGTTGATAATCTTAATTGCACCTTCATTTAACTCATTAACAGCAATAGAAAGTGGCTTGTCGCCTGGCTTATGATTGATAAGTGGCTCTGCACCGTCGATGATCTGACGTGCTCTCTTAGATGTTGCAGCAACGATTGTATAACGGCTATTTACAACTGGCTCCTCACCAACCTCAACATTCTCATTAACCTTTTCCATAAGCTCTACATAAGATGGATGTATCATAATTAATTGCTCCTTTCAAATACCTTTAATTGTTCTTTCATCTCGTTGATTGTCAAAGTATTTCTGCATACTCTGAAATGTTCAGCTTGAATTATATTATGAACCTGATCAACTGCCTTCTCTAATGAATCGTTGATAATCAGGTAGTCATAGCTATCCATAATCTCAGCCTCTGTGTTAGAAATAGCAAGTCTCTGTGCAATAACATCATCAGTCTCTGTGCCTCTTCCAACAAGTCTGTTTTTAAGCTCTTCAGCAGATGGTGGCATTGTAAATAACAAAAGCGCATCTGGATACATTTTCTTAACCTGAAGTGCACCGTGGGTGTCAATCTCAAGGATGACGTCCTTTCTACGGTCTATTAATTGTTCAACGTAAGCTCTTGGTGTACCGTATGAATTGCCATTGAATGTGGCGTATTCAAGGAGCTCGCCTTTTTTAATCATCTCTTCAAACTCTTCTTTTGTCTTGAAGAAATACTCTCTGCCCTCTTTTTCACCTGCACGCATGTCACGTGTAGTGGCAGAAATAGATAGATTATAATCTTGTGGATGTGCTTCAAGCAAATGCTTCATGATAGTGCCTTTGCCAGCACCTGAAAAGCCAGATAATACAACCACCAGGCCTTTGTCATGTATCATAATCTAAATCCTCCTTTATGTAATTGTCGCTAATTCTAGCGGAAATTGTCTCAGGCATAAGGGCTGATAAAACAACATGTGAATCACACACAATAACAGCTCTTGTACGTCTACCTTGTGTAGCATCGATAATATTGCCCTTTTCCTTGGCACCAGCAACAATTCTCTTAGCTGGTGCGGAATCGGAAGTAAGCATAGATACTATCTTTTTGCTATTTATAATATTTCCAAAACCAATATTTACAAATGCCATAATTACTCTATGTTTTGAATCTGTTCTCTAACCTTTTCAATAAGTGTCTTCAGGGTAATGCCAATATCGGCAATCTCTACATCCGTAGACTTAGAAAGGATTGTGTTGGCCTCTCTATTAAGCTCCTGTGCAAGGAAATCAAGCTTGCGACCAACCTCCTTATCAAGGTCAAATACTCCTCTAGTCTCTGAAACGTGGCTCTTGAGACGAACCATCTCCTCATCTATACAAATCTTATCAGCGTAGATGACAACCTCTTGGGCAACCCTTGCCTCGTCTATATGTGTATCCTCTAATAGCTCTGATACCTTAGTCTTAAGACGTGCTCTATACTCCTCGATAATCTGAGGGCTTCTAGCCTCTAATCTATCAACAAGGACAAGCATCTCGTCCATCTTAGCAATAAGGTCAGTCTCTAGTCTGTTACCCTCTGCAATACGGCTATCAACAAACTGAGCAACACAAGCATCAAGGGCCTCAAGAACTAATGTCTTAAGACTATCCTCATCTGCATCCATCTCCTCAAGCTCAATAACATCAGGAAGACGAGAAATACTGCTAGCTTTCATGTCATTATCGATGCCAAGCTTATCGGCCATTGCTGAAATTGAATCGTAGTATTTTTGAGCAATAGCATCGTTAATTGAAACCTGATAACAAGCATCTGAGTGCTCGTTTAGAGTAATATAAACGTCGACCTTGCCTCTAAATACGCTTTCGCTGATTTTATTACGAATTGTGCTCTCTAAAAAATTGAGCTTCTTAGGAAGTTTGATATTCAAATCTAGATATCTGTGATTAACAGATTTCATTTCAATTGTGACACGAGCGTCTGAATTTTCGGCAATTCCCTTGCCATATCCCGTCATGCTACGAACCATGTGAGTATCCTCTTTCTCTATGTAACTTTGCATAATAATCCACTTTTACATAGTTGTTTTTAATTATAATTAAATGTATCATAATAGTCAATTAAATCCGCATTAGAATAAGAAAGGAATACTAGATTAATGGCACTAGACGGCATATCTATTCATGCCCTTGTGGATGAATTTAACAATCAACTTTTAAACGGAAAAATAAATAAGATTTCTCAGCCTGAGCGAGAGGAACTTTTAATAACAATCAACACTCAAAATGGAAATAAGCGTCTTTTGATTTCTGCCAACGCTTCTCTTCCATTTATCTACATAACGGATGAAAATAAGACAGCTCCTGCAACAGCCCCAGGCTTTTGTATGCTGCTAAGAAAACACATTGGAGCTGGACGTATTATTGAGATTCAGCAGATGGGGCTTGAGCGAGCTATACGCTTTAAGATTCAGCATCTAAATGATATGGGGGATATCACCTTCAAATATCTTTATGTAGAAATAATGGGCAAGCATTCTAATATCATTTTCTGTAATGAAGAAAACATGATATTAGATTCAATTAAGCACGTGCCTTCATCTGTAAGTTCTGTTAGAGAAGTTTTACCTGGTCGAGATTATTTCATCCCAGCTCAGGAAGGAAAAATCAATCCTTTAGAATCTACAGAGGATTATTTCAAAAATCAGGTTTTAAAGAAAAGTAACTCCATTTATAAGGCATTAATTTCCTCATTTATTGGATTAAGCCCTACTATTACTAATGAAATTTGTTATCGAGCTGGAATTGATTCTGATGCTGCCTGCGCTTCTCTTTTCGATGAGCACAAAGACAGACTTTATAAGGCATTTATAGAGCTTATGGATGACGTAAAAAACAACGAATACAATTTTAACATTTACATCAATCCGGCTAACAACGAGCCAGTTGAATATGCGCCTATAGAACTTAAAATGTATCAGGACATGACGGCAAATAGCTACGAAACTATGTCTGAAATACTTGTTCAGTACTATGCAAAGCGCAACAAATATACTAATATTCGACAAAAGTCATCAGATTTAAGAAAAATCATTTCAAACCATATTGAGCGAGCTTCTAAGAAGCTAGACCTACAGTCTAAACAGTTAAAAGATACTGAAAAGCGTGATAAATATAAGATATATGGCGAGCTACTTCACACCTACGGTTACGAAGCTAAGCCTAATGATAAATCAATCACAGTAATTAATTACTATGACAACAAGGAACTGACTATTCCTTTGGATCCAGATTTGTCTGCATCTGATAACGCTAAAAAGTATTTTGATAAATATGCCAAATTAAAGCGTACCGCCGAGGCATTAGACACATATATTGAGCAATCTAAAACTGAACTTGAACTTTTAAAATCTATCGAGACAGCCCTTAACATTGCCGAGACTGAAACAGATTTGGCAGATATTAGACGGGAGCTTTCTGACCATGGGTTTATCAAAAAACACACTGGTAACAAGAAAGAAAAATCAAAGAAAAGCAAGCCTCTACACTTTGTAGATGACAATGGCTTTGATATTTATGTAGGTAAAAATAATTATCAGAATGACGAGCTTACATTCAAGTTTGCAACAGGAAATGACTGGTGGTTCCATACCAAAAAGATACATGGCAGTCATGTCATTGTTAAAACAAATGGAAAAGAGCTTCCTGATAGTACCTATGAGCACGCTGCTGAATTGGCCGCTTATTACTCTTCTGGAAGAGATACTGACAAAGTAGAAATTGATTATCTCCAAAAGAAGAATGTAAAAAAGCCCGCTAGCGCTGTAGCAGGCTTTGTAGTATATTACACTAACTATTCAATGGTTGTCACACCTACACTAGAGCACGTAAAACTGGTTGGTGAGGAATGAATTTAATGTGGACCTTAGCTTCGGATGATTATCTAAGCTAGGGTCTTTTTTTAACAACTCTTCTACATCCTGGCTGGCCATCTCTAGCTCATCAGCATCCTGATAGATATCAGCCACTTTAAAGCTAAATTCACCGCTTTGTCTTACGCCAAACATATCTCCTGGGCCTCTTAATTTAAGATCCTCTCTAGCTATGAAGAATCCATCGTTTGATTTAAGCATTATATTTAGTCGCTCAGACTCTCTATTATCAGAGCTAGAATTCATTAGGATACAGTAACTTTGAGCACTGCCTCTTCCTACTCTACCCCTGAGCTGATGAAGTGCTGCAAGTCCAAATCTATTGGCATTTTCTATCATCATAACAGTTGCATTGGGAACATTAACACCTACTTCTACAACTGTTGTAGACACAAGGATTTGAGTCTTATGATTAGCGAAATCCTCCATTACCTGGTTCTTATCAGCGGGCTTCATTTTTCCATGTAAAACACCAATGGAATATGCACCGTCAAAGTGTTCGTTAAGCTTTTTACTGTAGTCAGTAACATTTTGTGCTTCCGTTGTCTCTGAAGCCTCAACCAAAGGACAGATAATATATACTTGATGTCCCTTAGCAATTTCATCGCTGACGAATTTGTATGCAGTCTTTCGCATACTTTCTTTGATAACACATGTTTTAATAGGCAATCTATTAGCTGGAAGTTCTTTTATAGCAGAAACATGCATATTGCCATATAAAATCATAGCAAGTGTTCTAGGAATAGGTGTAGCTGACATAACAATAATATGTGGATGCTCACCTTTTGAAGAAAGCTTATCACGCTGCTGAACTCCAAATCTATGTTGCTCATCAGTTATAACAAGCGCTAAGTTTCCGAACTCTCGTCCCTCAGAAATAAGAGCATGGGTTCCAACAATTAAGCAAGAATCATTCTCAGTCACTAATTTTGCCATAGCCTTTTTTTCTGAGTCTTTCATAGAGCCTGTAAACAGGGCTACAGGAATATTAAGGCCTGCATTTTCAACCCATTTTACAAATCCCTCATAGTGCTGCTTAGCAAGTACCTCTGTTGGCGCCATAATAGCTGCTTGATAACCTGATAAGGCAACGTCTAACATAGCAAGAAATGCCACTATTGTCTTTCCAGAGCCTACATCTCCCTGGATAAGTCTTTGGGTAACATACTCGCCTTGAATATCAGACAAAATATCATTTAATACCTTATCCTGATCTCCAGTAAGGGCAAACTGAAGAGAGTTTCTAAAAACATCAGTCTGACTATGATGAGAAATATTAAAATTATTAGGATAAGATACACTTTTATCCTCTTGAAGCCTTGAATTTAAAATGAAGAAGAACATCTCTTCATAGGCAAGACGCTTCCTCGCCTTTACAAGCTTATCAAAATTCTCAGGAAAATGATAAGTCTTTAAAGCCTGACTATAAGTTAAAAAATTGTTCTTATCTTCTATTTCATCAGGAAGTCTTTTCTCTGGCAACTTACAATTATCAAGTGCTGCCTTTACAGATTTTAGAACAAGATTATTGCTAAGTCCCTTTGTCAAATGATAAATCGGCTGAATTTGATTTCTCAGTTCCTCATACTTTTCTGTCTCAAATATAAGTGGTTGAGATATTTTATATCGATTTTTATCAAAAACAAGCCTTCCATAGAAAATATATACTTTCCCAGGCTCGAGCGAGGATTTTAAATAATTTGAGTTAAACCAAACTAAATCAACTGGTATATCTCCCACAAATGCCGTGGCTGAGAGCACATCTATCCTGCTCTTTGAGCGAAAAATCTTTGGGCTAGTTTTAATTCTACCTGCAATACTTATTAAAGAATTAACGTTGTCTGGATTAGGTGTAGAAACTTCTGGATAAATCAGATATGTGCGCGGAAAAAAAAGGAGTATATCCTCTATGGTATATACTCCTAATTTGTTAAGTAATTTAGTTGTCTTTTCTCCGACACCCTTAATAGTGTCTATAGGCGACAACAGTTCCATCATTTTACTCCACTGAAACGATATATGCATAAACGGCCTGACCACCCTCAGAGATCTCAATCTCAAGATCTGGGTATTTAGCCTCTATAGCAGCGCCAAGCTCTTCTGCCTTGCTCTGATCACTTCCCTCGCCCCAATAAATTGAAACAACAGAAGAATCTTCAGATACCATAAGGTCAATCATCTCTTTGAATGCAACTGAAATATCAGCATTAACTGAAAGAAGACCTGAATCTCCCATTCCCATCCAGTCACCATTCTTGATTTCCTTATCATCAATCATAGTATCACGTACTGCGTATGTAACCTGACCTGTCTTTACATTAGCGATTTCCTCAGTCATAGCTGCCTGATTGTCCTCAACTGATGCATCAGGATCAAATGTAATAAGTGCAGTAATACCCTGAGGAATTGTCTTTGTAGGAATAACTACAATCTGCTTGTCCTCACAGATATCAGCTGCCTGATTAGCAGCAAGGATAATATTTTTATTGTTAGGAAGAACAAATACTGTCTTCGCATTAACCTTTTCAACAGCGCTAAGAATATCATCTGTTGAAGGATTCATTGTCTGACCACCTGGAATCATGTAGTCACAACCAAGCTCTGTGAAGATAGATGTAAGACCTTCACCTGTAGCAATTGAAACAAATCCCATTTCCTTTGCAGGCTCAGCTGGCTCTTCCTTCTTAGGTGTTTCAACAGCAGCTGCCTCAGCTCCCTCTTCTGCTATCTTGATATCAGAAATCTCTCCAACTGCAATCTTTTCGATTTTAGCCTGGATCTCCTTGAGCTGATATGAAGCAAGTGGTGCATCAGCCTCAACTACAAACTCTACAATATATTTAGTCTTAGTAGGTGCAGGAGCAGCCTCAGCCTCAGAAGCATAGTCTACATCCTTACCAATAAGAGCATCATAAGCACCCTGAAGTACGCATACAAGACCCTGTCCACCAGAATCAACTACGCCAGCCTGCTTAAGTACAGGAAGCATATCTGGAGTCTTAGCAAGTGTAGCCTCAGCCTCAGCAATAACTGCCTCGCAGAATGCTACGATATCTTTTGTTCTGCCCTTCATTGAAACTGCCTTGTCAGCAGCTCCTCTAGCTACTGTAAGGATAGTACCTTCCTTAGGCTGCATAACTGCCTTGTAAGCTGTCTGAACGGCCTTCTCAAAAGCCTCGCTTAAAATATCTACTGTAACTTCATCATAACCCGAAACAACCTTGGCGAAGCCACGGAAAAGCTGAGATAAAATAACACCTGAGTTACCTCTGGCACCTCTAAGTGAACCAGAAGAAATAGCCTTAACTACTGTCTTCATATCTGCATTATCAAGCTCCTTAACAGCATTAGCTGCAGACATGATAGTCATTGTCATATTTGTACCTGTATCTCCATCAGGAACAGGGAAAACGTTTAATTCATTTATCCACTCTTTTTTGGCTTCGAGATTCTTTGCTCCCGAAAGAAACATCTTTGCTAACAAAGACGCATCGATAGTTTGGATCTCCACTATAAATTGCCTCCTTAGTCAATAACTCTTACGCCTTCAACGTAAATGTTGATAGTATCTACAGTCAAACCAGTAAATGAAGATACCTTGAATTTTACTGTCTCAATAAGGTTCTCTGCAACAGCTTCGATGCTAACACCGTAAGAAACAATAACATGAAAATCAATGGAAATTGTATTGTCATCAGAGATAACAGCAGTAATTCCATGATTAAGATAATCTTTTTTCAAAAGCTTAACCAAGCCGTCCTTCATATTAACAGCTGCCATACCAACAATGCCAAAGCATTCAACAGCAACTGAACCAGCATAAGTTGCGATTACATCAGTGTCTATTACAATCTTACCAAGTTCTGTTTCCATTTGACCTTGCATAAAATTATACCTCCAAATTCGCATATTTAGTCATGATGACTCATTATATACTAAATGACTAAAAAATGAAAGTAAGTATTGGTACATCCTATCAACATCTAGCAAGAAAATTCACACATCTAGAAATTTATACCCTAATTCTTGGCATAAAAAAAGTCACCCTTCCGAGTGACTTTCAATATCGTGTAAGATTAAGCACGCTCAACCTTGCCAGAACGTAAACAAGAAGTACATACATATAACTTCTTAGGTGTTCCATTCACATTACACTTAACGGACTTCACATTAGACTTCCACATATGATTGGATCTTCTATGAGAATGGCTCACATTGTTACCGAAATGAGCGCCTTTTCCACAAACTGCACATTTTGCCATGATTGCACCTCCTTGTAAAAATATTTCAAAAACCAAGTGTGCGTTTTACGCAACAAATGGATTATAGCAAAGCAAATAGTAAATTGCAATGATTTTTTCAAGAATTATTGAAAATAAGCCTCAAACACCTTGGCTGCCAAAGGGGCTGCGTATTTGCTTCCGTATCCTGCACCTTCCATGATAACAGCTACAGCTAGCTTATTTCCATTGTCGTCTACGGCGTATCCCACAAACCATGAATGAGTAACACTTTTATCTTCTGTATACTCAGCTGTACCAGTCTTACCATATACAGTCAGTCCCTCGCCAAAATTAACTTTTTCAGCAGTTCCCTCCTCTACTACAGCAGCCATATAGCTTTGTAATAACTGAGACTCTTCCTTAGTAAGTAACTGGCCGTATTCTACTGGTTCTGTCTGACTTACAAGCTGTCCATCGGCACTAATAAGCTTATCTGCCAAATATGGTTCCATAAGCACGCCATCGTTAGCAATAGCAGAAACAATCATACACATATGAAGAGGAGATACTGTAGTACTGCCCTGTCCTATGGCTGTTTGTGCCACTATACTATCCTTTGTTTTATCATCAATTTTAAAGCTAGATTTCTTTGTAGTATCTAATAAAGTAGGAAGCGTAGTGTTAAAAAGCAAATCCTCTGAAGTGCCTATAAATGCAGTTCTATCAAGCTCTAATCCCATATAAGCATAGGCACTGTTACATGAATTGGAAAAAGCCTTTAAAAGGTCCTCACTGCCGTGCTTTTTATTGCCGCTACAGTGAATAGTATAGTCATCTATTTCGAACTTGCCGTTGCAGCTATAAGAAAATGTATCATCACCATTATTGGCTCTTAAATAAGCTAATGTAGTAACTATTTTAAATGTCGAACCTGGTGGGTAAGCACCAGAAGTAGCTCTATTCAAAAGTGATGACTTATTCTTAGTACTATCAGTGATATCATCCCAATATTTCGCGATTGTATTAGGATCATAATCAGGCTTAGATACCATGGCAACTATTCGACCAGTATCAGGTTCAATAGCAATTACAGCGCCATCAAACATTCCAAGGCCGTTAAAAGCAGCAAGCTGTGTATCATAATCAAATGTAGTATACAAACTATCCCCTGGGCTCTTTTGGCCAGCTAAATTATTATTAATCTGATCCTCTAGAGTAATATTGGATTTAAGTAAGTCAAATGAATACTGAGCCTCTAAGCCAGCCATGCCCTGTCCAACATAGCCTACAGCATGACAAAAAAGTCTCTCATCCGGATATACTCTTACTTCATTATCCTCGCTGTCGTATGTTGTCTTTGCAATAACCTTGCCATCAGCAGTATAAATATTACCCCTGACAACATCATCACTAAAGACTGAGAATCGTGAGTTGTAAGCATTATAAATAAATTCTTTGGAACCGTTGTTCACATAGTTACAAAAATAAACAATCATAGCGATGAATAGGCCAAAGAATAGAATTCCAACGATATATATTTCTTTTCTAATTAGTCTGTGTGTCTTCTTATCTATCATGTCGTCTACCCTGTCTAGAATCAAAATAAAGATTGTTAGAACAACTAACTATCAAAAAGCATAACATAAGTGATAGTAATGAATTGCCTCCGTAACTGATAAATGGAAGTGTTACACCAGTGGATGGAATAAACTTTATTACTCCGCCAATATTTAAAATGGTCTGAACTGCAAAAAGAACTGCAATTCCACTACTTACAAGCATATAAAAACTGTTATTACAATTAAAAGCAGCGTTTAAAATCAACATAACAGTACATGCAAAGCAAACAATAAGGCAAACTCCTACAATTGCACCCATCTCCTCGGAAATAGCCGCAAAAATAAAATCCATAGTTACAACAGGTATTTTGTTAGGCATACCCTTGTTAAGACCTGAACCAAGCCATCCACCAGTACCAATTGCAAATAAAGACTGAGATATCTGATACCCCTTATCATCTACAACAGAAAGAGGATCTGTCCAAGCGATAAATCTAGTCTGAATATGTGGAAAATAATGATATGCCAATATACCGCCTATTGTAGCCACGCCTATCTCAAGGGATAAAACAATATAATTTTTGTATGCAATAAACATAACAAAAACATATGCCGTTAGAAATATAAGGGCGGTTCCCAAATCTCTTGCCAAAACAAGAGCAACAACGTGCACAGCAGAACCTACAGATGCAATTAAAAATCCTCTCATATCTTTAAAAGTAACAATGCATCCACTTATAAAAAACAAAAATGAAAGCTTAATAAATTCACTAGGTTGAAATCTAATTGGTCCTACAGCAAATGATAATTTAGCTCCATTTTCAACCTGTCCAAAGAAGGCAACTATCAAAAGAAGGATAATTCCAACGATGGCGAAAATATACATAAAACGCTCTATTCTATCAACATATTTCAGTCCCATAATAACAAGTAAGGAAATAACAAGAGTTATAAATAAAAAAATCATATGCTTTGCTGCAAACTCTGTTTTAAGTCTAGCAAGAGCTATAATTCCAAAGGAAATAAATAAAAACATGTTATTTATAAGCGCTCTTGGTACAAAATCTGATAGCCTGTATACAGCTACATAAAAGCCCACAAAGAAAATACAAGTAAATATACCAAGCATTATCATGCCAGCATCTTCTTTTGCCATAAATAGCACGAAAGTTCCATTAAAAAGAAACAGTACAACCATAACTGATTGAATAGTTGAAAGTATGCTATATACAGCCTCATTAAGCTTGTATTCAAAAATCTGAACAAGGTCAATGAGGGTAAAAATAAGCACAAAAGATAAAATTGTAATTCGTGAAAATGATGTAATAACGTTAACCAAAGCTATTCCACTCCTCGCTTTAAATGCCCCTTTGTATAGTTATCATGTAGATGAACAGGTTTATTTTCAATAAAAATACCCTTATAGGCATCAAGAACCTCTTTTGTTTCTTTATAATTCTCAATAGTAAAATCAAGCCTATAATCAGTTACACCAAGCATATCAAGTTCATCTTTTAAATCAAACGCAACGTATTTTTTACTGTTATAAATAGTGTTATAGCAATAATCACAGTTGCAGGCTACTGAAAATGATTCATTTTTTCTATCAACAATAGTGATAATGTCGTTAGATTTTTTGCATCCCACCGTGTTTTTAACAGTGCAATTTGCAGTTATCATCATAGGAATTCTACTGTAGATAATCATCTGAGAGCCCCGATTATCTCTATGTTTAAGCTCCTTAAGGGAAAGCTCATATGGGATACAGTTCAAAGAGTATCCTTGCTCCTTAAAAAGCTTAATGCTTCTATTGTTAAATGTATAAAGTCTATGGTCTATAATCACCTTATCAAGTGGATAATCTATTTTATTAAGGTATCCTAACTCATCATAGGAACAAGCAACTACACCTGCCGCCTTATCTGGAATAGTAATATTTGAAACATATTCCTCTCTTAGAATTGATGGCAAGGAAATATATATTCTCCCTGAAAATACCTGAGATGCCTTTTCAAATAGATGAATTGGAACTGCAATTTCATCCACAAAATCACTACTGCAGACAGCATCCAATTGTTCTGCTGTAGAAATACTTACAAAGCATCTAGTAGCAGTCCTTTGATTAGATATACTTTTTAATTCTTTAAACTCTATTACAGTCTTAGGTAGTTCATCTGCCATCTGACTGGTCGATAGAATATCAATGGCTTCTCTTCTAGCGTTTTTAATAGCGGATACAGGAAGGAAAATATCATCGTCATAATCCACATGAATATTGCCCATCATATACTGTGTATTGCCTAGACCAGAAGCTGCCTTAATAATATCTTCTTTAGTAGTAGGCTTATTTTTAGCCTCCTGCACAGTATCCCCAGCAACGATAGCTTCTTTACCATCTTCTGAAACAAATTTGATAGAAAAATCCTTGCCTTTTAAAGCCTTAATATAACAATCAACAGACATTTTCTTCTCTGAAATGTCAACAGTGGCACCCTCCACCTTCTTATGAGATGGAGCCTCAAAAGTAATCATCTCTGGACCATTATGTTTGTGAAGATATAAATCCGTAAATCCGCTTCTATTTCCATAGTCTAAAAGCTTTTGAATATCTGACTCTGAAACACTGTAATTCTTAGCTCCTCTATAGAGATATTCATCAATGTAATGACGATATACACTCACAACACCTGTTGCATACTCAAGCTGTTTCATACGGCCTTCAATTTTAAATGAATTAACTCCAGCTTCAATCATTTCAGGTAAATGATTAATAGTGCAGAAATCCTTAGGGCTAAGTATATATTGTCCCTTTTTATTGAGCTTGTTTCCAGCGTCATCAAAAGCATCGTAAGGAAGTCTACATGGCTGAGCGCAACGGCCTCTATTACCAGAACGGCCTCCTAAAATAGATGACATAAGGCACTGACCAGAATAGCAAACACAAAGTGCGCCATGAATAAATGATTCAATCTCTAAATCAGGACAATACTCATGAATAGCACTGATTTCAGAAGTAGAAATCTCCCTGGCTGTAACGATGCGTTTAGCTCCTAAATCCTCAAAAAATTTAGCTCCATATTTAGTACAAAGACTTGCCTGAGTGCTAATGTGAATATGTGTATCAGGAAAATAATCTCTTATAAATGAAAAAACTCCAAAATCCTGAACAATAAATGCATCAATACCAGCATTTACATAGTCCTTCAAATATGTATAAAGACTACGCTCTATTTCTGTGTTCTTAAGCAGTGTATTAACAGTAAGATAGGCCCTAGCTCCATGAATATGGGCATAGCGAATAGCCTCTGCAGCTTCTTCCATTGTAAAATTCTTAGCATAAGCTCTGGCACCAAATAAATCGCCGCCAAAATAAACAGCGTCTGCACCTACATTTACCACAGCCTTAAATATTTGCAAATCACCTGCAGGTGAAAGTAATTCCAATTGATTCATAAATAATTCCTTTATAAAAAATATAGAGTCCCTTGATTGGGACTCTTAATCATCTGATAATGAACCTAGAAGTGCATCCTCTAAGGAAGCCTCAAGCTTTGTCTTATTGAGAAGGAGCTCTTTGTTTTCCCTCTCTAGCTTTGAAATTGTCTCTTCTAGAGTTTCTGTTTTTAATTGAGCTGAAATCAAATCATGCTTAAGATTATAAATTTCTTGATCACGAATCTGTAAGTCTGATTCAAGTGATTCAACTTGATTTTTGGCTTTAAAATAATCATCTGCAATATTCAACTCTAAAAGTGTTGCCTTTAGGTCAGCCGAAATACGCTTGTAATCATCAATAGCATTAAACTCATCAAGTTTTGAATTGATATAATTCGCTACCTTTTGAAGATATTCTTCTGATTCGTAGCCACTTAACGTATAAACTTTTCCGCCTATAAGCACCTTTGCGCTCTTTTCGGAAACCATAACGTATCCTCCCTAAAGAAATTCATGATTTATTATAACTTTCTTCACATCTAAAAACAAGTATTATAGCCCAATTACAGCCCTGTTAGATGGATTTTTAAAGGAATTTATGACAGGTTTTCCGGAACCGGCATATTAAAATGCTCATAAGCAACTTTAGTTGCAACCCTTCCCTTTGGAGTTCTAATTATAAGTCCGTGTTGAAGTAAATATGGCTCGTAAACATCCTCGATAGTACCTGAATCTTCACCAACGGTAGCAGCCAGATTATCAAGGCCTACTGGGCCTCCATTAAATCGCTCTATAATAGCAAGCAATATATTTCTATCGTTGTTATCAAGTCCTAAAGTATCTACTTCAAGTGAATCCAAAGTAGCCGCAGCTACTTCCTTTGTAATCTCACCATCATATCTAACTTCAGCGTAATCTCGCACTCTCTTTAGATATCTATTGGCAAGACGAGGGGTGCCTCTAGAACGAAGAGCAATCTGATATGCTCCCTCGTAATCAATCGGTGCATTAAGCTTACTAGCAGATGCAGTAACAATTGTAGAAAGCTCCTCTGGTGTGTAGTAATCCATGTGTCCAATTATTCCAAATCTATCTCTAAGAGGCGCCGAAAGAAGTCCTGGTCTTGTAGTAGCTCCAATTAGAGTAAATCTAGGTAACTTAGTATGGATAGAACGGGCAGTTGTATCCTTGCCCATTACTATATCTACTGCAAAGTCCTCCATTGCAGAATATAAAGTCTCTTCAACAGGCTTAGAAAGACGATGGATCTCATCAATAAAAAGAATGTCTCCATCCTTTAATGTCATAAGAACAGCCACTATCTCACCTGGAATTGTAATAGCAGGTCCGGAAGTAACTTTTATATTAGAGCCCATCTCCCCAGCTACGATACCTGCAAGTGTTGTCTTGCCAAGTCCCGGAGGGCCATAAAGCAACACATGGTCTAAGGCATCTCCACGATTTTTGGCAGCCTCAATATATATTTTCATATTTTCCTTAACTTTTGACTGACCAATATATCCATCAAAAGTCTTAGGTCTGAGAGCATTGTCATTAACTAAATCTTCATGACTAGCTATTGTTGATGTGATTTGCTTATTAGTTAACATTTTATTCCCCATTTATTATAAGAATGACATCTGTTTTAAAGTATCAGATAAAAGCTGTTCTGTAGTAGTAGAGTCTGTAATAGTCATCTTATCAAGAGCTCTAGCTGCATTGCTTGCTGAATAACCAAGAGCAACAAGCGCCTCAAGCACCTCTTCTTTTACAGAAACAGCAGGTGAAACTTTCTTGCCAGATAAATCGGCAGTGATTTTAGCTTCAAATGCACCTATAATATCTACCTTATCCTTTAAATCTATAATTGCTCGCTCCGCCGTCTTTTTTCCTACGCCAGGAACAGCAGCAAAAGCCTTTGCATCAGAGCCTGCAACAGCAAATTGGATATCACTGACAGTCATAGAACTAAGAATGGAAAGTGCGCCCTTTGGTCCAATTCCACTAACAGAAAGAAGAAGCTCAAACATCTTAAGCTCCTCCTTATCATAAAATCCATATAAAGTAAAAGAATCTTCCTTTGGAATGAGCTTTGTCTCAAGTTTTACTTCTGAACCAATTGCAGGAAGCTGCCTGATTGTGTTCATAGAAGAACTGACACCATAGCCAATCCCATTATTCTCAACAATTACAATATTCTCATCAATATCTGAAAGTGTGCCGCGAATATAGGTAATCATACTATCCTCCCTAAAGGGCCCTTTCTTAATTTATTTCTCCAATAAAATAGAACCCTTTACAACAGTTTAACCTAACATCGACAATTTTGCCAACCATAGATTCATCACCTGGGAAGTGAACTGTCACATTATTTTCGAGCTTTCCTGAGACAAGATTTTTATCCTGTTCATTGACCTCTTCAACAAGGACCTTTTGTACTGTACCCTCAAGGGATTTAACCTTTTCATGACCGTGCTTTTGAACTAGAGCAAGAAGTCTATCAAATCTATCCTTCACTACATCCTCTGGCACCTGATTGTCCATTGTAGCAGCAGGTGTTCCAGTTCTCTTGGAATAGATAAATGTAAAAGCACTATCATAATGAACCTTGTCTACTACATCCATAGTGTCAAGGAAATCCTCCTCTGTTTCACCAGGGAAGCCAACAATAATATCTGTTGTAATAGCAACATCAGGAACACGAGCACGTAGTTTTTCAACTAATTCAAGATAATGTTCCTTGGTGTATCTGCGGTTCATTTTCTTTAAAATCTCAGTACTTCCAGATTGAAGTGGTAAATGCATATGATGACATACCTTTGGAAGTGTAGCCATGGCCTCAATTAAATCATCGGACAAATCCTTTGGATGAGGTGTCATAAATCTAATACGCTCAAGACCTTCGATATCATTAACCATGCGAAGTAAATCTGCAAAAGTAACCTTTTCCTCAAGGCCTACCCCATAGGAGTTAACATTCTGGCCGAGAAGCATAATCTCTACAACTCCATCAGCAACAAGCTCTTTAATCTCAGCTACGATATCCTCAGGCTTTCTAGAACGCTCTCTACCGCGAACATAAGGAACAATACAGTATGTACAGAAATTATTGCATCCAAAGCTAATATTTACACCTGACTTGAAAGGATATTTACGTGAAATAGGCAAATTCTCAACAATTTTGTCTGTATCCTTCCAAATATCAATAATCATGCCCTTTTTATTAAGAAGAGCTGTTGTAAATAATTCTGCAAATTTATAAAGGTTGTGTGTACCAAAAATAAGATCAACAAACTTATAATTCTTCTGAAGATGCTCAATAACAGTAGGCTCCTGCATCATGCAACCACAAAGTCCAATCATCATGTCTTTGTTCTTTTTCTTGTATCCATGGAGAATACCAAGGTGACCATAGACCTTATTGTTAGCATTTTCTCGAACAGTACATGTGTTATAAATTACAAAATCAGCATTCTCATCTGTTGTTTCAACATAGCCAATTTCCTTAAGTACACCAAGGAGCTTCTCAGAATCTCTAGCATTCATCTGGCATCCAAAAGTAGTAACACAGCAAGTGAGCTTTCTGCCCTTTTCCTGCTCTTTTAAAGCAACTATTTTCTTTGCCTCTTCAATGAAATAATATTGACGCTCTGGCTCCTCAGTTGGAGCATTGTTTAATAAATCTGTAATACTCATTTTAAATCCTATCTAATTCTACTTTCTAATCTGGCCATTGCCAAAGATTGTGTATTTGTAGCTTGTAAGAGCAAGAAGGCCCATAGGTCCTCTAGCGTGAAGCTTTTGAGTGCTGATTCCAATCTCTGCACCAAATCCAAACTCAAAACCATCAGTAAATCTAGTTGAAGCATTGACATATACACAAGCAGCATCTATACCCTCTAAGAACTTATCAGCATTTTTCTCGTCGTTGGTGACAATAGCCTCAGAGTGACCTGTATTGTACTTATTAATATGCTCAATTGCCTCTTCAACAGATGAAACAGTCTTAACGGAAATAATATAATCCAAATATTCTTTTGCAAAATCTTCCTCAGTAGCATCTTCTGAGCCTTCCATTAAAGCCTTAGCTTTAGCGTCTGCAAAAATCTGAACGCCCTTTTCTCTAAGAGCTTTATTTAATTTTGGTAAAAGCGAAGCTTCAATATCCTCGTGAACTACAAGAGATTCTGCAGAGTTACAAACACCGATGCGCTGTGTCTTGGCATTAACGATAATATCAATAGCCATATCAATATCAGCATCATGATCTACATATATATGGCAGTTTCCAGAGCCAGTCTCTATTACAGGAATAGATGCATTCTCTACAACAGACTTAATAAGACCTGCGCTACCTCTAGGGATAAGTACATCAATATAACCATTGAGACGCATCATCTCCTTTGCAGTCTCTCTGGAAGTGTCGTCAATAAGAGTAATTGCATCAACTGGATATCCACCTTTTTCAAGGGCTGATTTAATCACCTTTACAATAGCCTTATTTGACTCAAGAGCATCAGAACCACCCTTTAAGATAACCGCATTACCTGTCTTAAAACAAAGGCCAAAAACATCGGCAGTAACATTTGGTCTAGCCTCATAAATAACACCGACTACACCGATTGGAACAAGTCTCTTTTTAATCTTCAATCCATTAGGACGCTCAAATTCCTCTGTAATCTGACCTATAGGATCATCAAGCTTAACAATCTCACGAAGTCCATCAGCAATACCCTTAATTCTTGACTCATCAAGCTTAAGTCTATCTAAAAGACCCTGTGAAAGCCCCTTAGTCTCGCCATTTTTCATATCTATTGCATTGGCTGAAATGATATCGGAAGCGCTTGCCTCTAATGCATCAGCTACAGCCATAATTGCTGAATTTTTGTCTTCTGTGGAAAGAGCTGCCACAGTGTATTTAACGTCTCTTGCTTTTGTTGCTAATTCTAGTAATGTCATTGCCTACTCCTTTTTTATAAGTCTGTTATTAGTTACAACGTAATCTAAAGGCACATCATATGCCCCTACATTCAATTTATTAATTATTTGTTCTTCAAACCCGACTCCCACTTTAAAAGTATCTGGATGAGACGCGAAAAATCTGTCATAATAGCCTGCACCATAACCAATTCGATTACATCTTTCATCAAAGATTAATCCTGGTGTAATGACCACTGTAGAACTATCATCCCCATTAAACTGCTCTAAATTAGTATTGGGCTCCATTATACCGTAAGCCCCCTCATGAAAATCATCCTTTAAATCATTAATCTTGTAAAATGTAATTTCATGAGTATTTATATTTGATACTGGAAAATATAGGTCTTTATCAATATCTAGAAGTCTCTCATAAAGCCCTAATAAATCCACCTCGGAACCGTAGGGATAAAAGCATAAAAAAATATTAGCCCCTTTAAAATCAGATTCTAAAAGAGCCAAAAAATTTTCTGTAATAGCAAGCGACATATCTTCTCGAAGCTGTGAAGAAATAGCATTTCGCTTAGCTTTGAATTCTGTTCTAAGTTCTTTATTATTTAGAGACTTTTCCATATTTTTCGCCAAGGTTTTCTACCCTGCCATCTTCATCTACAATATCAATATTATTAAGCTGAGCTCTAACATTTCCTTTTATTGCATCAATATAAGCACGTCTAAGCTTAGCCTGTTCTACCTTTTCTGCATCAGTAAGGCCCTCGCCCTTACTCTTGTGATACAACTCATTGATTCTTGCGATATCTTTTTCTGTAATCATAATTAATCCTCTAATAAATCTAATACCCTTACATCGTCGCGCTTGTTGGCAACAAATAGGGTACCCTTATCTTTATTTTCAAAAATACGGTGAATATTACCGATATGAGCGCCATTAGTGATAACCATATCAGCACCGCTGTATGTAGCAATCTGAGCTGCACGAAGCTTTGCAGTCATACCGCCTGTTCCCACATCAGATGAGCTATCAGAGCTAGCCATATCCATAACATCCTCAATGCTCTCAACTACAGGCACAAATTCAGCATCTGGATTAGTATTAGGATTGTCTGTGTAAAGACCATCAATATCTGATAAGAGAACTAATGCATCTGCCTTTGTAAGGGCTGCAACAATAGCTGAAAGTGAATCATTATCACCAAACTGAATCTCGTGTGTGGCAACAGTATCATTCTCATTAACAACAGGAATGACTCCAAGATTAAACAGCTGCTCAAATGTATTTCTAGCATTTTCTCTAGATTCTGGGTCAGTCATAGTCTTTTTAGTCATAAGAATCTGACCAGCCTTTTGATTGTATTCAGAGAAAAGCTTCTGATATACGGACATTAAATAAGCCTGACCAATTGATGCGCACGCCTGCTTTGTAGCCAAATCCTGTGGACGTTCCTTTAATCCAATTGCATAACGACCTACTGCAATAGCACCAGATGAAACAAGACATACATCCTTACCCTGGGCTCTCAAGTCGCATAACTGACGAACAAGTCGCTCTAATTTTGTGTAATCAATATTTCCAGTTGCATCATGTGTAATAGTAGATGAACCTACCTTAACAATGACTCTCTTCTTTTTAGTAAAATCGTGTCCGTACATATCATTCTCCTGTTTATTTTCCGCAATATCATACCACTAAATACACTAATATAGCAAGAGCCAAACTGTTACGCCTACAAGCCTTGGAGTCTCTTCGCTCATCTAACACGATTCGTAGGAAGTATGCAAGAAAAATAGAGACAATAAAAAACCAATCTGTAGGCATCAAGCTCTTTGGTCTCCCAAGGGAAGCTTTTTATGCTGAGTCTGGGAGACTCTAAGGCTTGTAGCCGTAAACAGATTGGTAAGTTACTTATAAAATGATTTTACGAGGACATGCTTCCGCGCACTTGCCACAGCTAGTGCATTTTTCCTGATCAATATGGGCGAAGAATCCATCCACATGGATGGCATCACTCTCACACACTTTTTCGCACTTGTGACAGCCGATACATCCTACCTTACATACCTGCATTACATCCTTGCCCTTGTCATTATTGTGACAACGAACAGCATGACCAAAATCATAAGGAATAAGCTCAATAAGATGATTAGGGCATGTAGCAACACATTTGCCGCAGGCCTTACATGCTTCCTTATCAACCAATGCTACACCATCAATAATGTGAATAGCATCAAAAGGACAAGCCTTAACGCAGGAACCAAATCCCATACATCCATAAGAGCATGCCTTTGGTCCACCACCAGGGACAAAAGCCATTGCCTTACAATCCTCAACACCGGTGTAATCGTACATCTGCTTAGCATTCTCGCAAGTACCGTTACACATAACAAATGCAACTTTGCGAACGCCCTCTTCTGCAGCTACGCCCATAATCTCTGAAATCTGAGCTGCAACAGGTGCACCACCAACAGGACATTGGTTAACCGGTGCCTCTCCCTTTGCGATGGCAGCAGCAAGACCAGAACAACCTGCATATCCACAACCACCACAGTTATTTCCAGGTAAAACTCCAAGTACAGCCTCTTCCTTTGGATCAACCTCAACCTTGAACTTCTCAGCTGAGAAACAAAGGAAAAATCCAATTACACAACCAGTAGCGCCAACAATAACAGCTGCCAGTAAAATTCCTGTTATACTCATTTGTCAGCCCTCCTTATATTACTCCTGAGAATCCAAGAAAAGCCATTGCCATCAATCCTGCAGTAATGAGGACTATAGCAGAGCCCTTAAATGTCTCAGGGATATCGTTGTATTCAATCTTCTCACGAATGCCAGCCATGATTACGATTGCAATTGTAAAACCAACTGCTACGCCAAAACCATTAATGACACTCTCAAGAATATCGTAATTGTTAGTAACGTTGTTAATGGCAGTACCAAGAACCGCACAGTTTGTAGTAATAAGCGGAAGATATACACCAAGTGACTTATACAGTGATGGAATACTCTTCTTAAGGAACATCTCAACAAACTGAACGAGGGCTGCAATAACAAGAATAAATACTATTGTCTGCATGTACTGGAAACCAGTAGGTGCAAGAACATATTTGTAAATAACTGATGATACAAATGAAGCAATTGTAATTACGAAAATTACAGCACCACCCATACCAGCAGCAGTCTCTACCCTCTTAGATACACCAAGGAATGGGCAAAGGCCAAGGAACTGAGAAAGAACAACGTTATTTACAATAGCTGATGAAACAAGTAATAGAATCAATCCTGTAACATAATTCATTATTTATCTTCCTCCTTTCCTACAATATCGTCATCTGCATAAGATGAATCAGAACCAGATTTCTCAACATCTTCTGTGTTCTTAGCATTAGCAGTGTGCTTAACCTCTATCTTTGTCTCAGGCTGAGGCTTAGCAACATCCTTAGGATCAACCGGAATCTCTTCAGGAGTGTTATGTACAAGTGACTTACCAGTACATGCGCTTGAAAGTCCACAGCTAGAACAATCACCGCTTAAGCAACCCTGCACTGCAGGAAGTGGCTTGCCAGCTGCTTCCATTTTACGTCTAACAACATTCATGATAGCAACTAAGAAGCCAAGAACTATGAATGCACCAGGTGCTAGTCCAAATAAAGTAATATGGTAATCATTAAGTGCCGGAATATTTACTCCAAATGCAGAACCATTACCAAGAATCTCTCTTACTACACCGATAAGTGTAAGACCAACTGTAAAGCCAAGACCCATACCAATACCATCAAACATAGATGGAATAACAGGATTCTTAGATGCGTAGCTTTCAGCACGTCCAAGAATAATACAGTTAACTACAATAAGTGGAATATAGATTCCAAGTGATGCATACAAGGATGGTGTAAATCCCTGCATCAAAAACTGCACGATTGTAACGAATGAAGCAACTACTACGATAAAAGCAGGCATTCTCACTCTATCTGGAATAATATTTCTAAGTGCAGAAATCATCATATTAGAAAGAACAAGAACCACTGTTGTAGAAAGACCCATTCCTATACCATTGATTGCCGATGTGGTAACAGCAAGTGTTGGACACATACCAAGCATCAATACAAATGTAGGATTCTCTTTCCAAAGTCCATTATATAAACGCTCTAAATTTTTATTCATTATTTTGCACCTCCTACCAGATAATTGAAGTAGGTGACGCCTGCATTCACACCATTTGTTACAGCCTTAGATGTGATTGTAGCTGCAGAAATGGCATCTATTTCTGATGATTGAGTCGCACCAGTTTTTGTTACTGTAAATATCTCTGACTGACGATTGATGAACTGAGAAGAAAATGTTCCATCTCCTGTATCTCTGGCTTTCATTCCAAGACCAGCTGTCTCAGAGATTGTGGTAATAGAATAACCATTTAACACTCCGTCATTTGTAATGCCAAGTGAAAATGTAATATTGCCACCATATCCAGCTGACGATGTAACAGTAATAACATAGCCAAGTGGATTACCAGAACCATCAAGGGCTACTACACAGTTATCAATTGTATCATCAGTATATCCAGCCTTTTGGACTACATCTGTAGCAGCTGAAGAATCAAAACCATCTAAATCCTTAAATGATGCTGCGTCTGCGAAAACTGTCTGATATGCATTCTGAAGTGCATCGGCCTCTGCCTTAGCAATAGGAGCTTTTGTAATCTCGTATACAAGACCAAGGGCGAATCCGGCAATAACTGTAATACAAGTAAGGACCAAAGCGTCTTTAACTAATTTATTCATCAGCCTTCACCTCCTTTGGTTTTCTTTCTCTTACAACACCAAAAGCACGAGGAACTGTAACCTTTTCAATGAGCGGAACAAGAAGGTTACTAAAGATAATTGCAAAGCTGACTCCCTCTGCACTATTTCCAAATATTCTAAAGATACCAGTAAGTACACCTAGGCAAATACCAAAAACAACTTTGCCAGCAGGTGTAATTGGAGATGTAACATAATCTGTAGCCATGAAGAATGCACCAAGCATCAATCCACCACCACAAAGGTGAGCCACAAGAAATGTTGTATCAAATCCATGTCCACCAAAGACACATACGAATATTGCAAATGAAACTATATAAACGCCAGGAATAATAAGATCAATAACTCCTAGAAGAATAAGAATAATAGCTCCAATCAAAATACAAATGGCAGATGTCTCACCGATTGTACCTCCGGTACGACCAATAAGCATGTCAAGAGTATTTACTGCCTCGCCACTCTTTAAAAGAGCAAGTGGTGTAGCACCTGCTACTCCGTCATATTCAAAATGTGTCATAGTTGCAGCAAATGAAATCACAAGAAATGCTCTACCACCAAGTGCTGGGTTCATGAAATTCTGACCCAAGCCGCCAAAGAGCATCTTAACAACAACTATAGCAAAAATAGAACCGAGAACCGCCTGCCAAACAGGAAGTGAAAAAGGTAAATTAAGAGCAAGAAGTAGGCCTGTAACAGCGGCACTTAAATCGCCAATTGTGCTCTTTTTACCTACAGCTTTTTCAAATAACCATTCTGAAATCACACATGTAAAGATACAAACAAGTACTAAAAGCAAAGCTCTGTAACCAAAATTGAAAATACCAAATACAGTAGTTGGCATAAGAGCAAGAATCACATAAAGCATGATTCTAGAAGTATCATCCTTTGCTCTAACATGTGGAGATGAAGAAACTTTTAATAAATCGCTCACTTTAGTTACTTTCCTTTCTACTTTTTTCTCTTATCTGCAAGAACCATCTTTTTCATAGTCTTAATAGATTGTGCAAGTGGCTTTCTGGCTGGGCATGCAAAACTACAGCTACCACACTCAATACACTCAAGTCCATACCACTTTTCAAATGTTTCCTTGTCCCCGTGATCTGCGAACTTAGATAATCTAGAAGGGATAAGATTCTCAGGGCAAGCATCTACGCAACGACCACAGTTGATACAAGCAGTAGTCTCGTACTTAGATACTTCATCCTCTGATAAGCAAAGAAGTGCACCTGATGTCTTGGTTGTAGGAACATCCACATCCAAAAGAGCAAATCCCATCATAGGACCACCAGATATAATCTTCTTTGGCTCATGGATATATCCACCTGCAGCCTCAAGAATCTCCTTGCAGCTAGTACCGATGCAAATACGGAAATTGCGTGGTTCCATAACAGAATCACCTGTTACTGTAAAAATACGATCCATAACAGGCTTGCCCTCAACAACCGCAGTGTAAACAGCATTGATAGTGGCAACATTATCTACAATGCATCCAGCATCAGCAGGAAGCATCTTTGAATTAATCTCACGTCCTGTACAAGCTTTAATGAGCTGACGCTCACCACCCTGAGGATATTTTGTCATAAGAGGAACAACCTCAATACGTGGCTCATGCTCGCACAGTTTTGAAAGAGATGCTATAACATCGCTTTTATTATCCTCGATTCCCAAAAGTCCCTTAGCCTTAGGGAAAAGCTGAAGAATAATTTTCATTCCAGTAATGAGCTTTTCAGGCTCTTCTACCATCGATCTGTAATCAGATGTAAGATAAGGCTCACATTCTGCACAGTTAGCAATGATAAATTCGATGCTCTCTGGCTTGTTAGGTGAAAGCTTTACATGGGTAGGAAAACCGGCACCACCCATACCAACAATGCCTGCATTCTGGATTTTAGAGATAATCTGGTCATCAGAAAGCTCAGTATAATCATCACAAGCTTCAAAACCAGTCTCGATGAATTTTCCATCACTCTCAATTATGATAGAATTAACCATGTCGCCTGTGGCAACTCGTCTTGGCTCGATTGCCTTGACTGTTCCAGAAACAGATGCAAAAATAGGCGCAGAAACAAATCCGCCAGCATCTGCTATCTTCTGGCCTCTGAGCACTGTGTCACCAACGGCAACAATTGCAGTAGCTGGTGCACCAATATGCTGAGACAATGGATATACCATTTCACCCTGTGGCTTTAATTCTTTGATAGGCTTTTCCTTTGAAATAGCCTTGCCATCATAAGGATGAACACCGCCCTTAAAAGTCCTAAGACCCATTAGCATTACCCCTCTTTCTTTAGAGAATTTAGCTATTTATTCAACAAAATAGCATTTCATGTATAAATTATATCATTTTGGTCATAGCAAAAGAGAAAATTTATCACTTATTTTGTACATTTTTAAGTACCAAACAATTTTATATGGTGTAAAATTTAACAATAAACAACTTAAGTTAGGATTTGATTATGGAAATTATTAATAACAGTTACCAACTAGATCATGTAAGCTACTCAACTGCCAAGTATTTTGATGAAAACACCTTATTTTTTGATATTGAATGCACCGGACTTTCTCCTAGAAAATCCTTTATCTATTTAATTGGCTATGCCACCAGATGCGAAAATAAAATCACGATTACACAGTTGCTAGCTAATAATGAATCTGAGGAAATTGAGATTTTAGAGGAATTTGAAAAAGTTATAGCTGGATATGACAAACTACTAGGATTCAATTCTACCCGATTTGACGAATCCTTTATCATAGAAAGATGTCGTAAATATCACATTTACACTAAAATCAAATCAAAAAATCATACAGACATGTATTTGCAGTCTACAAAAGCAAAATGCATGCTTGATTTGCCCAATTACAAACAAAAATCAATCGAAGAATTCCTAGGATTACACAGAGATGACAAATATAACGGTGGTGAACTGATTCCTATATATCAGCATTATTCAATTACCGGAGATTTAGAATCAAAAGAACTGATTCTACTTCACAATTTCGAGGATGTAAAAGGGATGATTTATATCACTGATATACTGTGCTATCCCAATTTACTCAATTCGGAAATTCGATATATAAATCACGAAATTGAAGAAGACAAAATACGCATAGAACTTGAAACAGATATTGAACTACCAAAATCAATCAATAAACAACGAGATTATGGACTTTATATTATAAAAAACAATCGTATATACGTTACTTTAAATCTATACCAAGGACAGCTTTTTACATATCTACCAGACTATAAAAACTATTACTATCTCATAGATGAAGACAGCATTATCCCAAAGTCATTAGGCGAAAGCATTGATAAAAGCTGCCGTCGACCAGCTACCAGACGAGATTGCAAGGTATCATTAGAGGGAACATTCCTAAACATTCCAGAGCGTCTTGACATCGGAAGTTCCCTTCGTACATTCCGCTCATCATACGAATCTAAGGATAGATTCCTTAATATAGCAGACATCAGGGATGATATCCTTGTAAAAATAACAAAATATATGTTAAAGCATTAAAAAATCAAGCCATTTACAATCGAATGAATCGTAAATGGCTTGATTTAATAGTCTAATAAGCAAACAATCTAATTATACTTTCTCATAATAGAAGGAATATCTTCTCTTATATCCCAACTCTTTATAATCAATAACCTGTTCAGTAGAACCAATAAAGAGAATACCTCCCTGTCTAAGAGACTTGCAGAATTTATCATATACTTCTGTCTTAGCCTCATCTGTAAAGTAAATAAGAACATTACGGCATACAATCATATCATAATTTGATGGATATGAATCGCGAAGTAAGTTATGCTCTTTAAATTCAACACACTTCTTAACATCTTCACTAATCTGGAAAGAATTTCCAACAGGAGTAAAGAACTTTTTCTTTAAATCAGCAGGAACATTAGCTATACTCTTCGCACTGTAAAGTCCTACTTTAGCGGTTGCAATAACCTGTTTGTCTAAATCAGTGGCAAAAATCTTGATTTTGTTAAGTGGAACTAATGTGGAAAGTGCCATTACTAGAGAATATGGCTCATCACCTGTTGAACATGCTGCACTCCATATTTTAAGTGACTGACCAGAATGTGCTATCAATTCTGGTAAAAATTCCTTTGTTAATAGTTCCCACTGCTCAGGATTTCTATAAAACTCAGAAACATTGATTGTAAGAAAGTTAACAAATTCATCAAAGACTTCCTTATTAGTCTTTAGCAAAGCTACATATTCTTCGTATTTCTTACACTTATTCTTATTAACTAAAGAATCAATACGACGGCGCATCTGTTTTTCTTTATACGCGTCTAAATCGATTTTTGTAAGAGAATAGACGTCTTTTTTGAAACCTTCGTAGTTTTCCATATAATAAGCTCCTATCAATATTTTTAATACCTACCTCGATAAAATACATTTTACAAAACATTTGTGTATTTATTGTTATCTTTTTAAGTATAAATAAAATAGAGTTTTGCTTGGCAAAACTCCGAATTTCCAATTAAGAAAAAAACAGGTCTAGCATTAGCTAGACCTGATAAATTCAATGAATTACTCTTCAGAAGCTGCAACTTCATCGATGTTAACATCAGCAACCTCAGCATCATCAGATGCCTCTGGCTCAAGAAGTGCCTTGATTGAAAGGCTAATCTTCTTCTCTTCATCGTTGAACTCAACAACCTTTGCCTCGATATCCTGACCGATTGAAAGCACATCAGATGGCTTCTCAATACGTTCCTTAGAAATCTGTGAAACATGAAGAAGTGCATCAATTCCAGGAGCAAGCTCTACGAAAGCACCAAAATCTTTCATACGAACAACCTTACCCTTAACCACTGTGCCAACTGCATACTTATCAGCTGCACCATTCCATGGATTCTCATTGTCAAACTTGCAAGAAAGTGCAATCTTGCCGTCCTTGATTTCCTTAACAAATACTTTAATTGTATCGCCAACGTTAAGAGTCTTAGAAGGATTCTCAACACGACCCCAGCTCATCTCTGAGATATGAAGAAGTCCATCAGCACCACCTAAATCGATGAATGCACCAAAATCCTTAACATTCTTAACTGTACCTTCAAATTCCTGACCAACAGCAATCTTAGCCATAAGCTCTTCTTGAGCCTTAGCCTTATCTGCAACAAGAAGAGTCTTTCTGTTACCGATAATTCTACGACGCTTTGGATCGAATTCTGTAATTACGAAGCTAATCTCCTGTCCCTGATACTTATTAAGATCCTTTTCGTATACATCTGAAACAAAAGAAGCTGGGATAAATACTCTAGCCTCATCAACAACAACTGTAAGTCCACCCTTAAGAACCTTATCAACTGTAGCTGTAAGAACCTCTCCCTTCTCAAATGCTTCTGCAAGTCTCTCGTTGCCCTTTTCCTGAGCGAGTCTCTTGTAAGAAAGAAGAACCTGACCCTCACCGTCATTTACCTTAATAACGATAGCTGATAAAGGATCACCAACATTAACAACAGTAGTGAGATCAATATTTGACTCATTTGTGTACTCTGAACGTGTAATAATACCATCTGACTTGTAACCGATATTCAAAACGATCTCATCTGGCTTTACGCTAATAACAGTACCGTCTACTACCTCTCCATTGTGTATAGTTTTAAATGATTCCTCCAACATTTGTTCAAAACTCATTTCTGACATTTCTTTTGAACCTCCTCGATAATATTGTTTGGGGTGGAAGCCCCTGCGGTAATACCTACACTTTCAATGGAACCAAGGTCAGAAGGCTGTAAATCATCAGCCGTCTGTATATAGTAAGTATCTTTGCATCGTGTTTTGCATATCTCATACAACTTTTGTGTATTGGAAGAATTTTTGCTTCCAATAACAAGCATAGCATCAACTTTTGATGCTATTTCAGCAGCCTCTACCTGCCTTTTGTTAGTCGCATCGCATATTGTATTCAAAACAATAATATCATAACCTTTTTGCTTTATAATTTCAACTAATTCTTGAAATTTATTATGGTTAAAGGTGGTTTGAGATACAATACAAATGTTAAACCCTGAATTAACTGAAAAATCACACGCAGCCTGCTCATCGGGTATTACGCAATAATTTTCTCCATTTATCCATCCAACTATGCCTCGAACCTCAGGATGTTCAGGATTTCCAATGATTACAATGTACTCTCCAGCCCTAGAATGTTCGTCCACAGCCCGATGAATTTTCTTGACAAATGGGCAGGTGGCATCAATTATTTCATGACCCTTTGATTTTAATAATTCTTCCACTTGTCTTGTGACACCATGTGAGCGAATTATAACTGTCCCCGCTGGATAATCCTCAATATGATTCTCATCCATAACCTGAACACCGTGGGCCTCAAATTCACGAACAACCTCTTCGTTATGAATAATTGGTCCATATGTATAAAGAGGCTTATTTCCCTCTTCTATTTGTTTTTTTACTACATCAACAGCTCTCTGCACACCAAAGCAAAAACCTGCTGATTCAGCTAATGTAACTTTCATAAAACCTCAAAATAATTATTATTAAAATTATTTGTTGCAGTAACCAATGATAGTGTTAACAACCTCATCAATAGTCATATCAGAGCTATCTACTAAAATAGCATCCTCAGCCTGCTTAAGTGGGCTGATTTCTCTGTGAGAATCGCGATAATCTCTTTCCTCAATATCTTTAGCGATTTTATCAAAATCAGCTTCCATTCCCTTTGCTACAAGCTCATCGAAACGACGCTTTGCACGACACTCAACAGATGCTGTAAGGAAAATCTTAACATCTGCATTAGGAAGGACAACTGTACCTATATCACGACCATCCATGATAACATCAGTAGTTTTGGCAAGCTCCTGCTGTAAAGCAACAAGCTTTGAACGAACTGGAGCGTAAACTGATGAAGCACTAGCCATATTTCCAACTTCCTCAGTACGGATAAGGCCTGTAACATCCTCGCCATTTAAAATAACGTGCTGCGCACCATCCTCATATTTAATAGATACAGAAATATCATCTACCACTGAACTGATTTTCTCCTCATCATTAGAAGCAATACCTGCTCTTAAGAAATAAAGAGCCATTCCTCTATACATTGCTCCTGTATCCACATAAACGTATCCCATTTTAGCTGCAATAGCCTTAGCTATTGTAGACTTTCCTGCACCTGCAGGTCCATCGATTGCAACATTCATTGCCATAATATATATCCTCCAAAAAATTAAATACTAAGTCCTGCCAAATAACCGGTAGACCATGCTATTTGCAAATTAAATCCTCCCGTAAAGGCATCTAAATCAAGAACCTCTCCTGCAAATGAGAGTCCTTCTATATTTTTACATTTCATTGTAGATGGGTCAACCTCTTTCACTGATATTCCGCCCTGGGTGATTATAGCTTCTTTGTACTCCCTAAGGCCAGTTATAGTGAAAGGAAATGCCTTTAACAATGCTATGAGATTAGCTCTCTCCTCTTTTGTTATAGAATTAATCTGTCGACTATCATCAAAATCCATAAGCTCGATAAAAACCGGAACCATTGATGAAGGAAGCAGCCCTCTAAGAACAGAGCTTAAATGCTTATTCATATTATCATTAAAGTCCCTTAAAACTCTATTTGACAGCTCATCTACAGAAAGTGCTGGCTTTAAATCAACTAAAGCCTGTAGCTCACCTGTCTCCTGAAGTCTCTTACCTATAATAGAGCTAGCCGATAAGACAAGAGGCCCCGATACACCAAAATGGGTAAATAGCATTTCTCCGAAACTATCATATAATTTCTTTTTGCCATCCTTGATAGTAAGATTAACATTTTTAAGGGCAAGCCCTTGCATTTCAGGTATATAGGACTCTTTGCAATTTAAAGGAACAAGTGCTGGTCTACACTCTGTAACCTTAAGTCCTATTTTGCGAGCCCACTTTAGTCCATCACCTGTTGAACCAGTAGTCTGATATGATAATCCTCCAGTACAAAGAATCACATTATCGCAATTAATAATAGACCCATCTGAAAGCTTAACTCCAATAACCTTATTATCTTCTATTAGAATATCTTTTACTTCTGTACGAAGTCTTACCTTTACACCGTATTCCTTAATGGCCTTTTCAAGAGCCTTTGTAATATCCGAAGCATGATCTGATTCAGGAAAAGCTCTATTTCCTCTTTCCACCTTAGTAGGTATACCTTGGCTTTCAACAAAACCAATCATTGAATCAGGGCTAAATGTATAAAGGGCACTGTATAAAAATTTAGGATTTGAAACTACGTTTTTAAAGAAATCCTCTGTATCACAAGCATTAGTAAAGTTGCATCTGCCTTTACCAGTTATATATATCTTTTTACCTAGCTTTTCATTTTTCTCAAGAATAGTGACCTGATGACCACATATTCCTGCAGCATAACCAGCCATCAATCCAGCCGCGCCGCCGCCTATTACTATTACATTGCTCATTAAGACTCTCCTGGGTAAGTCATTTTAATAGAATCATCTACCAAATCTATCTCATCATTTTCATAGAACTGGTACTCATTCCAAACATTTTCAATCATATCAAGTGTGGCTGCCACATCAGACTGCTTGCGATTACAAAGCTCGACCACAAGTGCATTAATAACAGAAAGTGGTGCCACAAGAGAATCAACAATAGAATGCATATCTGATTCAGCAATCAAGTTACATGAACTATAAAGATTCATAGGCGAATGAATAGAGTCAGTTATAGTGATTACATTGGCAAGTCTATTATTAGCAAATTCTAAGGCCTTAAGTGTACGCATAGAATATCTAGGGAAAGAAATACCAATAATAACATCCTCTTTACTGATATGAATCATCTGTTCAAATAGTTCTGATGTAGAACTGGTCTGCACATTGATAACATTGTCAAAAATCATATTAAGATAGAAAGCTAGAAATGAAGCAAGAGGCGCACAGGTACGAATACCTACTACATATATACGTCTTGCATTTAAAATTGCCTCTACAGCATTCTCAAAGGCTGCCTCATCTATACTTTCCATAGTATTTTTAATTTTAAGGGCATCGGATGATAAAACAGTACGAAGCACACCGTTTTGCTCTATTCCGCCATTTGTAATCTCAATCCTATCTGAAGAATTAAGCTTATTCCTAACAAGCTCCTCCAAGGCAGATTGAAACTCAGGATATCCACTATAGCCAATGAAGGCAGCAAATCTAACGACTGTTGATTCAGATACCCCAATAATCTCGCCTAACTTAGCTGCAGTATAAAATACAGCCTTATCATAATTATCAATGATATAGTTAGCCAAAAGCTTTTGCCCCTTTGACATCTTGCCGTAATTTTCATTAATCTTTGTAATCAAATCGGTTGTAGTGGCCATAGTATCTCCTTTCTTTATTGGAAATTTAATTATAGACAAAAAAAGGGAGCGATGCAAGATTTCTTGCATCACCCCTCTGATTGATTTATTAAACTGGATAAGCTTTGTTTTCCTTATCTGCCTTTGTTGGATCAACCTTTGTCTGCTGAGCTTCACGATACTCGAAGAACTCTGTAGCAACCTTTGGGAAAAGAGCGTATGAAAGAACGTCCTCATCCTGCTGCTTCCAGCGCTTGCACTCTTCTTCGAACTTAGCAAGACCTGGCTCAATCAAGTCCGCTGGACGGCATGTGATAGCCTTATCCTTATCAGGACCAAGAACCTTCTCAACAACATCTGGGTTGAAAGGCTTAACTGTCTGACCGTACTTACCAAGTAAGATATCCTTTGTCTGCTCTGTAGCAACCTTGTATCTCTCACCCATAAGTACATTAAATACAGCCTGAGTACCAACAATCTGTGATGAAGGTGTAACAAGTGGTGGCTCACCAAGATCCTTACGTACACGTGGTACTTCCTCAAGAACCTCACGAAGCTTATCTTCCTTACCCTGCTCCTTTAACTGGCTGATAAGGTTTGAAAGCATACCGCCTGGAACCTGATAACGAAGTGTATTGATGTTAACACCAAGTACCTTTGTAGAAAGAAGACCATTCTCGATGCACTCTTCTCTATATGGTCTAAAGTAATCAGCAATTTCAGAAAGAAGTTCCTGATCAAATCCTGTATCGTATGGTGTGCCCTCAAAAGCTGCAGCCATAACTTCTGTAGCTGGCTGAGATGTACCAAGAGCAAATGGTGACATAGCACAGTCAATGATGTCTGCGCCAGCTTCAACTGCCTTAAGGTATGTCATTGAAGCAACACCAGATGTGTAGTGAGTATGCATCTCGATAGGAAGCTTTGTTGACTCCTTAAGAGCTGTAACAAGCTCATATGCCTTAGCAGGAACAAGAAGACCTGCCATATCCTTGATACAGATAGAATCTGCGCCCATATCCTCGATACGCTTTGCAATATCCTTCCAGTAATCAAGTGTATAAGCCTCACCAAGAGTATAAGAAAGAGCAACCTGAGCGTGACCCTTTTCTTTATTTGTAGCCTTAACAGCTGTCTCAAGGTTTCTAATATCGTTTAAGCAGTCAAAAATACGAATGATATCAATACCATTAGCAATTGACTTCTGAACGAAGTACTCTACAACATCATCTGGATACTGGCTGTATCCTAAAATATTCTGACCTCTGAAAAGCATCTGAAGCTTTGTATTCTTGAAGCCATCACGAAGCTTTCTAAGTCTCTCCCATGGATCTTCCTTGAGGAAACGAAGTGAAGCATCGAATGTAGCACCGCCCCAGCACTCTACTGCGTTGTATCCAACCTTATCCATCTTGTCAATGATTGGAAGCATCATAGAGGTAGGCATTCTGGTTGCAATAAGAGACTGATGTGCATCTCTAAGTATTGTCTCAGTAATCTTTACTGGCTTTGGACTAATATCTGCCATTTATTTTACCCTCCTAAACTCCGAAAATAGCCATAAATACACCGGCTGCAACTGCTGTACCAATTACACCAGCAACGTTAGGTCCCATAGCGTGCATGAGAAGGAAGTTTGTAGGATCCTCTTCTGCACCAACCTTTTGAGAAACACGTGCTGCCATAGGAACAGCTGATACACCAGCAGAACCGATAAGTGGATTAATCTTTCCGCCAGTAACATGGCAAAGAAGCTTACCAAATAAAACTCCGGCTGCTGTACCGAAAATGAAAGCAACAAGACCAAGAGCTACGATCTTAAGAGTAGCTATATTGATGAATGCCTCCGCAGATGTTGAAGCACCAACTGATGTACCAAGTAAAATAACTACGATGTACATTAATGCATTTGATGCAGTCTCAGTAAGCTGATTAACAACACCTGACTCCTTAAATAAGTTACCTAACATAAGCATACCAACAAGTGGAGCTGTTGTAGGTAAAATTAAACATACGATAATTGTAACTACGATTGGGAAGAGAATCTTCTCAAGTTTAGAAACTGGACGAAGCTGTGCCATCTTAATAGCACGCTCTTCCTTTGTAGTAAGTGCCTTCATGATTGGAGGCTGAATAATTGGAACCAATGACATATAAGAATATGCCGCAACAGCAATAGGTCCCATTAAAGCAGACTGTCCTAACTTTCCTGCTAAGAAGATAGATGTAGGACCATCAGCACCACCGATAATTGAAACTGCAGCAGCAGCCTGATCTGAGAATCCTAAAAGGATTGCAAGCAGATAAGCTGAGAAAATACCAATCTGCGCAGCTGCGCCAAGCCAAAAGCTGATTGGGTTAGCAATAAGTGGACCGAAGTCTGTCATAGCACCAACACCCATGAAAATAAGTGATGGAAGAATTGAATACTCATCAAGAGTATAGAAATAATAAAGCAAGCCGCCTACTCCATTAGAGGTTTCTTCAGGCGATGCAATAATATCAGGGTAAATATTTACAAGCAACATACCAAATGCGATAGGCAAAAGTAAAAGAGGCTCATAACCCTTTTTAATTGCAAGGAATAGGAAGAAACAAGCAACCGCTATCATGACAAAGTTACCCCAGGTCAGATTGAAAAATGCAGTCTGATGAGCTAGGTTCAACAATGTCTCTCCAACGTAACTCATGTTAAATCCTCCTATTAGTTCATAGTTGCAAGTAATGCGCCAGCATCAACCTGCTGACCTTCGTTGCAATTAATAGATGCAACAGTACCATCCTGAGGTGCAACAACAGGTGTCTCCATCTTCATAACTTCAAGAACTACTACAGGATCACCCTTCTTTACAGAAGCACCAGCAGCGGCTGCAATCTTAACGACCTTACCAGCAGCACCTGCTTCGATTTTAACGCTACCAGCAGCACCTGAGCTTACAGGAGCTGCAGCTGCCTTAGGAGCAGCAACCGGAGTAACTGGTGATACACCAGAGCCTCCCTTATCTTCTACAGTTACATCATAAACTGTTCCATTAACAGTGATAGTATAATTTTTCATGGAAATTTCCTCCTAATGTTGATTATCTTTTCTTAATTGAACGTACTACAAACGAATCTGTAGAAGCTCCTGTGCTAGCAGCGATTGCTGCAGCGATAACAGCCACAAGCTGTAAATCATCTGTTTCATTATTTGATGAAGAAACTGGAACTGCAGCTGCAACAGGTCTAACATCCTCTGCTGTCTCTTTGCTCTCCTTAAGCTTCTTCTCAATCTTTGGAATAATTTCAAATCCCTTAATGACAGCAGACATAACAACTAACATTGCAAATACAATTAAGATACCCATAACTGTATTGAGTGCTGCCTTCTTCATAATCTCGCCAAGTGTATATACAGGCTCTACATTCATAGCTGTTGGAACAGATGAATCAAGAGTCGAATATACAAATGTCATCTTTAAATCTCTCTTTGAAAAGTCACCTATAACTGTTGAAGTAATAGTCTTACCAGCCTTTTCAACACTGTAATCTTTTATGCCTTTATAATCACCAGCATCTTTAGCGCATTCTTGGAAATCCTTGTAAAGATTTGTGACTAGGGATTCCTCATCATTAACATCTAAATCAAACTTAGCAGCTAAGTAATCTTCAGGTTTAAACTGAGAATCAAGCAACTCATCAACACTCATTCCAAACGATGCTGCAGCATCCTCTAAAGTGATACCATAGTATGTCTGAAGCTCCTGAGAAATCTCATCTTTAAAAGCAGAACGATCACCAGCTAAAGTATCACCGAATACCTCCATGAACTCAGTAACTTCTTCACGATAAGAAGATACTGTACGTCCTGCAATCTCATCTGAACTCTTAAGCTCTCCACAAGCTGTCAGACCAAGAGCAAGTGCTAAGGTGCATAAAAGTAATGATATTTTTTTCTTCATATAATCACCTTCCTGCTCTTAAAAAAACATCTCAAATCCTGCAATGATGTACTTTCTAGCATCTGCAGTAGAAACAATTCTATCGATATGGCCATGGGCAGCAGCTGTGAGAGCGCTATCCTGAAGCTGTGCGTAATCTTTTTCAATTGCAGCAGCGTCTGTACCATTATCAGAAAGGATTCTAGCAGCCTTAGAAGCTTCCATTGCACCAACTGAAGCATTTTCAAAAGCATATACTAAATCAGCACCAAGTGACTTAGAGTTCATGAGAACATAAGCACTTCCGTATGCCTGTTTTGTAATAAGATTGATCTTAGGAATGCTAGCATCAACAAATCTCTGTGACATCTGAGCAAGAGCTCGTGGAAGACGCTTCTCCTGGCATGTGCAAGACTTAAATGCTGCAACATTTGTAATAGAAAGAACAGGAATCTCATACATATCGCAAAGCTCAACAAAATCAGCAGCCTTCTCGCAACCGATAGCTGAAAGATATGCTTCTCCATCAACTTCTCTATTTCCAACTACACCGATGGTAACGCCATCAAGCTTGATAAGACCAGTAACCATCTCCTTAGCATATCCAGCTTTAAGCTCGATAAACTCTCTATTATCTGCAATCTCAGTAGCAATTGCAGCTGCATCAGATACCTTAGAATCAAGGCCTTCTGAAGCACGATTAAGATCATCTGTAGCCTCTACGATATCATTAGGAATCATAGAGATAACCTGGCGCATTGAAGCAACAACTTCTTCAAGTGAGCCATACATATCAACTGTACCAGCCTCTTCGAACTGGAACTTTGCAGATGATGTATCTTTATCATTACCTGTAATAGTATCAGGTGAATTAACAAACAATGAAGCGCCATCAACCATAAATGTGAAATCAGCAATTGCTGGAAGAACTGAAAGTCCACCACCGCACTGACCAGCTACACAAATAAGCTGAGGAATAACGCCCTTAACATCTGCTGCTCTCTCGATAACTGCACCTAGAGACTCAAGAGCATCAAATGACTCTTGTAAACGAACTCCACCGCAATCAATAAATCCAATGACAGGAGCACCAACTTTAAGTGCCATGTCATAAAGCGACAGAATCTTCTTTGCATGCATCTCACCAATAGTACCGCCCAATACCTCGGCGTTCTGGCTGAAAACGAACACTAATGTGCCATCCACGAGACCATGACCAATAATTACTCCGTCTGATGGTTCTTTCTTTGCATCAAGGTTAAAATCTGTGTTGCGAGCAACTACTAATGACTGAAGCTCAACAAAGCTGTTGTCATCAAGCAATGCGTTAATTCTAGCCTGAGCCTGATTTAAATCATTACCCATCTCATACCTCCATTTATATAAATATTTCAAATTTCTCGCAAGTATAATGATACCCTTTATTTAAGCCCTTTTCAACGAAATCGTGTTAAAAAATTGTCATAAAAAAACCACCCAAAATTTGGGTGGTTTTTTGTATAAAAATTATATTGTAACCTCTACATTATTAGCCTCATTTTCGGCCTCCATTTTAAACTCCTCAATCTGCGTCTGAGAAAGCTCTGGCAGTTCATCAATTGAGCTAACACCAAATGAGCGTAAAAACTCCTCTGTAGTACCAAAAAGCATAGGTCTACCAGGGGCATCAAGACGGCCAAGCTCTGTACATAAGCCAAACTCAACAAGCTTTGAAACTGCAAAATCACAGGAAACTCCACGGATTTTTTCAATCTCTGATTTAGTGATAGGCTGCTTATATGCAATGATTGAAAGTGTCTCCAAAAGCACATCCGTAAGTACGTATTTTTTAGGCTGCTTAGCAATCCTAATAAGATACTCATAAATATCAGGGCTAGTGCACATCTGATATGCACCATCTATCTCGGTAATTGTAATACCTCTATTATTGTCCTCGTATGATTTCTTAAGAGACTCGATAGCCTCAACAACTTGCTTATCTTCTATTTCAAGAGCCTTAGCAATCTTAGATGGCTCAACTGTGCCACCCATTGCAAAAAGAATGCCCTCAACTATATTCTCTATTTCTTTAATATCCATATTCCCTCCAAATTCAATAAGGAAAAATGCCATCTAAAAATTGCCTCCGGCAATGGCACTTCTTGAGCATATTCTTTGTCTCGCAAAAAACATGCATTTTAAGCAGCAATCTTACTCTCAATAACAATATCAGTAAATGTATCTTCTTGAGTAATATTAATCTGTCCAGCCTTCATCATTTCCAAGATACAAAGGAATGTAACAATAACCTCTGTCTTAGAATGAGCAGCTTCTAATAAGTTTCTGAAACTAAATGTATTGTGAGCCTTAGCAAAAGCGATAGTCCACTCCATCTTCTGTTCCAATGAAACCTCTTCCTTTTTAATCTTACCAAATGTAGAACGGATTGGATCTCGTCTATTATCCTGACGCTTAAGAACCTGGTTAAAAATATCATTAAGCTTGTTCAAAGTAAGGTCAGACATAAGCTCTTCTAAGTCAACTGGCTGCTCGTACTTTAAAACCTCATCAGGGATGGTAGGCTCCTTGTAAAATACAAGGCTGGCATCCATCTGTCTATCTCGAAGCTGATAAGATATAGTCTTGTACATTTTGTACTCAAGTAACTGCTGAACAAGCTCTGCACGTGGATCCTCAGCCTCTTCGCCGTCCTCTTCCTTTTCCTCTCTAGGAAGAAGCATACGACTCTTAATATCAAGAAGTGTGGTAGCCATAAGCAGGAACTCAGACATAATATCCAAGTCACTATTATCCATAGCTCGAACATATTCCATATATTGATCAGTAATCTCAACGATTGGAATATCGTAAATATCAACTTTATTCTTATCAATCAGGTGAAGAAGCAAGTCTAATGGCCCCTCAAATACCTGAAGCTTAACATTCATCTCCATGAATTTTCTCCTACTTATGGGCAAAAAAATAATCTCATGCCTATTAACATGAGATTATTATATTAGACTATATTGTGTATGTCAATATGATTAACCACTATATATAGTTGTCTGACAATTATTACATTGCCTCGAGAGTCTTACGAATTTCAATGATAAAATCGCGAGAATTAAGTACTGTAGGATTCTCAATAGATGTGATAAGAGCTAAATCCTTAGTCATCTTTCCATCCTCTATTGTCTTAACGCAAGCCTTCTCAAGCTTATCTGCAAACTGTGCAAGCTCTGGAATATTATCAAGCTCACCGCGCTTTCTAAGAGCACCTGTCCAAGCAAAAATTGTAGCTACTGAGTTTGTAGATGTCTCCTCACCCTTAAGGTGCTTGTAGTAATGGCGCTGAACAGTACCGTGAGCAGCCTCATACTCATAGTAACCAGCAGGGCTAACAAGCACTGAAGTCATCATAGCAAGTGAACCAAATGCAGATGAAATCATATCAGACATAACATCACCATCGTAATTCTTGCATGCCCAGATAAATCCACCCTCTGACTTCATAACACGTGCTACAGCATCATCGATAAGTGTATAGAAATACTCGATACCAGCCTTATCAAATGCATCCTTGTATTCCTTATCAAAGATTTCCTGGAATATATCCTTAAATGTATGGTCATACTTCTTTGAAATAGTATCTTTTGTAGCGAACCATAAATCCTGCTTTGTATCTAAAGCAAATTTAAAACAGCTATGAGCAAAACTCTCAATAGAATTATTGATATTGTGCTGACCCTGAACAACACCAGGACCATTGAATGTATGAACTAAAGCACGCTCTTCCTTGCCATCCTCAGTTGTGTAAACAAGCTCAACCTTACCAGCTGCAGGGATTACCATCTCAGTGTTCTTATAAACATCACCGTATGCATGACGAGCAATTGTAATAGGCTTCTTCCATGACTTAACATTTGGATCAATTCCCTTTACAACGATTGGTGCTCTAAATACAGTACCATCAAGAATAGCTCTGATTGTACCATTTGGGCTCTTCCACATCTCTTTAAGATTATACTCAGTCATACGTGCAGCGTTAGGTGTGATAGTTGCACACTTTACAGCAACACCGTATTTCTTTGTAGCCTCTGCAGACTCCACTGTAACCTTATCATCTGTCTCATTTCTGTGCTCGAGACCAAGATCATAATACTCTGTCTTTAAATCAATGAAAGGAAGCAAAAGCTCATCCTTAATCATCTGCCAGAGAATTCGAGTCATCTCATCTCCGTCCATCTCTACAAGTGGGGTTGTCATTTGAATTTTGCTCATAAATATTTCTCCTTATAGTACGGGGGCTCTTTCATTAACAATTAATATAACTCATTCTGAAACAAAAACATTTCATAGAAAGCTATATTAAATCGTTAATTAGAGCCCCCTCACTTAAAACAATAGTTACCTAATTCATAATAGTTATCTTAAAGATTATTTAACAACTAAGTTAACAATCTTGTTTGGTACATAGATTTCTTTAACAAGGTTCTTGCCTTCAAGAGCCTTTGCAACTGCCTCGTCAGCCTTAGCAATAGAAAGAGCCTCATCCTTTTCACATCCGTTAGGGATTTTGATTGTAGCCTTAAGCTTACCATTGACCTGAACAGCTATCTCGATTGTAGACTCTACAATCTTGTTAGGATCAAATTCTGGCCATTGAGCAAGTGAGCAATATCCCTCACCTCCCAGCTCTGCGTACATCTCCTCACAAAGATGTGGAGCAAATGGGCAAAGAATCTTTACAAGTAAGATAAGATTCTCTTTTGTAATATGTCCCTCTGCAACGATATCGTTAAGAAGTCCCATCATAGCTGCGATAGCTGTGTTGTACTTCATAGCTTCGATATCCTCAGATACCTTCTTAATTGTCTTGTGAACACCAGTCTCGATTGACTCGCTGTTAGGCTCATCAGTAACAATATCTGTAAGACCTGCAAATCTCTCAAGGAATCTCTTACATCCACGAACAGAAGCATCTGACCAAGGAGCAGCTGCGCCATAGTCACCCATGAATAATACGTATGTACGAAGTGTATCTGCACCATAAGCATCTACAATATCAAGTGGATCAATAACATTACCACGAGACTTTGACATCTTCTGTCCATCCTCACCAAGAATCATACCCTGGGCACTTCTCTTCTTGTATGGCTCTGGAGTATTAACTACACCAAGGTCATAGAGGAAATGATGCCAGAAACGTGAGTAAATCAAGTGACGTGTAACGTGCTCCATACCACCATTGTACCAATCAACTGGCATCCAGTACTTGAGCTTGTCCATTGATGCAAACTCTTTATCATTGTGTGGATCAATGTAGCGAAGGAAGTACCAAGAAGAACCAGCCCACTGAGGCATAGTATCTGTCTCGCGCTTAGCATCACCGCCACACTTAGGACACTTGCAATTAACGAAGCTATCAACCTTAGCAAGTGGTGACTCTCCATCAGTACCTGGCTCAAACTTCTCAAGTACAGGAAGCTTAAGTGGAAGCTGATCATAAGGAACTGCAACATCACCACATGTAGGACAATGTACAATTGGAATAGGCTCACCCCAGTAACGCTGTCTATTAAATGCCCAATCCTTCATCTTGAACTGAACACCAGCCTTACCACAACCAAGCTTCTCCAATTCCTGAATCATTCTATCGATAGAGTCCTTTTTGTTGTTAAGACCATTAAGGAACTCTGAATTAATCATGTTACCCTCGCCTGTATAGGCTTCTTTTGTAACATCTCCACCCTCAATTACAGGGATAATATCAATGCCAAACTTTGTAGCGAAATCCCAGTCACGTTGATCGTGAGCAGGAACCGCCATAATAGCACCTGTACCATAACCCATCATTACGTAATCAGAGATAAATACAGGAATCTTCTTGCCAGTGATTGGGTTGATAGCATCAAATCCCTCAACTCTAACACCAGTCTTATCCTTAGAAACAAGCTGTGTACGCTCGAACTCAGACTTCTTCTGACACTCTGCTCTATAAGCCATGATTGCATCCATGTTAGAAATCTTGTCAGCATACTTATCAATATATGGATGCTCAGGAGCGATAACCATGAAAGTTACACCACAAAGTGTATCTGGTCTTGTAGTATAAATTTCAAGCTTATCCTCTATTCCTTCGAGTGTGAAATTAACGAAAGCACCCTTAGATTTACCAATCCAGTTAACCTGCTGCTGCTTAATATTCTCAGGGAAATCCACTTCATCAAGTCCCTGAAGAAGCTTATCAGCATACTCAGTAATACGAAGGTACCAAACGTCCTTCTCTTTTTGAATAACATCACTGTGGCAGATATCGCACTTACCACCCTGTGAATCCTCATTTGAAAGGACAACCTTACAATGTGGGCAATAATTTACAAGAGTCTTGTCTCTGAAAACAAGTCCCTTTTCAAACATCTTAAGGAAAATCCACTGTGTCCACTTGTAGTAATCCTCCTGAGTTGTATCGATTGTACGGCTATAATCGAAAGAAAAACCTACGCTCTTAAGCTGTGTAGTAAACTTTTTAATATTGTCATCTGTGATTTTTCTAGGATGTGTATTAGTCTTAACAGCGTAATTCTCTGTAGGAAGACCGTATGCATCAAATCCGATAGGGAATAATACATTATATCCCTGCATACGACGCTTTCTTGAAACTACTTCTACTGAAGAATAAGCCTTGATATGTCCAACGTGCATACCAGCGCCTGATGGATATGGAAACTCTACAAGACCGTAGAATTTTGGCTTATCAGAACCATCAACAGCTCGGAAAATGTCGTCCTTTTCCCAGGCTGCCTGCCATTTTTTCTCAATTGCTTTAAAATTATGTTTCATTTTCTCACCTCGAAATTATGTAACACCATGGTAATGTATTAAAATAAATTTCGCCCCATTACCACAACTAAACGAAATTATAATAAAAGCTGTGATGTTTTGCAATGGAAACTCATCACAGCTTTTAATTATTTATGAAAAATAATAATTATTCACTTACTTTTTCTTTCTTTTTCTTATTTTTCTTATTAATGGCAGAAATAGAAGCTCCTATCACGGCACCAAAAACAGCTCCATAAGCTGATTTAGATCCAACCCTCTTCCAATCTATTCCTTCTGAAATATGGGCATCTGATTTAATTGTCTTATCAAAGTAAAATTCAACGCCCTCGACCAGTTCCTGCGAATCTTCTATTAAAGAAGCTGCATCTACAGAAGGCGCATAAGAACGAGTATAGAAATAATAATTGTTGTTATTAGCTATAGTACATAGACATCCAGAGGTAAAATCACCATCTGCATTAGTTCCTGTCATTATAAACTGAAAATATGGTATACCGCCTTCTGTGTAGAAGATATCCTTGTATTCAAAGCTTTTAATACCATCTTTTCCAACCCAATTTTCCATTTCTTTACTGAGTTGTTCTCCAAATTCAGCAACTTCCTCTTTTGAATAATCCTTTAAGTGACCAATTTCATCCTCGCCTTCAAGATAATTCATGTATGATTCTCTAAAGTAATTATCTTCATCTACATATAAAGCTTCAAAATATGCACCTGGTGTAGACTTAATAGTCTTAACAATGGTATCTGGATTGATTCCATATTCAGAAATATCATCTCCATAACTATTATCTGCATCATAGATATAATTGTATTTGTCACTAATTGTTATCGATAAATCAATATCTTCATAGTCAAGTACAACATCAGATGCAGCCTTAGATACAGTCGAAGTCCCCACTGTAAACACCGTTGCCATAGCAAGCGAAAGCATAATACCTTTTTTCATAACAATTCTCCTTTTTCACTAACATTTTTCAATAACTCAGAACTTATCATTTATCCTTCTTTTTTCTTTTCACAGCATTAACCAAAAAACTTGCACCAACAAGAATCGCAGCTCCCGCAGCACGACCTAAAGTGCGAGAAGCAAATGCGTTCTTACCAGCTCTTGTCTTATTAGTTTTTGGTCCTGTAATTATGTTGGAATCACTTGCAATATTATTTGAATCAGAAATATTAGAAGTATCCTCCACCTTTTCTGGTCTACCAGTAAATTTAACACCCTCTACAAAATCTTCTCCCTCCTTAACCAAATCATCAATTAAAATATTTGGATTGTATGATCTAAAATAGAAATAATAACTATCTCCGTTAACAATTGTAAAATAGCAAGCCGAACGAAAATCGCCATCTTCTTTTAAACTCTTCATATCAAAAACAAAGAATACTTCTCCATCTTCAGTATGATAAGAATCTAAATAATCACAAGATACACCATAAAGAGAAGAAACGGAAAAACCCGTTTTTACCTTAGTTAACAAATCTTCTAATTCGTCATCAGAACAATCTTTCAAATCTCCTGAAACACCAAATTCATGAGCATATGACATATAAGCTTCGTTAAGATAACCTTCATCATCAATATAAAATGCATCGTAGGACATACCATTTTCTTTTATTGTTGATGTAATTTCATTGGTGTGGATACCAATGTCAGTCACCTCATCCCTGTATCCTTGACTCTCATCATAGATATATCTGTATTTTTCAGGGAAGCTTGCTTCTATACCGAACTTAGATAATACGAAATCGTCTTTATCCTCTGTAACCTCACCAACCGACTCTGTTTCAGAAGCCCTAGCAACAACAGGTGTTGCAATCAAAAGAACAAGCATTAAAGCAAGCAAATTTAAAATCTTCTTTTTCATATACATTTTTCTCCAATTTATTTACGCACATATTATAGGTAGTATATTAATACCGTAACTTATTTTTGTCAATACCAAATAAAAAAGGAGCTACCAAAAGGTAGCCCCCATTAATATTAAAAATATTTATTCCTCTTCTACATCCTTAAGCTTATTAGCTCTTCTCTCGACCTCCTTAGCCTGAACATCAGATGGAACCTGCTCATATCTAGCTAACTCATAAGAGAATGTTCCATAGCCTCCAGTCATAGAACGAAGCTGAGTATCGTATCCATAAAGCTCTGCCATAGGTACTTCTGCAAGCACTTCTGTCTTGCCTCCGGTCTCTGTAGGATTCATACCAAGTACACGACCACGTCTCTTGTTTAAGTCACCCATTACATCACCGGTATATGTATCAGGTACAACAACTTTCAGTGTCTCAATAGGCTCAAGAAGAATTGGATTGGCTTTCATGATGCCATCCTTGAACGCTCCCTTGGCAGCAACTTTAAATGCCATCTCGGAAGAATCAACTGGATGATAGCTTCCATCGTAAAGATTAGCGTGAATACCAACTACTGGATATGCTGCAAGAGGTCCGGCAAGAACAGCTTCCTGCAATCCTTTTTCAACAGCAGGGAAATAATTCTTAGGAACAGCACCACCAACAACTGACTCTGTAAAATTATAATGCTCTTCCATATTTCCAGATGGCTCAAATGTCATCTTTACATGGCCATACTGTCCATGACCACCTGTCTGCTTCTTATATTTATACTCAACATCGGCCTTTCCACGGATTGTCTCTTTAAATGCAATCTTTGGCTGGCTAAGCTCAATATCTACTTTATATTTTTCATTGAGCTTTTGAACAAGCATATCAATATGTCTATCGCCAATACCATAGATAAGTGACTGGCTATTTTCGCCGTCATTAACAGCCTTAATAGTCAAATCCTCAGCGCAAAGCTTTGCCATAGCCTGAGCAATTTTATCCTCATCACCCTTATTCTTTGCTTTATATCTCTTGTATGTATATGGCACAGAAAGAGGTGTTCTAATGTAAAGAATTGGATTAGCCTTAGTAGAAAGTGAATCTGTAGTAGCAACTTTCTGTAGCTTAGAAAGAGCACAAATATCACCTGCATGTACCTCAGGTACTTCCTCTGGCTTGCTGCCTGTTAAAATATAAAGCTTACCGATCTTCTCTTCAGATTCCTTGTGCTTGTTATAAAGCAAATCATCTGTCTTTAATACGCCTGAATTAACTTTTATAAGAGAATATTTACCTACAAATGGGTCAACAATTGTCTTGAATACATAAGCTGACTTAGGCTTAGAGAAGTCATAATTTGCCTCATAAACCTCATTAGTATTTGCGTTAATTCCTGTGATAACACAATCTGCTGGTGATGGTAAATACTTAACCACATCAGTAAGCATTGTATACTGACCTCTATTAGTAAGATTAGAACCCATCATAACAGGGACAATATCACCAGAAGCCACATTTACACGAAGTGCCTGTCTGATTTCATCCTCTGAGAACTCCTCGCCACCAAAATATCTATCCATAAACTCTTCTGATGTCTCAGCAACAGACTCCATAAGAGCTTCACGATATTTCTCTAAATATTCCTGATTGTAATCTGGCACATCACTATGCTCTACAGTGCCGTCAGCCTTCCAACGCTTACCCATCTGCTGAATAACATTTACATAGCCAACAAATTCGCCATTTTCTCTAATTGGAAGATGGAAAGGAGCAATCTTTTTACCATAAAGGCTTTGGAGCTCCTCAACTATTTCTCTATAGCTGGCATCATCTATATCCATGTCAGTTACAAATACCATTCTAGGAAGATTAAATTTGTCGCACATCTCCCAGGCTCTCTTTGTACCAACCTCAATTCCGCTTTTACCTGAAATAACAATAATAGCTGCATCAGCTGCAGAAACAGCTTCTTCAGCCTCTCCAACAAAATCGAAATATCCTGGTGTGTCTAGGAAATTAATCTTAGTATCGCCCCAAATGATTGGAACTAAAGATGTGTAAATAGAAAACTTGTTTTTCTGCTCCAATTTGTCATAGTCACTAATGGTATTACCAGCCTCGATAGTGCCTGGCTTGCTGATCTGACCAGCCAGAAAAGCCATTGATTCGATGAGACTGGTTTTGCCCGCCCCGCTGTGACCAAGTAACACAACGTTTCTAATTTTGTCCGTAGTAAAAACCTTCATGTGTCTTACCTCCCAATAATTATTTGACGCCTTAACCCCGCCGCGCCTTGCTGTGTAAAAACTTAATTTTATTTTAATCAATATTCAGACTATTTACAATGAAAATATATGCTATTATATAAATATATTCTTACTTTAAAGCGTTGAAGTGAATCCGTATTTTCCATTTCAACCACAGGGGGATAATTCTTATGAAAGCAAAAACAATCGGCTTTGTTGGCCTAGGATTAATCGGCGGAAGTATTGCAAAAGCCATTCTAAAAAAATATCCAAATACTAAGATTCTTGCCACAGCTTCCAGAGAATCCACAGTGGAAGCTGCCTACGAGGAGCATCTTATTGATAATAATGGATTACTGAAAATCCATCAGTTCGGTCAGTGCGATATCATTTTCCTTTGCAGTCCAGTTAAAATCAACTGTGATTATTTAAAGCAATTAAAGGACGTAGTTATGCCAGACTGCATCATTACTGATGTTGGCTCAGTTAAGGGAGATATTACTGCTGTTGCAAGAGAGCTAGGTGTCACGAGTCAATTTATTGGTGGACATCCTATGACAGGCTCAGAACTTACTGGTCTAGAGCACTCAGATGCCAGACTTCTCGAAAACGCATATTATATCCTAACAGCTGATGCAGATATGAATCAGGATACTTACAACGAATTTGGCGAATTCATCAAATCACTTGGTGCCATTCCTATTAAGCTATCTTCTGAGGAGCATGATGAGGCCACTGCAGCTGTATCGCATCTTCCACATGTAATTGCAGCTTCCCTTGTTAATCTTGTTCAGGACAATGATGATGAGCGCACCACTTGCAAGACTATTGCAGCAGGCGGTTTTAAGGACATCACAAGAATCGCATCTGGCTCACCTACTATGTGGCAGCACATTTTCCTTAGCAACCGTCAGGCTATATTAAAATTACTTGATGCTTATAAGGAAGAGCTTGAGACATTTAGAAAAGCAATCGATGAATCTGATGCAGACGAAATACTTAAACTTTGGTCAAAGGCTAAGGACTATAGAGACTCTATTACTATTCCTGAAAATGCTTTAATTCGCTTTTACGAATTATACTGCGATATAGATGACAAACCTGGTACATTAGTTGGAGTACTTCAGCTCCTTTCCGATGTTGATATCAGCGTCAAAAATATCGACATCATTCACAATCGAGAATTTGAGCCTGGTGTACTTCGAATTGAGTTCTACACAGAAGATGCTATGAAAAAGGCTCAGACCACTCTCACACACAATAATTATTACGTAAGACAGAGGACAAATTAATGGCAATAACAAAAGCAAATAGCTTAAAAGGTGAAATAAAAGTTCCTGGAGACAAATCTATCAGCCACCGCGGTGTTATGTTTGGCGCAATTTCAGAGGGAACCACCGAGTTAACTGGATTTTTAGATGGTGCAGACTGCCGCTCTACTATAGGTTGTTTTAGAGCTATGGGTATTGATATTTCTCAAAATGCAGATCACGTCGTTATCCACGGAAAGGGTCTTCACGGACTTAAGGCACCTAGTCAGATGCTGGATGTGGGAAACAGCGGAACTACCACCCGTCTTATATCGGGTATACTTGCTGGTCAGCCATTTGTATCTTCTCTCAACGGCGATGAATCAATTCAAAAAAGACCAATGGGCAGAATCATTACTCCTCTTACTCAAATGGGTGCTCATATTCGCTCAATTAAGGATAACGGATGCGCCCCACTAGAAATCGGCGGTGCACCATTAAAAGCAATCCACTACGATTCTCCTGTTGCCAGCGCACAGGTTAAATCATGTGTATTACTTGCTGGATTATACGCGGATGGTGTTACTTCTGTCACAGAGCCTGTAGTATCTAGAAATCATACAGAGCTGATGCTTTCTGGATTTGGTGCAGATATTAAATCAGAAGGTCTTACCGCTTCTATCGTTGGCAACCCAAAACTAATCGGCCAAAAAATAGAGGTTCCTGGAGATATTTCCTCCGCAGCATACTTCATTGTTGCAGGATTAATCTGCGAGAATGCCGACTTGCTTATAAAAAACGTAAATACGAATCCAACAAGAGCCGGCATCATAAAAGTTGCTCAGGATATGGGTGGAAACATTGAATTATTAAATGAAAGAAATGTATCGGGAGAGCCTGTAGCAGATATTCATGTAACTAGCAGTATTTTACATGGCTGTGAGGTTTCAGGCGACATTATCCCTACTCTTATAGATGAGCTTCCAGTTATTGCTGTCATGGCTGCATGCGCATCTGGCACTACTACTATCAAAGATGCTGCAGAGCTTAAAGTAAAAGAAAGCGATCGAATCGCTACTGTCACCGAGAATCTTAAAAATATGGGATGCGATATCACTCCTACTGATGATGGAATGATTATAAATGGAGGTAATCCACTTAAAGGTACTACCGTAAAGACGTATCTAGATCACAGAATTGCAATGTCATTTGCCATAGCAGGCCTTGTAGCCCAAGGAGAAACAACTTTCGATAACGAAGAATGTTGTTGCATCTCCTATCCTAACTTTTTCAGAACATTAAACAGTATTATTAATAAGTAACATTAGTTAAATATTATCCCTGAAAGACAAAAACTTTCAGGGATTTTTTTATTTATGGAAAAAAAGTATAAAGACTCATTGAACTAAATGTGTAACCGTAAATTTAATTACATAAATAAATGGAGAACAATCATGCCACAAAACAGAGGAGAATATAGTAATCGAATGAATGCAAACCAGCAAAATGAAATGAGCACCCCTATAAGAACAAGCTCACTTAGGAACTTTTTCCAACACAACCAAGAAATTCAGAATCAAGCGGCGCAACGATTAAATGCACAACAAGGATTGGGTGGATTAGATCCACGAACTGTAAATCCATTAAACTCTCCTATTGCACAAGGACCAAGGTCAAGATTTACTTTAAATCAGCCTACTGCACAGAATAATAATGCACAGAATAATAATGCACGGAATAATAATCCACAAAATAATAATGCACAGAATAATAATCCACAGAATAATAATAACAACCAAACATATCGTATAACAAATATTGTAGATTCTATGGAACGAAATCGTAAAAGATTAAATAAAAATAGTAATATTAATAATAATAACGTTAATCGTGATTTTGTAAGACCAGATCGATTCGTTCAGCCTCAAACAAGATTTACAAATACACCACTTCCTCCTGACAATAGTTATAATTCAAGGGCTGCATCATCAAATAATTCAAATAGCTATACTGCAATAGATAACAACACATCCAATAGAGCAGGGGCAACAAAAGTCAAGAATGAAGCAAGTTCATCTAATGCCCCAACTCGTCAGCGACGAAATGCGAACCACCAATAAATATCCTAGAATAATCGTCCAAAATTCTAGACCAAAATAATAAAATGAAAGCCTCTCAAACAATGGCTAATACTAAATTTGACAAAAAAAGTATATTATAACCATTAATCCTTGAAGTTTTTTGCTTCAAGGATTCTATTTTTTGGAAAAAACCATCAAAGCTTATTGAATTATAGATGTAACAATGACAAATAAAAAATCCTAATATTGAAAGGAGAAAAAATGGCATTAAATAATTCACCAAACACAGATAACACTCAACAAAATACCAGACCAAATGTAGTTCAACATCCATTGCAAAATAGCAATATAAGACCCCGACTAAGTACAACACCTGGTAGGCCTTTGACTCTTGAACAGAAAATTAAAGGCCAGCAAATGTCAAAGGCATACAAAAACTATAGACAAAATCAGATGAGCGAACATAATAATCAAGATAGAGCCGAAACCGAACCTATACCACGAACACCACCGATACCACATTCTCCAGAAGGACATCCTGTACCACTTGCACCAACTGCACCAGAAGTCCCATTTATACCTGAGACTAGACTACATGTAGTTAATAATCCTGACCCCATTGATGTCGATACAGCACGAATAGGTCAATCAAGATATTCACAATTACGTAATCAATCACAATATCAAAGTAGACCACCTATGGGCCCACGAAATCCTGAAAACCAACCTAACTGGCAGCCAAAAACTGAGGCACCTAATATAAAAAGTACAAGTAAACCAAAATTAACGAACACGCCCCCTAAAAATCTCACTGCAGAAGAATTGATGAAATCCCAGGCACGGGCAGAGAGATATAGAACTCTTAACGCTAATCAGAGCAATAGCAACGCAAAACATACACAACAAAAGTTTTATCATACAAGTCCTACTGATCAAATAAATAATGCCGAATCATATACCCAGAGAAATCCAGATGCAAGGAATACTACGACCAATACAAATCGCCATCCTCAAAGACAAACTAGTCTTACACGTAATGATTCTCAACGTAGTAATACTTCTGTGCGTTCAATGTAACTAATTTTTTAGAGAATAGAACTAATTAATTGTTAGCTCTATTCTCTTTTTTATTTCTATATCAAGACTACTCTCCTCTACCATAAAAATATAATTACTAAATAGAAATAATAATATTTTTCAAATTTGGAAAAAAAATAAATTAATCATTGAAGTAATTACAGAACTATAACTATTTAATAATCCCATCGAAAGGAGAATTCTAAATGGCAAAGTTAAACCCCTTTAAAAAGCAAAAAGACCCTATCAATGAAAGAATAAACCTATGTAAAGATTTATTAAAAATTGTAAATAGGTATGAAGAACAGGCGACTACAAGCGACACAAGACAAATCAAAAAATATTTAAACGAACAATTAGAGTATGCCAGAGCTGATAAAGTAGCTCATGAAAATGGAAACGAGAATAATATTAATTATCCGGCAAACAATCGAGACTTGAGAGATGCGACCCTAGAATATCTGGGAAGAACTATTATCGATAACAACAACAAAGCCTCAAATCAAATGGTAAAAGATTTAAACAAGGTACACGGTAAAAATATTTTTAAAAAAGATTTAAGCCGCGACATTCACAATCGAGACTTAATACGAAACGAAAATGGTGGCCTAAATAGACCAATAAATCCAAACGACCACGAAGTATCCAATAGAAAACCTCCGGAAAAAGTTCAATTAGCTCAAGAAATACGCGAAAATAACGCTAAGCTAAAACAGGGCGAAGAAAAAATACGAAACTTGCAAAAAGCAAATCAAGAGATATTTATTAGAAATTTACAAAACGAACGTGTACCACAATATTACGAAAAACAAATTCAAAAAATAAATAAAGACATCCAAAATATAAATAAAAAAATGCAACAGCGAGAACAAACTTTTCGACCAGAATATGAGCAAAATCAACGAACATTAGAAATACATGATCAGCGACTCAACAAGGCACAAGCCGAACTTTATCGAGCAGCCAACCATTATGAAATTCCTCCACGAGATCAATCCAATTATGCCGGAAAAGCTCGAGAACAAAGGGATGGAAATATAAATATGCAGTTCCTATCAAATTCAGAGAATGATACTATTGCTAAGACATTAGTAGATAACCAAAAACTTATTCAATCATACTACATAGCCAAATATAACAGTAATATATCTCAGACGCCTCAATCTAAAGGGAAAGAAATTGTGCGAAACGACTCATCATCGACCCAAAGTGTCAACTCTGCCAGAAGTCATCAAAAACAATAACATAATACTATAAAGAAATATTATTAAATTAAATTTGAAGTTTAAGAATTTAATTAAATACTATTTAACGAAAGAAGAAAACATACATGCCAAATATGCAAATAAAGTTAACCCTCCTTTAGTTCGAGCCGGCCAGCAATCTCCTACCCCTCCTTCTCCTAAAATTAATAATACTAGAAGCCTTAAGCTTAAATAACAATATGAAAAATCTTGAAGCAATTCTCGCTTCAAGATTTTTTTATTTCTGGAAAAAAATTAACACATTTATTGAATAATACTTGGGATGAATTTTTATCACAACTAGATTGAAAGGAGAACAAAAATGCAAGAATTCAATTCCACAAATTTAAATCACAATACAATGTATCCTCCAGGATCTGCTCTACATGGAAATCTTCCTAAATTTGAGTTTGACCAGTCACAAAATACAACTAGAGATGACTACTCAAATTTATTAAGTAGAAAAAGAATCAAACATAAAGATTCAATTGAGTTGAATCGAAATAATTTACACAAAGATAACGGACTAGAAGATGCATTAAAATATTTTAGAGCCGAAAGTAAAATGCTTGAAAACCAAACGCCATCTTATGAGCAATCTCGTCTTACCACTACTCCATTGGATTCATATAACGAGCCAACATATAGTACAGCCAGAAGAAACAAAGGAAAACAGCCAGAAAATCAACCTCGAGACAATAGAGCTGAAAAAGAATTTCGCGATAATATCAATAAAATACTTACAGCAGTTGGCATAAAACCTGAGGATCCATATCAGCCTAAGTCAGATAATCAAAAAAAACAAAAAGAAAAAGTAAATACCAATTCAGCTTCAACTTCAAATAATGTAAATCAAAAAAACAAGCGTCATAAACAGTAACTAATTAAAAAGAGCATTGTTACTTAACCACTAGTAACAATGCTCTCTTCTTTTTATTCATATTATCTACATTTCTTTTTTTATATGAGAAATATACTAAATTTATTAACTCGCTGGAAAAAACTTTTTATTTTTATTGAAATATAAATGTTATCTAATAATTATATTTGAGCTAAAAAGGAGGATTAATATGCCAACAAGCATAAGTGATTTAACCAGCGGTAATAATCCACTTGATGAAAGGAAAAGACTTGCTAAGCAATTCTTAGATATTGCAACTTTCTATAAAGATCTTGGTACTGATAAAGATTATAACGCAATTAAATCTTACCTCGAAAGGGAAATAGATCACTGTAATTACTTACAAAGGAATGGTATCCCAGACAATAGAAATATCAAAAATAATAAAGACCTTCGTAATGCAACTTCAGAATACTTAGGAAGAACTGTTGTTGATAACGCTAATTTTGTTTGCAAAGATGTTGTTAAGGATTTAAATACTGTTCGGGGGAAAAAATATTATTCTAAAGATTTAACAAAAGCACGCGCAAAACGTAACAAAAATAGAAGAAAAAATTATGGTTTAAATAAACCAATAATTCCTGAGCAGAAAAATCAATTTGATAAATTACAAACATTGGATGATAGGTCTCAACAAAGTAATGATAATACTGCTTTAAGTAATGATAGATTTTTCGATAAGGGTTTATACGAACAATTTAAGAATAATTTTAACCGAAACAAATATGGCTCAGCTCCAAAAGAGCCTATATCTAATTATGGAAATGCTCAAAATAGCGGCAATCAAGGAAGCAACTTTAACCCTGAAAATATGGGTAAAGTAAAAATGAATTTAAACTTAGGTTTCGTCCGTATAATAGTAATAAAAATCCCACGAAATCGCCAAAACATTCCACAGATAAACAATCAGCAGCCATTACGTCCGCAAAATAAAAATGATTACCTAAGGAATCGAGAGAACGCTAGACAACAAAATCAATACTCACACCAACAGAACCAGTACTATGCTAGACCTCAGCAATCATTGAATAATCAACCTAATTGGAGAATGCCTCGGCAGTCTTGGAATAACCAACCTAATATGGGTATGCCTCGGCAGTCTTGGAACAACCAACCTAATATGGGTATGCCTCGGCAATCTTG